>DALZLW010000035.1:0-26414 GCA_032007425.1 Stenotrophomonas sp.
TTCTGCTTTATCTGGCGGGCATGGCAGCCAGTCACGCGCTAGCCGGGTTCCTGCCTTCATACCCGGCATAATTGGCACCGTCCCCCTGCTTCTGGAGCGCGTATGTCCGCTGAAATCCTCGTCCCCGTCTCCTTCGGCGAACTGCTCGACAAGATTTCCATCCTGCAGATCAAGTCCGAACGGATCAGCGATGCGGCCAAGCTGGTCAACGTCCACCGCGAGTTGTCGGCGCTGGAAACCACCTGGATGGCCCATCCGGCCGGTGGCAAGGACATCGCCAGCCTGCGCGCCGAGCTGAAGGCCATCAATGAACAACTGTGGGATATCGAAGACGCCATCCGACTGAAGGACAAAGCGCAGGACTTCGGTGCCGGCTTCCTCGATCTGGCCCGTAGCGTCTACCTTCGCAATGACGAGCGCGCGCGGATCAAGAAGGCCATCAACCTGGCGTTGGGATCGGCCTACGTGGAAGAAAAGTCCTACGCCGATTACAGCGCTCAGCGCTGAGCACACCGCGAGCACGGTCACGGGCGCGCGCCGTGCCCGCATCACTGCGCTCAGGCGCCGCGATGGTCAGCGCAGTAACGCTCGAAGGCGGCGATGCCGTCTTCAACGCTGATCAACCCCATCACGTCGTCGAACTCGATCTTGGTGCCCCAGCGCAGTTGCACGGCTGGCTTGTGCAGATAGCGGCGGGCGGCATCGTCGTAGCGGTCCACGCAGTAACGGCGGTCGGAATAGGGACCGCTGCGATGTGGATTGCTGGCTGCATGCAGGCCCAGCACCTTGCGGCCCATGGCGTTGGCGATGTGCATCGGGCCGGAGTCCGGGGTCATCACCAGATCGGCGCGCGCCAGCAGGGCAGGGAGCTGTTTCAAAGTGTCCTTGCCCACCAGGTCCAGGGCCGGGGTGACCAGTTGCGCCTGGATGGCATCGGCGGTGCTGCGCTCCAATTCGCTGCGGCCCCCGCACAGCACCACCCGCCAGCCGCGTGACGAGGCGTGATTGGCCACGGCGGCATAGCGGTCGGCATACCAGTTGCGGCGCACATGGCTGGAGCACGGTGAAATCATCAGCACCGGTCGGCCGTCGTCGTCCCATTGCGCGCGTGCCCAGGCATGGGCGTCTCCAGGCACGGCCAGATCCCAGCTCACGCTGTCCTGGCGCAGGCCCAGCGGCTCACAAAAGCTGCCGATGGCATCGAGCACATGGATGCCCGGGCGGTCCGGGATGCGCTCATTGATGAACAGGCCATGCAGATCCCTGGAGCGGCTGCGGTCATAACCAATGCGTCGCTGGGCAGGTATGAAGGCCGACAGCACGTTGGCGCGCAGGGCCACCTGCATCTGCAGCAGGGCCTCGAAACGCCCGCTGGGCAGGCGACGGCGCAGTTCGCGCATGCCGGCCAGGCCAGTTTTCTTGTCATAGGCATGGAAGGTCACGCCCGGCAGGCCATCGAGCAGTTTCAGCCCCACCTTGTCGATCACCCAGTGAATCGGCGTCTGCGGGCGCGCCGCCTGCAGGGTGCGCACCAGGGGCACGACGTGGGTGACATCCCCGAGCGCGGATAGACGCAGAAGACACAGGGAAGAGGACGTTGATGCCATGGTGTTGTTAGACTCAAAGGAATGGTCGCATTTGACGCCAATGAAGCACTGACGCCCTGCCGCGATGAGCGCGGTCTGGGCGCCATTCTGTTCGACCGCGAACGGCTGCGGCAAGCCGAGCCCGGTCTGTTCTCCCCGCAGCAGTGGGGTGAGCGGGCGCGCCCGGTCGATGAAGGCGGGCGCGGCAGTGCCTGGTTCATCGATGCCCCGTTTGGTGCCTGCGTGCTGCGCCACTACCGCCGCGGCGGCATGGTCGCCAAGCTGGTCAACGACAGCTACCTGTGGCGTGGTGCCGACCGCACCCGCAGCTTTGCCGAGTTCCGCTTGATGCGTGCGTTGCAGGCCCTGAAGCTGCCGGTGCCGCAGCCGATCGCCGCGTTCTACGTGCGCCAGGGCCTGGGCTATCGTGCGGCGATCCTGATGGAACGCATCGAGGGTGCCCGGTCGCTGGCCGACCGCGCGCAGGTGGCCGGACGTGGCGCGCCCTGGGAGGAAGCGGGGCGGCTGGTCGCGCGCTTCCACCGTGCCGGGCTGGACCATGCCGACCTCAATGCCCACAACATCCTGTTCGACAGCAGTGGTGCCGGTTGGCTGATCGACTTCGACCGCGGGGTGATCCGCATTCCCGCAACGCGGTGGCGCGAGCGCAACCTCAAGCGCCTGTTGCGCTCGCTGCTCAAGCGTCGCGGTGAGCGCAGCGTCGAAGACGTCGAGAAGGATTTCGCGCGCCTGCGCCGCGCCTATGACCTGGCCTGGAACCGAGGCACCTGATGCAGTGGCATGTGCGTTTCATGGGCGTCGGCAGTGCGTCGGCGGTGGCCTTGGGTTCACCGATGGCGGTGATCGAACGTGATGGCCGGCCCTGGCTGACCATTGATTGCGGCGCCGAAGGCCTGACCGCATTCCAGGACCATTACGGCCATGCGCCGGAGGCGGTGTTCGTCACCCATGTGCATCTGGACCACGTGGCCGGCTTCGAGCGGCTGTTCGTGGATGCATTCTTCAATCCGCAGCGACGTGGCAAGGTGCGGCTGTACGTGCCGGCCACCGTGGTGCCGTTACTGCACCGGCGCATCGGCGATTACCCGAACGTGCTGGCCGAAGGCGGCGCCAACTTCTGGGATGCCTTCCAGTTGATCGTGGTGGGCGAAGCCTTCTGGCATGAAGGCGTGCGCCTGGAAGTGTTTGCCGCGCGCCATCACTGGCCGGAAACCGCCTATGGCCTGCGCCTGAAGGGCGCACTGACCTGGACCGGCGATACCCGGCCGATCCCGGAAGTGTTGGCCCGCTATGCCGATGACAACGAACTGATCGCCCACGATTGCGGCCTGCACGGCAATCCATCGCATACCGGCGTGGATGACCTGGAGCGCGAATACGATGTCGCGACCCGGGCGCGGATGATCCTGTACCACTATTCCAGCGTGGCCGATGGCCTGGCGATGCAGGCACGGGGACATCGCGTGGCGGGGCGTGGGGAATGCGTGGCGCTGGCCGCGCCGACGGCGATGCAGCTGGGCTGAGCGCTGGCGTGCGCTGCGGCGGAAAAGCACGGGGCCGAAATGGGTGACGGCCCCGCCGGCTGACCTCGGCGCCCGCGTCGATCGATACCGTTGCTGCCTTCCGGCCCTGGCGGGATTTTCGACCTAGCGTCGCGAGGGGCCGACGGGGCCGCCATAGAGACGTTGGCCGCCTTGCGGCGGCCTGCTTGCACGTGCGGCAGGGCCGACGGCAGACGCGCATTCTAGCGCATCGGTGCAGCGCTGTGCCAGACATCCGCGCATGAATCTGCTGTAACCCCTGGCCGTGCGGCTGCGGCGGAAGCGTCGTGGCTTGCTAGAATCCGGCGCAGGAGGACGGCCTCCCCCATCACGGGATTTTACCGACCAGGACGGCCTGGCCCCCTTGCACAGGAGGCCGTCATGGCCTGGATCGCATTACTGTTTGCTGGCCTGCTGGAAATCGTCTGGGCCGTGGCGATGAAACAATCGCAGGGCTTCACCCGTCTGGTTCCCAGCCTCATCACCCTGGTCGGCATGATCGCCAGCTTCTGGCTGTTGGCGGTGGCCATGCGCAGCCTGCCGCTGGGCACGGCCTACACGATCTGGACGGGCATCGGCGCGGTCGGCGCCTTCATCATCGGCATCGTGTTCCTCGGCGAGCAGGTCAGCGCCATGCGTATCGGCGCGGCGGTGCTGATCGTCAGCGGACTGGTACTGATGAAACTCTCCAGCAGTTGAGGCAACGCGGGTGCGCTGAACGCTCGGCGCACCCTTCACAAAACCAACCGCGACAGCGGTCACGCCCTTGGCGTCATCACGTTGCCCCAAACCGCATCGGCCGACACTATGGCCGATGCACACAGGCAAAGGATGCGGGTGATGGCACGAAACTGGATAGTTCTGGGAGATCCCACCTCGAGCGGGGGCACGGTGATCACCGCCTCCACCGAGACCGACATCGCCGGCAAGGGCGTGGCGCGCATCGGCGACAAGGCGACCTGTCCTTCGCTGCACAAGGGCGTTTTCCCGATCGTCGATGGCGATGCCAGCATCGTCGTGGAAGGCCAGCCGGTCGCCCTGCATGGCGCGGCGCTGGCCTGCGGCTGCAAGGTGTTGTCCAGCCAGCAGGCGCAGGTGTTCGTCGACGGCGGCGGTGGGAGCGGTGGCGGCGCCGGCGGCGTGACCGACGTGATGAGCGCGGCCAATACCGCTTCCAAGGTGATGGACCTGCTGCCGATGCTGGGCGCGCTGGTACCGGTGGCCTATGACCAGGCGATCCGGTTTGTCGGCAAGGACGACAAGCCTTTGGGCGAGGTGGAATACACCCTGCACTTGGCCAATGGCGAGACGGTGTCCGGCATCACCGATCCGGATGGGGTGACCGAGCGCATTCCTACCGATGACAGCCAGAAGGTGGTGCGTGCGGAGTTGAAACCGCCGGCGCAGGCGCAGGGATGCTGCGGCGGCGGGGGGATGGAGGCCGGCGACGAGCCGGAAATCTTTGAGTTGGATGCGGTGATCACCACGGCTGAGGATGTGGGAACGTCGGTGCAGCCTGTGAAGGCGTCGGGACACGAGCGCGGCCTGACCAGCGGTGAGATCGAGATGGCACGGCTGGTCTATGGCGATTCGGTGGATTACAGCAAGGTCAAGGTGCACAACCACGGCTACTGGATGTTCTTCGGCCTGCAGGACAAAGACACGGCGGTGACGCCGAATGGCGAGATGTATTTTCCGAAGGGGATCTATAAAGAGGATTTCTCGGCAGGCGAAATCAATTACCAGCAGTTCTTCATCCATGAAATGGCCCATGTGTGGCAGTACCAGCTGGGCTACAACGTAAAGTGGGTACGTGCGCCGCGTCCGAACATGACCTACGACTACGAGTTGGACGACACTAAGAAACTGCACGATTACAACATGGAGGCGCAGGGGGATATTTTCGCGGATTATTTCCTTGCCGTTTTCCGGGGGAGTTCCTACATGCTTAACAACCGGCGCTATCGTTCAGAACCTGGCATTGGCTCGAAGCTGGAACAAGTTCTCTCGGAGTTCCTGGCCGATCGTAAGAGCACGAGCAATCTTCCGAGAACCACGCGATGACGCGCCCGTGCATATGGCCTCTCTTGATCGTCGGCGGTCTGATGATGCCGTTGTCGGCCTGTGCGTTTTCTCCGCCGGGTCGCTACCAACCTGTCGTCATCGAGGATCATGGCGGCGTGCCCTGCTTTGGTGTTGGTGACACCCGCGAGGCGCGGCGCAACGCTCCTGTCATCGCTACCGTGCTCGTCAGCTCGGTAGCGAGCAAGCAAGCACCTTTATGGAAAGTCTCCTTTGCGCAGGAAGGCGGAAACCAGCGTTCGTTGCCTGCTGGGACATGTATTGCATATGGCGCGGAAGGCTCGGCGTCGGCGCCTGCACTTGAGCGCGGTGAGCATTATTCCGTCGTCATGCTGGGTGACATTCTTGAGCCAGATAAGCCGACCCAGACGCGCTGGTACAGTGGCAATTTTTGTATAGTCGACGTGCAGGGACGACGGCAGGTGAAACAGGTGCCAGTGGAAGACGGCGTAGTGCAGTGGCAGTACTGTGAGCCATGAAGCCGCACATTGGCGTGGTCATGGTCATGGTCATGGTCTTGGCCGCGGCGGTGCGGCACGCGACAACAAGCATCCTGGATAACGCCATGATCCAGCGGACTGTTGCTTTCGTTGTGATTGGAGCAGGTACTGCATTTCAAGCTGAAGGTGTGTCCCCACCCGATCGTTATCAGGCGACGATCGTCAGCGACCTGGCGGGTACCCCGTGCTTTGGTGTGCCAGATACACGGAGCGCGCGTCGAAGCCCGCCGTTGATCCGTGGCAATGCGGTTGCCGAACCCGGAATGGCACAGGAGCCAACATGGCAAGTGAGTTTTGTCGGTGAGCGGAGTGATGGGAAGCGAACGCTGCCTGGTCAGTGTCTGCGTTATGGCGATGGAGGAGAGGCAGCAGTAGTTGTACTCAAGCCCGGCACTCTGTACATGGTGAGTATGTGGGGGCGTTCGACCGAGGCGGGTAAACCTCCAGAAGTGCGGAACTACTCGGGTTACTTCTGCATTGAGCAGAGCGGCGGTGTTCCAACGGTCAGGCAGATGGATCCTTCGGAGGGGACTGCTGTGATGGAGCAATGCGCGTCCCAGCGCTTGGGCGCCGGGCCATAGAAGGTCATTAATCTGCCCAGGACGACGCTATGAAGATGCATCGGTCAATGCTCCGGTTGTCCGCGGTTATCGCAGCATGCATGCCCTTTCTTGCGTATGCTTACACGCCGGCCGGGGTAATGCAGGAAATAGTGGTGCAGGACAGGAATGGCGTTGCTTGCTTTGGCATTGAGGACACACGAGAGGCGCGCCGCAAGCCACCGTTGATAGGTGGTGCCTCTGTGTCGCAGCCCGGGCAGCGATCCCAGCATTTATGGTATCTGAGCTACATTAAACTCGGCGAGCCCAAGCGGGAAATGGCCCCGGGGGAGTGTTTGTTGTACGGCGACAACGGTACGCAACCAGCCCCTCCGCTGGTACCCGGTGGGCGATACATCGTAGAGATGTGGGGAAGCGCGCAGGCGAAAAAAGGCTTTGGAGAGCCACGTACTTATACCGGTGCCTTCTGCATTGTCAGACACGGCGGGATATTGCAGGCCAAGCAGATATATAGCGAAAACGGCTCGCCGCGTTGGCAGGACTGCCATGGATCGGCGGTGCCGTAGCGCTTCAGCATCAAAGCGTCAGGCACCGTTTCACATAGCGGCGGTCTGAGGCTATGGAGCCACGCAGGAAGGCTGTTTGAGACCCGGATCGAGGCGCGGCGGCATGACCTCGGCCAGCCAATCAATGAACACCCGCAGCCGCTGGCTGACGTGGCGATTGTGCGGATACAGCACGTGGAACGGGAAGCGGGGCGGCGGCCAATCCTGCAACACTTCCACCAGCTGACCACGGGCCAGGGCCTCGGCGGCGGCATAGTGGAAGGTCTGCACGATACCCAGCCCGGCCACGCAGGCCGCGGTATGCGCATTGCTCTCGTTGACGCCGATGTAGCGCTCGACTTTAAGCTCGATGATCTGCCCATCGCGCTGGAAGCGCAGCGGCATGGCGCGGGCATGCTGGGCGGTGAGGTAGGCCACCACGCGATGGCCATTGGCCAGTTCTTCGGGATAGGCGGGAATGCCGAACTGCTTCAGGTACGCCGGGCTGGCGCAGGTCAGCATCGGTGCTTGGCCCAAGCTGCGGGCTACCAGCGATGAGGCGGGCAGGGCGCCGCCGCGGATCACGCAGTCGATGTTGTCGCCGATCAGGTCCGCAGGCCGGTCCGACACGCCCAGGTCGATCCGCAGGTCCGGGTAGCGGGACAGGAAATCCGGCAGCAAGGGAATCAGCACATCGCGCGCGGTCGAGCCGCCGATGTCCACGCGCAGGTGCCCGCGCGGTTTGCGGCCCTGTGCATTGAAGCGCCCGTCGATGTCTTGGAGGTCACGCAGCAGCCGCAGCGCGCTTTCGTAGTAGGCCTGGCCATCGGCGGTGACGGTGACCCGACGGGTCGTCCGCTGCAGCAGGCGCACGCCGAGATGGCTTTCCAGTTCGCGTACCAGCTTGCTCAGTGTGGCGTTGGGCATGGTCAGCGAATCCGCCGCCCGGGTGAAGCTGCCGGCTTCCACGACGCGCGTGAACGCGCGCATTGCCTGTAACTGGTCCATCGCCGGCTCCTCGCCTGTGGTCAGGCAGATTATGCACCTGTGTGCAAAGTATTTATCAGTATTCGGGATTTATCGCTAATAGAGCGATCTCTATCGTGTGCTTCACGGCAGCGGCATCAACCGCCAGCGACACGACCCGCCGTCCTTCCATATCCCACATTACGGAGCACGCACATGAGCCTTTCACTCGCAGACAAGATTGCCCTCGTCACCGGAGGCACCACCGGCATTGGCCTGGCCGCGGCCCAGGCATTGGCCGCACAGGGGGCCCGGGTGTTCATTACCGGGCGCCGCCAGGCCGAGTTGGATGCAGCCGTCGCCAGCATCGGTGCGGCGGCAACCGGCATCCGTGCCGATGCCTCGGTACTGGCCGAGCTCGATCAGGTCTACGCCACCATCGCCCGCAGCGCGGGGCACCTCGACATTCTCTTTGCCAATGCCGGTGGCGGCGACATGCTGCCACTGGGCGCCATCACCGAGGCGCACTTTGATCGCATCTTCGGTACCAATGTGCGCGGCGTGCTGTTCACCGTGCAGAAGGCGCTGCCCCTTCTGCGCGATGGTGGTTCGATCATCCTGACCTCGTCGACGACCTCGATCAAAGGCACGCCTGCATTCAGTGTGTACAGCGCCAGCAAGGCCGCGGTGCGGAACTTTGCCCGCTCGTGGGCGCTGGACCTCAAGGATCGCCATATCCGCGTCAACGCGGTCAGTCCCGGCCCGATCCGCACGCCGGGTCTGGGTGATCTTGTTCCGGATGACGCCCGCCAGGGGCTGTTCGATGCGCTGGCCGCACAGGTGCCGTTGCAGCGGTTGGGCGAGCCGGAAGAAGTCGGCAAGGTGGTCGCCTTCCTGGCGTCCGATGCAGCGAGCTTCATCAACGGCACGGAACTGTTTGTCGACGGCGGCATGGCGCAGGTCTGAGGCCAGGCGCTTGTTGCCGCTTCGACCCATCTTGCCGCAGGCGCGCGGCAGGATGGGCCTGCCCGCACCGGCAGGGTGAGTGATTACTCATAGCACGGCCAAGAAAGATGAACCGTGTGGCAAACTTCGCAGGTCATCCCCCGAAGTGGCCCACGCTGGAATGGATATCAAGGCATCTGCAGCCATCGTCCTACTCGCCCTGACCGGCTGCGGCCTGCTGCCGAAAAGCGAGGTGCCGGCACCGGCCGTGCAGGCCAGCATGGTGCCGCCAACGCGGATGATGGGCTTCCTGCATGCGGGCAAGCGGCCCGCCGCGCAGCTCGTGGTCACCCGCGATGCCGGCCTGCTGGGCGCAGGGTGCTACTACAGCGTGTACATCAATGAGCTGTTCGCCGCGCGCATGGATGCGGCCGAAACCGCATCGTTCGTGGTGCCGGCCGGCAAGGTGGTGGTCAAGATCGGCCGCGATCCCTACGCACCGGCGTTCTGCGACATCGGGCATCCGACGTGGGTGCAGGGCGAGGCGGTGCTGGCCGAGGGCGCGCAATCGCATTTCCTGCTGTCCATCGATCGCAACGGCAAGACCGTGCTGAAGCGGGTGGATCGGTCGAAGTAACTGCCGGCGCCTGGCTTGAGTCGGCGGTTGTGGCGGTGGGTATGCAGCCACGCGGCTGACGCGGCTGACGCGTCTGCGCGAGGCAGTGCGCTCCTTGTAGCGCCCAGCGATGCGCGGCGAACACACGCATTTGCAGCTTTGCCCATGTACGCCCACGGTTCCTGCAGGCGAGCATCTGGGTTCCTGATGCAAAGAACGTCAGGACGGGATTAGCGTCCAGCAAACATATTTGAATTCTCTGTACTTGCCCGATGGGCACGGCGGAGAATGGATCACATTGCCTGCTCCATGGCGGGCGATGTGTGGGGGTCCATGACCCGCCGGTTTTCAAATGTGTACCGGGACGCTAACCCGCATCGCCCGCCGCCAGGACTCCCCTGGCGGCCTCACCGATCGCGAGGCCGCAATGAACGATCCGTCTGCCGCTACCACCTGTCTGCACTCCCTGCTGGGCGATGACCTATATGCCCTGCCGCCGAGCTTTCTGCCACGGCTTGACCAGTTCCTCGCCGAGGGGCGCGCGCTTGTCGATGCGTCCAATCGGGCCAACATCGCTTACGAGCGCGATATCGAGGCACTCGGCGCGGTGTTGGAGGTGCTGGAAGCGGCGCAGCTTGAACGCGGCAGCGAGGGCGAACAGGGGTTGCTTGGCGAAGACATCATCCGCGGCCTCCTGATTGCGGCGCGGAGGCTGACTGCGTGTCTGGGGGCGGTGAGTGGTGGTGGGTCTGGATCGACGTTGGGTTGAGTTTCTGGGGCTGGCGTTTACATTCACTGGGATGACGGCCTCGGCTTTCTAGATTGGTACCATCCAGTAACCGATGCTCGAGCATCCGAGTCTGGCGGATGGGGAGATCTGTCGCCAGTGACACCTGAATCCAGGAGGATACTTATGTTCCGGTTACTGTTCTTGACTGTGCCAGCTCTGCTTCTGGGCACCGCAACTGCCGATGCATCGCCCGCACCAACACGCGAGGCGTACATAGAATTCCTATGGTCGAAGACTCCGGCAGGCGCGCTTGCCCGGCAGGAGACCCGGTCGTTTGCGTTGGATGGCCAATTTGATCATCAGGTCTGCGTTGCGATTCTCAATGCGGACATCGTGGTCAAAAGCATCGAGTTGCGAGCGATAGGTCCTGCAGGTGAGCAGATCACAAGCAGAAAGTTCAATGACGCTGATGGGCGCAAACGGTGCGTTCCTGCCGCACTTCCGGTGGATGCGCCACCCGGCAAATGGACCTACGAAGTCAGGGTCAACGATCAGGATCGCGTGGTGGGATCGCAAACGGTCAAGGTGTTTCCCAGCGTTGATGCATTGATTGCGGACGTTGATCCCGGCATGCCCTATGTGCTTGGCCGACCCAACTATGATTCGTCCATTTCACCGGATGAGTATGATGGCGAACTGGTGTGGATCATGCACATTCGACACGACGGAACGGTGAGCGCTGTCGATATCGAGCGGGCCGAAGGTGCCGGTATTGCGATGCGTCCCAAAGCGATAGAGGCGGGTCTGATTTCCCGGTTTCCTCCGGATCCAGCTCGCGAGCCCGATGCCACTTTCAGACGGCACCT
Source organism: Stenotrophomonas sp. (assembly GCA_032007425.1). Lineage (GTDB taxonomy): Bacteria > Pseudomonadota > Gammaproteobacteria > Xanthomonadales > Xanthomonadaceae > Stenotrophomonas. Next base: position 10,959 of record DALZLW010000035.1, read on the forward strand.
CTCTTTTCGTCCTGACAATTGAGCGCCGGTTGAGTGGTGGTGGAGGTCTGCCGCGGTCGTCCGTCGCTGGTCAGTGTCGCGCGCTCTATTGGCGTCTGGTTTGAGTCGGCGGCCGCGCCGGTGGGTATGCAGTGACGTGGCTGACGCGTCTGCACTCGGCAGTGCGCAGCTTGTAGCGCCCAGCGATGCCCGGCGAACACATGCATTTGCAGCTTTGCCCATGTACGCCCGCGGTTCCTGCAGGCGAGCATTTGAGCTCCTGACGCAAAGAACGTCAGGACGGGATTAGCGTCTCGCAACCTTGCTAGATTCTCTGTACTTGCCCCTTGGGCACGGCGGAGAATGGATCACATTGCCTCCTTGGCGGGCGATGTGTGGGGGTCCACGACCCGCCGGTTATCTAGCAAGGACCGGAACGCTAACCCGCATCGCCCGCCGCCAGGGCTTCCCTGGCGGCCTCACCGATCGCGAGGCCGCAATGAACGATCCGTCTGCCGCTACCACCTGTCTGCACTCCCTGCTGGGCGATGACCTATATGCCCTGCCGCCGAGCTTTCTGCCACGCCTTGACCAGTTCCTCGTCGAGGGGCGCGCGATGGTCGATGCATCCAATCGGGCCAACATCGCTTATGAACGCGATATCGAGGCACTCGGCGCGGTGCTGGAGGTGCTGGAAGCCGCGCAGCTTGAGCGCGGCAACGAGGGCGAACAGGGGTTGCTTGGCGAGGACATCATCCGCGGCCTGCTGATTGCGGCGCGGCGGCTGACTGCGTGCCTGGGGTCGGTGAGTGCTGGTGGGTCTGGATCGACGGGAGGCTGACGACGACTTGAACAAGTCGGCAGGAAATCAGATGGTAGTGCAGGCCGCTGGACGGCAAGCTTGAGGTTTATCAATAAGCCGACTGCTGTATGGCGCGCGTTCTCAAGGGAGTCGAAATGAAGACGATCGGACTTATTGGCGGCATGAGCTGGGAATCCACCGTTCCGTACTACCGTCAGATCAACGAGACGGTCAAGAATCGCCTTGGCGGTTTGCATTCGGCCAAGGTGATTCTTTTCAGTATCGATTTCCATGAAATCGAACAGTTGCAGCATGCCGGAGAATGGGACAAGGCGGGCGAGGTGCTGGCCCGTGCAGCGGCATCATTGGAACGCGCGGGAGCCGAGGGGCTGGTCATCTGCACCAACACCATGCACAAGGTGGCGGGTCAAATTCAGGCGGCAGCCACGATTCCCTTGCTGCATATCGCGGACCCGACAGCTGTGGCAATCAAGGCGGCCGGATTGAACACAGTCGGCTTGCTGGGAACACGGTTTACGATGGAGCAGGATTTTTACCGGCTCAGGCTGGAGCGTGATCACGGCCTTGGTGTGCTGATTCCCGAGGAAGGCGACCGGGCTTTGGTGCATGGGGTGATCTACGATGAACTTTGCCTGGGCTTGGTGAGTGAGGAATCGCGCCAGGCTTACATCGATGTCATCCATCGTCTTGTAAGCAGAGGCGCCCAGGCCATCATTCTTGGATGCACGGAGATTTCGCTGCTTATTAGGCCAGAAGATACGCAGATTCCGCTGTTCGACACCACGGCCATTCATGCCACTGCGGCTGCTGAGTGGGCGCTCGGGGATTGAGCGATAGGAGGGCTTTGTCGTGGTCTGATGCTCGTGGACACCTCGGCAGGGGCCCGGTGCCGCCTGGTCTATGGGTCAGGCAGCGCTCGCGTGCAACTGCACGCCGAGGGCACGCGTCACCTTGAGGATGGTGGCGAAGTCCGGGCTGCGTTCGCCGGACAGGGCGCGGTACAGGCTTTCGCGCGAAACACCCGCGTCGCGGGCAACCTTGCTCATGCCCTGGGCGCGGGCAATATCGCCGAGCGCCTTGGCGATGAATGCAGAGTCGCCATCGCTTTCGGCAATGCACGCATCCAGATACGCGGCCATTTCCTCGGGGGTACGCAGGTGTTCGGCGACGTCGAACGTCTCCAGCTTGATCTTCTTCTTAGCTGCCATGTCTGTGTGACTCCGTTTGCTTCGTTGTTCCGTGACTTTGTTGTCGCATTGCTTCGTGTTGCTCTTGCCTGCCCCTTAGAGGGAACGGGCCAGTTTCTTCGCTTTCTCGATATCTCGCTGTTGGGAGCCCTTGTCACCCCCAACCAGAAGAATCACCAGCTCGTTTCCGCGCTGCGTGTAGTACACACGGTAGCCCGGACCCACATCGATCCGCAGTTCCGACACGCCACCGGTCAGGTTTCGGTGGTCGCCGGGATTGCCTTCACCCAAACGCCGGATACGGGCCAGAATTCGGGCGCGTCCGACCATGTCTTTAAGGGCGTCCAGCCATGCTTTGAATTCGGGGTGGGCCCTCATCTCCATGGTCCGAACCGTAGCCCACGGGCTACAAGCGGTCAAGGATTTGTAGTCGCCAGGCTACGTGGCCCTGGGATGACTCAGGCGATTGTCTGCAAAAAGCGCGACGCCCGAGCAGCAACGAATCCGGGAGCTGCAGCGTGAAAACCAGCGCCTGCGTGAGGACGTTTCGATACAAAGAACGAGGCTTCGGCCTGACCCGCTCCGTCTGGGTGCCCACGAAAACCTGGCCACGACAAATCCCTCTGTTGAGGGGCTGTTCCCTCAGTTGAAGGGCTGCTCCGACAGGGCGGGGAGAGTCCGGCAAGGGGCCGGGGATTGTCGGGTGCATCCATGCACCCGACCCCTGCGCTGCGCTCAGGGGCCAGCCTGCGGCTGTCCGGTTCTGCTCCTGCAGAACCGTCGAACCCCCGTCCGGGTGTCTCGTCCGCCCGCTCTCCGCCAGACCAATAAAAAAGCCGCCCACTGGGCGGCTTCTTCATTGATCTGGCGGAGAGAGGGGGATCGGATCAACTCCAACCTAACCCCTTGACCCTGCAGCAGACCGCAAACCGGACGTGTGTCCTGTGTTGTGTCCCTAGACTGTAGGCGATATCTGAATCCGTGGGAGCAATAGCCGAGAACCAGAAAGGGCCGCATTTAGCGGCCCTTTAGTTCCCTACAGCTTCTTTTGGCTACTGAGTCAACTGCGCATACAACACGAGCAGGAACATCGGCAGCCCACTCAGCAGTGCAAAGGCCCCAAACCCGCCCATCAGAGTCAGTAGCGTCATCACCCACCACTGCCACCAAGCGAACCCGGTATCCCTGGCTTGGGCAACGCGCGCCTCGACCGGATACCGAAGGGCCGCCTTCCGGCTTGCGCGTCGGGCCATGAACGGCCCGACGACGAATCCGAAAGGTCCGAGGAAGAGCAGGCTTCCCGAATACCACCAGAAGAACCGGTTCCTCGGGGTCGTCAACTTGCGACGGGTGGGGTTCGGCAGCTCAAGCAAGGGAGGGGGCAGGCTCATTTGGCGTAGGCCCTCCAAGCCCCGTCCTCTTTCACGTAGCGCAGGTTCTTGCCGATGGGAACCGGCACCCGCCGTCCGCCAATGTCGATGGCAACCTTGCCGCTCGTGTCGCAGCGGTATCCGGCTACCTCTTTTGCTTCAACGCACCCGTTGAGCTGGAAGTCCGAGACATCAGCGATCTGGCCGGCCCCGCTTTGCTCCAGCAGCGCGACCACCGCCTTCTGGGCGTCGGCGTTGGAGGGCGGACCGCCGCAGGCAGCTAGTGCAAAAGCGGTCGCCAAGCCGGAGAGGGCAAGCTTCGTTGCTTTCATGGTCATTCCTTAGGCGTGATGGTCGGGCGGCAGCAGGCCGCCCATGAGTAGTTAAACGAACTTGTGTGGGTCTTACGGGTCTCGGCTGCCTTCCGGCTTGAACCCCGCGATCCAGACCCTGGAATCTTTGAACGGCGTCAGTAAGCCGCTGGCCCCCGGATGAAGGTCGACGGTCTGGATGAACCCGGAAACCCAAGCGGCCCGAAGGACCACGTCGACGGCCCGGTCAGACACACCGGGGCGACTGACGTTGACGACAAACGGCTGGCTGGGCGGGTTGGGGCCGATAGACCTATTTGCACCAGTGTTCGGCTTGCCGGCGGGCACCCGAATGCCCATCAGGGCGTCGCGACCCTTCCAGAGGGCGGCCGTGTTGAACTCTGCCGTGTCACCGAGATCGTCCGTCATCGTCAAAGGGGCATCTGCGCAGGCGCGGAAGGTCTCGGTCGTGGACGCGGTGGCGCTGTTCCAGATCCTCGCTTCCACGGTCCAGCACGGCAGGGACGTGCCCCACTCGGTGTAGGTCAGGGCAACTCGGGGCCAGTCCAGTCGGCCTTGCTGGGCCAGTTGGTGGTTATCCGCTTTGAAGAGGCCGGGGAGCTTTCCTGCGCCGCTGACCGGCGTGTAGATCTGCTGGCTGCCGGAGGCTTGCTTCCCGGGGAGTCCGGTGGACTTCACCCCAATCATCTCCTGGCCAGCGTTCTTCAGGCTGGTCCCGAGTTGGCGGAAGAAGCCAGGCTTTTCCGCCTGCGGGGTGGACCGGCTGGCTTCCTGGGCCGAAGCGCTCTGACCGCTCAGCAACAGCGCGGTCGCCAGGGCGGCGGCCATCCTCGTGGTGTCCTTCATTTGATGCCCCTGTAGACCGCCACGCTGGCGGCATTTACGATAATCGCAGATGTGCAATCGGGTGCCAACCGTCAGACTTGTAGGGAGTTCAGCTGTGGTGCAAATACCCCGATGCAGCCCAAGACGCCCTCGACGGTCTATGGCAAACGGCTGCGCCACGCGCGGTTGGTCAAAGGCTGGACGCAGGCACAGCTGGCAGAACGTATCGGGATGGTTGACTCGGTCTCAGGAGCCACGCGGGTGAGCCGTTACGAAACAGGCCAGCACGACCCTGACCCGGCAACCTCTCAGGCCTTGGGAAAGGCCCTCGGTCTTCCGGTTGCGTATTTCCATGCGACTTCCGACACGCTTGCCGAGGTCATCTTGTTGGTATCAAAGCTGCCTGTGTCCAAGCAGAAGGAAGCGCTCCAGCGTCTCAAGGACATGGTTGCCGGTGAGGAGACGCAGCGTTGAAGAAGTTGATCTGGAAGCTGATGATCTTCTTCGCCTCATGCGGTTCGCTGCTTTCAGGCTTCTTTTGGTTCATGTCCGCCAGGATCCAGCGCGAGCTGGTGCTCCCGGTGCTCCCGAGCAGTTCTCAAAGACGATGTTGATCTTGTCAGCTGACATGAACTACTGGGCTGCCCTTGGCGCTTTTTGCACAGGCGCGGCACTGGTGTTGTCCGCTATGTTTGAAGACTAGAACAGCAGCGCTTGAGGCCTCTGCTGGGTCTGGAACCTCGAGCATCAGACAGCTTCCTATCCAAACGCGTCCATGGAAGAGACTGCATGTTTATCTACGTCGATGAATCCGGCACGTTCGTTCATGCATCGCACTGCGACAGCTGGTGCGTCGTTGCGGGGTATGTTGTCCCAGAGGTGGCTAGAAAGCGGGTTGAGCATTCGCTAGGCATACTCAAAAGACATTTGGGGCGCGGCTTCCAGGACGAGGTCAAGCTGAAAGACCTGTCGGAGGCGATCCTGGCGCGCTTTCTAGGCGACCTTGGCAAGCTTGAGGGCACGCTCTTCATCTCCGCGATTGACCTGGGCCATCAGGATCCCGAAGCGGTCGTGGCCCATCAGAAGAAGCAGGTCGCGAGCGTCAGGGCCAACCGTCCAAAGATGCTCTACGAAGAAGGGCGCGCTTCCATCGATGACCTGTCGGGCAGGCTTGAGCGCCTGTCTCCACAGCTCTACATTCAGATGGTGGCGCAAATAGACCTGCTGGATCAGGTCTTTCGGATGACTACGCTCTACTATGCCCAGCGCATTCCTGCCACGCTGAGTAGCTTTAAATGGCGCATGGACGAGAAGAACTCAGCGCGCCCCCTGTTTGAGCAGACGCTCACCCATATGGCACCGGGCCTCATACAAGCCAAGTCTTTGCGAGACCCCGGGATCTTTGTCGAGGGCTTCGATTACTCTCATTTTGAGAAGCACTTCAGGAGTGCCCCCGAAGACATCCCGGCCTACCTCCAAGAGGCGGCCGGCCACGCCATCAACTCAGCGGTGAACTTGGGAGCTGTGATGCGGGATTCGAAGTTCGTCCGCTCGCATGACGTTCCTGGCGTCCAAGTCGCCGACCTATTGGCGTCTGCATGGCGTAGGGTCCTGAGAGGGGAGTTCGAGGACAACGACGGCATCGCGCGTCTTCTTGGGCGTCTGACAGTTCAGCGGCAGTCGCCGAATCCGTCCATCCATCTCATGTCATTGGGAGAAGACCGGTTGGCGGAGGGGCCGGTCTATCGTGCAACTTTGATTGCTAAGAATAGCGCAAGGCCCATGCTGCGCAGACGTTAAGACAGCCGCACGTCAGTAGGAAACAGTCGTCTGCCCCATCGGATAGCGACATGAACAAGCAAAACCAGCACTGGGACCTCGACAAGTGGCCCGATCACTGCGGCAAACGCTACCGGGGAAGCGAGTCCAAATGCTGCGATAGCAACCGCAATGGCTAGTTCGAAGTTGTTTCCCGCTGCGGTAAACGCAATGGCCGTTGTTCGTGGGTAGTCCTTGGCAATGAACCTCCCCATCCAGAAGCTCAACGCGAACTGGATGAGGAAATAGAGAGTCAGCGGAATGGCGATGCGAACCGCATCCATTGGAATGCGCAGGACGTCTCCCCCCTTCAAGCTGAACATGGCCGCGATCGTGAACAGGAGCGCGCCCAGCGTGATGGGGCTGATCGCAGGCAAGAACCTGGTCTCATACCAATCCAAGCCCTTCCTCGCCTTTAGCCAACGACTTGTGAGAAATCCTGCAAAGAACGGAATGCCTAAATAAATCAGCACGGCCTCTGCGATGGTCCAGAAGCTCACATCGATGACGCTGCCTTGAAGCCCAAAGATCGGCGGCAACCAAGTCAGGAAAAACCAGGCATAGGCGCTGAAGAGGACGATCTGGAAGATGGAGTTGAAGGCGACCAGTCCTGCCACATACTGACTGTCTCCGCGTGCGAGCTGATTCCAGACCAGCACCATAGCGATGCAGCGCGCCAAGCCAATGAGGATGAGGCCTGTCATGTATTCGGGATAGTCGCGTAAGAACAGCGCCGCCAGACCGAACATGAGGAAAGGACCCACGACCCAGTTCTGAAGTAGCGAGAGCATCAGCACCCGCTTGTCAGCAAACACCTTCGGCAGCTCTTCGTATTTAACCTTCGCCAACGGTGGATACATCATCAAGATCAGGCCCACCGCAATGGGGATGTTGGTCGACCCCACCGAAAGCTTGTTCAGCGCGCTGGGAAGCTCTTCGAACGCGGCTCCCAGGCCAACACCCAAGGCCATGGCTGCAAAGATCCAGACGGTGAGATACCGGTCCAGGAAGGAAAGGCGGGAGGGTTGGGGGCTCATCAGTAGTCTTCCAAGAAGGGCTCAGCAGCCGCCTGGGCGCTCGCACGACAGGTCGTCAGCGCAGCAGTTCTCAGTTAGGTAGGCCACTAGGGCCGTCATGGTTTCGAACTCTGCTCGGTAGCAGATCGTGCGCCCACGCTGTTCGCCGTTGATGAGGCCCGCCGCCGTAAGTTCCTTCAGGTGGAAGGAAAGGGTGGCTCCAGGCAAATCCAATGCCTGGGCAATGTCGCCGGCAAGCTTCCCGGTCCCGCCAGCCTGGACCAGCAGTCGGAAGATGGAGAGGCGGGTGGCATGCCCAAGGGCAGCCAGAGCAACGGTTGCGTTTTTATGTTCCATGCTTCTAGAATAATCGAACAATAGCGACGGAGCAACCCACGTGAGCCAGATTCCCAACATCCTTCCCGATGCGCTAGACATCCCTTCCTCGGTGAAGCTGGGCGATTCTGGTGCTGCGCCGCATCGCCCTCGAATCCTGATTCTTTATGGGTCACTGCGACCGCAGTCTTTCAGCCGCAAGCTGGCGTTAGAGGCCCAGCGATTGCTGGAAGAGCTAGGTGCAGAGACACGCTTGTTCGACCCGCACGAGCTTCCGATGTTGGACTCGGTCCCGGCCACACATGCGAAGGTTCACGAGTTGCGTCAGGCCTCGCTGTGGTCCGAGGGCCACGTATGGGTCAGCCCAGAGCGTCATGGCACGCTCACTGCGGTGTTCAAAAACCAGATCGACTGGCTACCCCTTGAGGAGGGGAGCGTCCGACCAACCCAAGGACGAACCTTGGCGGTCATGCAGGTCTGCGGCGGCTCGCAGTCATTCAACGTGGTCAACGCATTGCGTGTGCTGGGGCGCTGGATGCGCATGGTCACCATCCCCAATCAATCCTCGGTCGCGAAGGCTTGGCAGGAGTTCGATGAAAGCGGGCGCATGAAGCCCTCGGCCTACTATGACCGGGTGGTGGACGTGATGGAGGAGCTTGTGAAATTCACGCTGCTGGTGAGGGGCCGGAGCGACTACTTGGTAGACCGCTACAGCGAGCGGAAGGGCGCATTGGAGGCTGAAGCGCTTACCGTGGCAGCGGGAGTGCTTGAGGTCGCGGTGGCGCGGGAGGAAGTGGCATGAACGCCGTCATCTATCACAACCCCAAATGCGGGACTTCGCGAAACACGTTGGCTCTCATCCGCCACTTAGGCATCGATCCGGAGGTCATTGATTACCTGAGCCTACCGCCGACGCGCGAACGTCTCTTGGAGCTGATCACCGCAGCGGGATTGACCGTCCGAGAAGCCATTAGGCAGAAGGGGACGCCCTACGAGGAGCTAGGGCTGGGTGACCTTGCCCTCGACGATACGGCGCTGCTTGATGCGATGCTGGAGCATCCCATCCTCATCAATCGACCGTTCGTGCAGACAGATCTGGGCACTCGACTGTGTCGTCCTTCAGAGGTTGTCCTACAAATCCTTCCGGCCATGAAAAAACCTTTCGTGAAGGAGGATGGGGAGGTAATCAACGGGCCGCTGTCTCAAAGACAGTAGCGCCAACCCATGGGCATGGACGGGCCCGAGGCCACGCCCGAGAAATACACGAGCCCCTTCCGGCTTTAGATCCTCGCTCATGATCGGGCCGCCTCTCGTGCGGCCGCACGAGCTTCAAGGTGCTTGATGCCACGCTCACGAAGTTGCTGACGCAGTGTCGCATGCGCGCCCATCTTCTCGCTCACGAGCAGCAAGGCCCCGACGATTTCTGCTGGGTCCCAGGCGTCCGCGTTCGCTGCGATGGTCAGTCCGCCGAGAACAACTTTTCGATGGGCGTCCGCCGAGCGGAACAGTGCGGCACGCTCTTTAGCCTTCTCCCTTGCTGCCTGACGCGCCAGCCGCACCTTCTGTTGCTTCTCTGCAACGAGCAACTTGGCTTGCTCCTTAGCAGTGGCTTCCATCAGCTTCGCCAGTTTTAGCTTTTGCTTTTCAATATCCGCCACGACGCCCCTGCCTATAAACCTTGATACACCATGCAAGCAGATTTCGCGCGGAGCGCAAGGGGGCAGCGCCCCAGAAGTAGCGCGAGCGAGCAGCGAGCGCCGCTTTTGATTTTGACTAAAAAGTTGACAGTTTTCGTATGCATGGGACGCTGGGTGTAGGGGCTAGCGAGCGAAGCGAGTGGCCCGGTTCTCATGCGGTTATCGAAGGGTGCGCAGCGCCCAAAGAAAACCACAAGAGCGCACTTAGAGTAATCCCTTCGGGATTACGTGCGGTCAGGGGCTTCGCCCCCGACACCCCGGCGCGCTACGCACGCCAGCCCCACTGCTCGCCCACCAATGGGCTGCGTTCGGAGACTGGTTTGGCGATTTATCACCTCACTGCTAAGGCTCACTCTCGTCAGGGAGGACATTCGTCCACCGCTGGCGCTGCCTATCGTGCAGGGGTTCGGATTGAAGACGCTTTGACCGGGACCGTCCACGACTACACGCGCCGCCAAGGCGTCGCATTTTCGGCGCTCTGCCTTCCTGGCGAACAGACAGCCGACCGGGCGGAGTTCTGGAATCGGGTCGAGGCCCACCACAAGCGCGGAGACGCCATCACGTGCCGAGAGGTGGAGGTTGCCCTTCCCGCCGAACTTTCCGCCGAAAAGCGGCAAGAACTGGCGCATCGCTTTGCCCGCCATTTGGCCGAGCGCTACGGCGTGGCCGCAGACGTGGCCATCCACGAACCGAGCAAAGGCGGAGATGAGCGCAATCATCACGCGCACATTTTGCTCAGTTCTTGCAGTGTTAACCCGGATGGCAGTCTGGGAAAGAAAGCCGTGGCGCTGGACCCTATTGCCTGCAAGCGGGCCAAGCAACCCACCCTGGCCGACAGAGAGCGGGAACACTGGGCCACGTCCGTCAACACCATGCTGGCGGCCGAGGGCGTGGCGGAGCGCGTAGATCATCGGTCACTTTTGAGCCAGCAGGCGGACGCCGTCCAAAACGATGACTTCGCCAAGGCTGCCAAGCTCGACCGGCCGGCGACCAAACATGAAGGCAAGGCCGTCACGCAAGCCCGCCGCGGTGGCAGGCGGCTGCCGCGCGCCATGCGAAATGACCGCGTGCGCGACGCGTCAGCCAGCCGAGTGACGGCCCACGCAGATCGCTTTGATGCGTTAAAGGCCTTGGCCGTTGCAGAAGGAAGACTAGCGCAGGTGGACGAGCAAGCCCTACATGCGCAAGCGCTTTTGGATCGTCGCAAAGAATCGGCGGTGCGCTTGCGCGCTGGTGCCCAGCCATCTCACGACCCTCGCCCGGCTGTGCTCCGCCTTGCGGCCCAGATCCTTGCACCAAAGGCAGGCACCGCTGTCCGCGCGCGTGCACAACGTCCCGCTGCTCACAAAGCCGGAGCAACCATGTCCTGGCCGGCCGCTGGCGCGGGTAGTCATCAGGGCAAGGGGGCGGCGGCCATTGAGCGCGCGTCACGCATCAATACACCCAACAGACAGGCGGAACTCATGGCCGGAGAGCAAGTAGCGAAGAGTTTGGACGAGATGATCGAACAGATGTTCAGGGTGGCGCGCCGAGCGCTTCAGTCCACCAACGCCACGCCCTTGGAACGCTTTGCCGCGCGCACGCTACTACAACGGCGTGACGACTTGGCGCAGAAGCGCCAGGCACATGTGGAGGCCAAACAGGCAAGGGAGGACGCTAGGCTGGCGCGGCGACGTGCAGAGGCAGACGCCAACGTGACACCACAATCCACGGACATCCGCTCTAAGGCCCTTCGTGCCTTGGGAATGCCGACCTCCCGTGACAGCGTGGCGCAGGCGGCGCAGGAGCAAAAGCAGCTCGCTAGGCTGCAAGAGCAGCAGGCTCGCAAGGTCCGAGACCAGACCAAGGATGCCGAGAACCAGGCCGGATTGGCCTTGGAGCTGGCCCAAGCGGACTTTTTGAAGCACTTCCCCCAGCAGTTCCCTCCCGTCAAGCCCACCCTCGACCTTTCGCCATCATCCGTGCTCGAACCGGTGCCCGAGTCCCCGGCTCCATCCCGCCAGACGGGCACCCGTTTGATAAAGCGGCGAGGTCTGGCCTGAAGCGCTTGCCCGGCGGATAGAGAAACTCCATTCTTGTTAATCTGGATGAGCTTCAGGTGAGCGCATATGTGGATTTGCACCGACTATAAAATAGATTGGACAGCTGTCGCGGCAGGAATCGCACTTTGGATATGGGCTCACGACACTTTGCGGCGTCGTAAAGAAAGAGCTGCAAGCCGCACGTTGCTGGCACAAATGATGACCAAGCCCTTCATGGAGGCTGAAATAGAGATTGCTCGATTTAGAGAATCACTGGTCGCAAGTTTCGGGGAGCAAGCGAGTGCTCGAGAGTTGGTTGATACGCCTGTAGCGGGAAGGGAGAAGATCCACGCAAAGGCATTGCGGATAAGTCTTGACCTGCCAAGCCAGTTCATTGATAAGGCAGATCTGTTTGATTCCGATTCTGCCTCGCTGGTCGCCAAGGCATTCGCTCAGATTGGGTATTTGCATCGACTGTGGAAGCTGCAAGTTGAGCCAAACGACGATGTAGATGCTCAAGGTAGGTTGCTGATGGCGGCCGCTGCGTTCGAACAAGTGACCGTTACAGAAAAATCCATTAAGGAGGCGCTGAGCGCCATGTTGAAGGTGGGGAGAGTTTCCCGATAGCCGCGACTTACTTCAGAAAAGACGCCCCGGGGTTGACAAAAGCCAAGCGCGTTTTACTTTGAGTCCACGGCTCCCGAGTTAGTAGGCTCGGAGGCGAGCAAGGTAGGTGGTGCTACGAAATGCCCAGGCGGTGCCCCTTGAGAGCACTTCAGCAAGCCCGGATAGACCCGCAAGCCCGCCATCCCTTTCGCCTCCTTGTCTGCCCAGCCCGGAGCCGTTGGTAGCCGTAACTCGTTGCCGGCGGAAAGGCCGGCTGCGCACAGGGATAACTGGGAGCCCGCAAGGGCTTGGGCTGACCGCCACCAGGGTGCGCAGGCTTTGAAGCAGGGGGACCTGGCGCTGTATGGCCTGCAACCTGCGCCAACCCAGGTGTGTGCAAATGTCGAGGGAACTGGGGAGTGCTCAATCTGGCCCCAGCAGCGTATCCCCTTCGCGGTCCCACCACCACGGGTTTCGGGTAATGGAGTGCAGCTAGGAGAAGTCCCAGGAAAAACGCGCCTGGGCACGGCAAAAGTAAAGCCCCACCGGAGAGACGCCCTGCAAGGGGTAACGGGACCCGGAGCCGGCGCGACTAATCGCGTGAGAACCCGTTGTAGTGGTGCAGATTAGGGAATCACCACGCCCTGAGTGCTGGGGGTCGCCGTCACGGGACCAACGCACGGGCCAAGTCACCCCTCCGCTTTTGTCAGCGGGTAAGGGGAGACTTTGCCCTTCGGCTGGAGGGGCCCCGCAGGGGACCCGAAAGCCGAAGGGCAAAGCAGGGGGGCTTTAGCAAAGCTTTAGGCTCAGAGGAGGCAAAGCAATGCATGCTTTTCTGTTACAGCAAAGCATATCGGCGTGCGTCGGCTCCTTGCGCATCGAGCGAGATGCGCTAAAAACTGTCGATGGACAGTGCCACCCGCCGAGCCGCCGCCAAAGCGGCAGACAAACTTCTGAACGCCGCTGGTTACGACACGCGGGGCAAGCGCCTGCGCAAGAAGATGAAGAAGAAACGCAAAGCGGCCCACGTCGCCTGTCAGGGGAAAAAGGCCGGAGAAATGCGTGGCGGCTTAGCGCGCTGAAAAAATATCACTGGTTGTTAGGTTAAAGACTTGCGCGCTTCGGCGAATCATGGCAAAACTTCGGTGTCGGCGGTTTCCCCGCGAAAGCGGGGGTGAGTATGGTTCCCTCAAGGGATAATGAAGTTGTTGTTCCCCGCGTCATTGGGGATGAGTGTGGTTCCCTCAAGGGATAGTGACGTTGTTTTTCCCCGCGTCAGCGGGGTGTTCCACCAGTAAGTTCCGGCTTGGAGTTGTTGTTCCCCGCGTCAGCGGGGATGAATCGGAACGTTCACCGCCCTATGGGTGGATTAGAAGATGGCTCCACCCGTCGACAGTCAAAGCCCTCGCTCACGCGAGGGCTTTTCGTTCTATCTTTGGGTTCCCGTCTCGTCGCCCTAGCACGCGCTCAATCGAAATCGAGCACCCCCTTTGAAGGGTCGCGTTTCGGGACAAAGACCTTGAGCTCAAATCGATAGTGGTCTCGCGTCAATACATCTATGCCAGTTTCTTTGACGACTTCGAACGCCCGGATTTCAACATGAGGCGAGAAAGCGGTGAACTGAGCGAGTGCCTGCGCAATAGCGTTCTCAATATCGTTCAGCGACGCAGCTTTAAGGGACTTGGGTGATTCTTCCATGGTTACCCTTTTTGTCTGTGGTGTTGCGCTTGAATCTTGGGTCTCCAGCGACCATTTCACTACGCCGTCCAGCCTTCGCAAGCCTAAGCTCGTTCACTTTTAAGCAGCGTTGCAAGGGCTGGCAGATTCAGTCCATAGGACAGAACGGCCAGTCCAGGAGAGACACCTTTGAGGCCTTCCAGCTTTTCTCGTGCCGTGAAACTGCGGCTGTAGGTCGCATGGTGCTCGTCGTCCAGCTCGTGGCCGACCAGTTGAGCCCGAAGTTCTGACACCACTCCGGCACCTTGCAACTCTTGAATCAAGGTCTTGCGCAGCGAATGAAAGCCCCTTTTGGCTTCCGGCCAGTTCGCTCCGACCTGTTCCAGGTGCCGGCCAAAGGCCTTGGTGATCCAGTTCCCAGCGCCGTTCTTCGCGTTAGCCTTGGCAGCGGGGAAAAGCCTTGGGGCCTTCTGGGCTCGGAGGGTGGCCACCCAGTCGAGGAAGCCCAGCTGGGTAAGGTCGGGATGCACGGGGATGGTGCGCAGGCTCACCTCGGTCTTCACCTTCTGGTGCTCTCCCTCGTCCGACACGCGGATGCATGGGAGGCCGTCCACTGTTAGCACGTCCTCCACTAAAAGCTGGCCGACTTCCGATGCTCGGGCACCGGTGTAGAGCCCAATCAGCGAGGCCCAACGGGCGGACAATGCGAGCTCTTCAAACGCCGCCGGCGCAAACAATGCTTGGACCTGGTGGGCATCGTAGGCCCGGAAACCAAACTTCTTTCGAGCGCGCTTTTCCCGCGTTGAGTAGGTGATATGGCCGGCAGCTGGGTTGTCGCCTTTGGGGTAGTGGCCGGAGGCCATGGCCCACTCGAAGAACCCTCCCTTGCCGCCGATGTAGGACTGTTTGTTGGTCAGAGTCGGCGTGGCCGCTCCCCCATCTCGCATGAACTGATACCACCGAGCCAGATCCGAGCGGGTTATAGAGTGCAGCTTGGCCTTATCGCCCAGGAAGGACACCAGTGCCTCGATGGCGGTCTTTTTAATGGTGAACGTTTTGGGGAGGCAGCCGGGCTGGATGCTGGCCAGCCAAGCGTCGCGGGCCTTGCCCAGGGTGATGGTCTCCACGGCAGGCTTGGTCACGCGACGGGCCACGGGCATGGGCGGCACGCCCTCACGGATCAACTCGCTCAGCTCACTGGGCTGAGAGGCAGAGAGCTCCATCATCTGCTGATAGAGCCTGACATCGTCTGGCGTGTCGATTTGCCAGTGCTCGGTCACCGTCCCGTCTGCTGTCTTGGTCCGGTTCAAGATCAACTGCTGTAGCGGGTCGCCATCGGTCAGGCGCCTGAGCAGCGCGTCGATGTCCTCTTCCTTGATTCCCATGCGTTGCTCCCTCAACACGTCGAAGGCTTGAGCATAGCGCGCCGCCAGTTGCAGGGCGCGCAACTGGGCCACGGCCAGCTCGGACGTGCGCAGGGTGCGCTTGAAGATGCGTCGGCCAACCATGGCCTGGAGATCGGTGGGGACCCGTTGCCGGAAAGACCAGAGCCCTGAGGGCGCGCGAACGAGGTGGTGTGGGATGCGCATCGAGAGATGTGTCCCGATTTGTGTCCCGCCGAAGGTCGCCTCAGAAAAGCAAAAACCCCTGCGTAAACAGGGGTTTGCGTAATCTGGCGGAGAGAGGGGGATTCGAACCCCCGAAGCGCGGTTTAGACGCTTACACACTTTCCAGGCGTGCTCCTTCAACCACTCGGACACCTCTCCGGA
>DALZLW010000036.1:0-24902 GCA_032007425.1 Stenotrophomonas sp.
CGAACCTGCTGGTCAACGGTTCGGCCGGTATCGCGGTGGGCATGGCGACCAACATACCGCCGCACAACCTGACCGAGTCGATCAACGCCTGCATTGCCCTGATCGACACGCCGGAAATCGACGTCGATGGCCTGATGGAGCACATCCCGGGCCCGGACTTCCCGACGGCCGGCATCATCAATGGCACCGCCGGCATCGTCGCCGGCTACCGCACCGGTCGTGGCCGGGTACGCATGCGGGCCAAGGCCGATATCGAAGTGGCCGACAACGGCCGCGAGTCGATCATCGTCACTGAAATTCCTTACCAGGTGAACAAGGCGCGCCTGATCGAGAAGATCGCCGAGCTGGTCAAGGAAAAGAAGATCGAAGGCATCAGCGAGCTGCGCGATGAGTCCGACAAGGACGGCATGCGTATCTACATCGAGGTCAAGCGCGGCGAATCGGCCGAGGTTGTGCTCAACAACCTGTACCAGCAGACCCAGTTGGAATCGGTGTTCGGCATCAACATGGTCGCGCTGGTCGATGGCCGTCCGCAGTTGATGAACCTCAAGCAGATGCTCGAGGCGTTCGTGCGCCATCGCCGCGAAGTGGTCACCCGCCGCACCGTGTTCGAGCTGCGCAAGGCGCGCGCCCGTGCCCATGTGCTGGAAGGCCTGACCGTCGCGCTGGCCAACATCGACGAGATGATCGAGCTGATCAAGACCTCGGCCAATCCCAACGAAGCCCGCGAGCGCATGCTCGCACGGCTGTGGGAACCGGGCATGGTCGGCTCGATGCTGGGCGCCGCCGGTGCCGAGGCGTCGCGTCCGGAAGACCTGCCCAAGGGCGTGGGCCTACTGGAAGGCGGCTACCAGCTGACTGAAATCCAGGCCACGCAGATCCTGGAAATGCGCCTGCACCGCCTGACCGGGCTGGAGCAGGATCGCCTGACCGAAGAATACCGCCAACTGCTGGAAGTGATCGCCGGGCTGATCCACATCCTGGAAGATCCCGACCGCCTGCTGCAGGTGATCCGCGAAGAGCTCATCGCCGTGCGCGAAGAGTTTGGTGACGAGCGTCGTACTGAAATCCGTCACAGCGAAGAGGATCTCGACATCCTCGACCTGATCTCGCCGGAAGATGTGGTCGTCACCCTGTCGCATGCCGGTTACGTGAAACGCCAGCCGGTCAGTGCCTACCGCGCCCAGCGCCGCGGTGGTCGCGGTCGCGCGGCGGCATCGACCAAGGAAGAGGATTTCATCGAGCAGCTGTGGCTGGTCAACACCCACGATACGCTGCTCACCTTCACCAGCAGCGGCAAGGTGTTCTGGTTGCCGGTCTACCAACTGCCAGAGGCCGGTTCCAATGCCCGCGGCCGGCCAATCATCAACTGGATTCCGCTGGAGCCCGGTGAGCGTGTGCAGGCCGTGTTGCCCGTGCGCGAGTATGGCCAAGGCCAGTTCGTCTTCTTCGCCACCCGCAACGGCACGGTGAAAAAGACCCCGCTGGCCGAGTTTGCCTTCCGCCTGGCGCGCGGCAAGATCGCCATCAACCTTGACGAGGGCGATGCGCTGGTGGGCGTCGGCCTGACCGATGGTGAGCGTGACATCCTCCTCTTTGCTTCCAACGGCAAGACCGTGCGCTTTGCCGAAGACAAGGTCCGCTCGATGGGACGTACCGCCACTGGCGTGCGTGGCATCAAGATGGCCAAGGGTGAAGAGGTGGTCAGCCTGATCGTCGCCGAAAGTGCCGGCGGTCCGGAAGATGATGGTGATGACGACAATGCCATCGAGGACACGAGTGCGACCGGCAGCGATGTTGTCGCCGATCTGGTGGACGATGACACTGCCCAGTTCATCCTGACCGCGACCGAGAATGGCTACGGCAAGCGCACCCCGCTGCAGGACTACCCGCGCAAGGGGCGTGGCACCCAGGGCGTGATCGGCATCCAGACCAGCGAGCGCAACGGCAAGCTGGTGTCGGCGGTGCTGATGGCGCGCGCTGACGAGGTGCTGCTGATCTCTGACGGTGGCACGCTGGTGCGTACCCGTGGTGCGGAAATCAGCACGGTCAGCCGTAACACCCAGGGCGTGACGCTGATTCGTCTGTCCAAGGACGAGAAGCTGCAGGCGGTGGAGCGCATGGATGCGGCCATCGAGGCCGCCGACGACGAAGTACCGGCGGACATGTCGACTGAAGCGCCTTCCGTGGCCTCGACCAGCAGCGGCGAAGAAACCGCCTGATGGGATCAGGGTAGGTGGCGACCTTGCGTCGTCACCTTACCCCGCCTTCGGCACCGGTGCATCGCTGGCGATCAGTTTTTCCTGCTTCAGTTCGTCCCAGAATTCAGCCGGAATGGCGATGCCCATCGATGCCACATTTGCCTGCACCTGCGCGGGCGTGCGCGAACCCGGAATGATCGACGACACCACATCCGGGGCGTCGGCGAACTGCAGCGCCGCCGTCCGGATATCAATACCGTGCCGCTCACAGATGGCGGCGATCCGAGCCCGCTTGGCCGGGGCCCATTGCGGAATCGGGCTGCCGTACAGATAACGCTCGCGACCGGTCAGGTAGCCCGCCAGCAGGGGCGAGCCCACCATCACCGACACGCCTTTTTCCGCCAGTTTCGGGAAGGTCTCGTGCAGCGTGGTTTCGTGATCCAGCAGTGAGTACTGGCAGGCCAGCAGCATGATGTCCGGGTCGGACTCCGCCACCGCACGCAGCGCCGGCTGCGGACGGTTCACCCCGAAGCCCCAGGCCTTGATCAGGCCTTCTTCGCGCATCCGTGTCAGCTCCGGCATGGCGCCTTGCAGTGCCTCGGCAAAGCGCTGCTCCCAGGGCATTCCCAGATCGGTGTTTTCCGGTGACAGGTCGTGGATCAGCACGATATCCAGCTGGGACACGCCCAGCCGGTTCAGGCTGTCCTCGACCGATCGGCGCGTGCCCGCGGCGGAGTAATCGTAGCGGTAGCGGAACGGCGATGGATCATGCCAGTTGGTCTTCTGCAGGGGCCCTGCGGTACCGGTAAGCAACCGGCCGACTTTGCTCGACAGCGTGTACTGGTCAGCCTCATGTTTATGCAGTTCCTGGCCGAAGCGCCGCTCGCTCAAACCCAATCCGTACCACGGCGAGGTATCGAACGTTCGCACGCCAGCGGCCCAAGCGGCCGCAAGGGTGGCCTGCGCGGCCTCGTCACTGGTCGCGGCCAGACTGCCGCCGATGGGGGCACCACCGAGGCCGAACCGGGTCAACGGGCGGTAGCGCTGGCCTTTCCGTGGGCTGTTGACGGTCAGCGGGCTGCGCGGGCGCGGCGTGCCACGGGTCGGCAGGACGCTGCCCGGGGCCGGTGTCTGGCCAAGCGCCGGACCGGTGGCGAGCAGGGCGGCACTGGCCGCGGCGAGGGATAGGAACTGGCGTCGTGCGTTCACGTCTGTCTCCGGTGGGGGAAGGCGGGCGGATACTGCGCAGAGTCCGATCACCCTAACCCGAAGCGGTGTCAACGCGAAGGGAACGGCGCGATCGCTGCGCTAGCACGGGCACCACGGCCAGAGATCCGCTGTCAGCGCAGCGCACTGTTCAACAAGGCCAGTGTCGCCTCGATGGTCGCGCGCTGTGCCCGCGCCTGTTCCGCTGCCGGGGTGCACAGCGCCCCCACTGCGCGCTGCCCGCCATCTGTACAAGGGGCAAGAAACGCGTAGTGACCGATGCCCGCCATGCGCAGGGCGCGGGCCCCCGGCACCTGCGTGGCCACCACATCGCTGTTGCTGGGCGCTGGCGCCACATCGTCATCGGCCGCACTGATCACCAGCAGCGGCTGCCGCAGCGCCTGCAACTCCGCCTCTGGCACCGCCTGCACCGCCGCCGGCGCCAACAGGACGACGGCACGGATGCCGGGCACGGCGTGGCTGCGTGTCGCGCGTGCGACGGCACCTGCGAGCACCGGCTCCGCCAGAACCTCGCGACGCTGCGCCAGGGTCAGTGCCGGCGCTTCGGCCTGCGGCCGGCACACGCCGTCATCAGGGTGGCGATCACAGAACGCCAGCAGACGTTCCACGTCCATCCTCGCTCCCGCTGCGAGCAGGGCCGTCAAGCCGCCGGCCGAAAACCCCGCCACCGCCAGGCGCGTCGTATCCACATGCGGTCCGAGGCGTGGGTCTGCCTGGACCCTGCGCAGCGCGGCGGACAAGTCACCGGCGCGTTCCCACAGCAGGGTGCTGCCTGCGGCGGTGATGGGGGCAGCGCCTGTGTTGCCGGGGTGATCCACGGCAATCACCAGATAGCCGGCTCGTGCCAGCGCTGTGCCAAGCCAGCCCATCATCAGGGCGCTGCCGCCGTTGCCGTGGGAGAGCAGGACCGTCGGCAGCCGACCGCCACGTACCGGCGCGTCCATCGCGGCGCTGCCGGCAATGAACAGTGGTGCCTGTGGTGGGCCGATCTGCAGCACGGTTTCCGGGCTGGTCGTGGCCGACGGATACCAGACGGTGTAGCCGAGTTGATCGCTGCCATCGGCATTGCGCAGTGCCGCGCTGACCGCCGTGGCCCGACCCATGTGCTGGCCAACGGCGGGCGTGGCGGCGGCCAGCGGCACCGCGGCCATTGCCGCGGAGGCGATCAGTAATAGTCTGCAGAGCGCGGTGCGGTATGCCATGTCAGGTCAGTTCCTTGCCAGTGAAGTCACGTACGGGAATCCAGATGTCCACACCACCCATGCCGGTGCGAGGATCAAAGCGTGGGTCGTAGCACTCCAGGTCCGGTGCGTTGACGGCCTGCAGTCCCTGTGACGGCAAGTGACTGTCCAGCAGCCACGCCCAGGTGGCGCGTATGTTCGCTACATGGCCCTGATGACGTGCCACGACATAGTGTCGCGGGGCGATGTCGATGCGCCGCCAACCCGACAGCAGTGGGGTGGAAGAAGCGCAGGCGATGCCGGCGATGTACTCAAATCCCCCGTCGCCATCGGCATCGCAGCACACCCCTCGCAGCGGGCCCTGCACGCTGCCTGCAGCGGTCGCCAACTGTTGCCACAGCGCGGGGATGCCGGCGACGGTGGCCGCGGTCTGCCGCGCGCTGACCCCGATGACGTGGGTTGTCGCCGCCCACTCCAGCGTCGGCGTGACAGTACACGGCATGGGGGCCATGGTCAGGTCAATCGGCGGCTGCAGATCGAGCGCGGCCGTGCCGATCTCGCGGACCTGGCGCGGGCTGCAGCCGAACTGCTCACTGAAGGCGCGGCTGAAGCTGCCGTGTCCACGGTAGCCGACCGATAGTGCCACCTGCAGGATATCCGGTGCGCCGGCGGCCAGCTGGTGTGCGGCGACCGTCAGCCGGCGATCGCGCAGGTAGCGCACCACCGGCATCCCGGTCGCGGCCTGGAACAGCCGTGACAGGTGGAACGGTGACAGGGCGGCGGCGCGGGCAATATCCGCCAGGGTGATGTCCTGGCCGTAGTGCGCTTCGATGAACCACAGGGCCTTGCGCGTGGCGCTCATGCAGGGAAAGAGTGCGGTGAGGACAAGGTTGCAGACTACCCTGTGTGCCGATCGAGGTGTTTCGCCGTTCTTGCTGTCCTGGCCGTGGCTTCTGGCCCATAGCCGCTGCGGCTGCTGCTGTTAGATTCAGCCACTGGACGACGACGATCCCGCCGCCGCGCTGACTGACTGCAAGGGGATGCTGATGATGCTCCGCCACACCTGTTTGGCCTCGGCCGTGGCCCTGGCTGCTGTTTCGTTGGGCACCGCACTGCCTGCTTCGGCCGAATACGCCATGCCGCCGGCTCCGCTGCTGAAAGTGCTGCAGGCACCGCCGCCGCCGCAGCCCAGCGTGGATCCCAGCGGCCGCCGTCTGCTGCTGACCACGGCGCAGACCTACCCGTCGATCGCGCGCGTGGCCCAGCCCTACCTGAAGCTGGCCGGGGTGCGGCTGGAGCCGAAGAACCGCAGCCGCCATGACACCCCGGGGGGCTACGGCATTCCCGCCTGCGTCGCCGATTTCACTGTCGTGGACATCGGCAGCGGTCAGCAGCGCAAGGTGGACCTGCCGCAGGGCTGCGCCAGCGCGGCACAGTGGTCAGCCGATGGCAACCAGTTCGCATTCCAGAACACGGTGGAAACCAGCGTGCAGTTGTGGGTTGGCGATGCGGCTACCGGCAAGGTGCGGCAAATCCCTGGCGTGCAGCTCAACCCGATCTTCGGCGCCACCGTGCAATGGCTGGGGGGCAGCCAGCAATTGCTGGTCAAGCAGGTCCCGGCAGGACAGGGGCCGGCGCCGTCCGATGGCGGCGTACCCAGTGGCCCGGACGCGCAGGAAGCGCTGGGCAGCCGGGGTGAGAGCAGCACCTACGAGGCGCGCGATACGTTGACCAGCGTGCACGACGAGGCCCTGTTCCAGTACTACGGCCTGTCCCAGTTGGCAGTGGTGGACACGGCGACCGGCAAGGTCAAGCCGGTTGGCGCGGCCGAGTTGTACAACGATGTCGATGCGGCACCCGATGGCGTGCATGTGCTGACCGAGTCGCTGAAGGCGCCGTTCTCACATGCGGTCACCTACCAGCGCTTCGCCAACGATGTCGCCGTGCTCGATCTGGGCACCGGGCGCAGTACGGTGTTGGCCAGCCTGCCGCTGGCCGATCGGGTGCCCGTCCACGGCGTGCCGGAAGGCCCGCGTGGTTTTGCCTGGCGCGCTACTGATCCGGCCACCGTGATCTATGCCGAAGCCTTGGACAAGGGGGACTGGAAAGTCAACGTGCCCCACCGTGACCGCGTATTGATGCGCAAAGCACCGTTCACCGCCGCACCGGTGGAGATTGCACGCACCGCACAGCGCTTCATGGGCATCGCATGGACCGCACAGCCCGATACTGCGTTCCTTTACGAGAACGATGACAACCGCCACTGGATGCAGACCCGGATCGTCGATGTCGATCGACCCGACCAGCCCGGGCGTCTGTTGTGGGACCTGTCCAGCGATGAGCTGTATGGCGATCCCGGCAATCTCGTGTTCACCCGCCTGCCCAATGGGGCCTCGGTGGTGCGCCAGGAAGGCCAGCACGTCTTCCTGCGCGGGCAGGGCGCTTCGCCGCAGGGTGACCGTCCGTTCCTGGACCGCCTGGACCTGTCCACCCTGAAAAGCGAGCGTCTGTTCCGCAGCAGCACCGATGCGTACGAGGTCTTCCTCGGCTTCAGCCAGACCCCGGGCGATTACCTGACCTGGCACCAGTCGGTGATGGACCCGCCCAATGCCTTCGTGCGCACGCAGACCGGCGCCGCTACCACTGCCGCCCAGGGTGAAGCGGTGTTCACTTCCACCGCGCGCCCACTGACCCATCTGCTCGATCCGACACCGGAAGTGCGGCAGATCAAGAAACAGTTGGTGACCTACAAGCGCGCCGATGGCGTGGATCTTTCGTTCACCCTGTACACGCCGCCCGGCTACAAGGAAGGCGAGCGCGTGCCGGCGATCCTGTACGCCTATCCCGCCGACTTCGCCAACGCGGCGCAGGCTGGCCAGGTCTCCGGCTCGCAGCAGACCTTCACCCGCCTGCAGCCCTACCGGCTGATGCTGCTGGCAGGCTACGCGATCATCGACAACGCCTCGTTCCCGATCGTTGGCGATCCGAAGACCGCCTATGACACCTATCTGGAGCAGCTGGAAGCGGACGCCAAGGCAGCGGTGGACAAGGCCGTGGACATGGGCGTGGTCGACCGCAATCGCATCGGTGTCACCGGGCACAGCCACGGTGGATTGATGACGGCCAACCTGATCGCGCATACCAACCTGTTCAAGGCGGGCGTGGCCACCAGCGGCTCCTACAACAAGACCTTTACCCCGTTCGGTTTCCAGAACGAGCGGCGCTCGGTCTGGCAGGCGCAGGAGGTCTACCTGAAAGCATCGCCGTTCTTCTATGCCGACAGGATCAAGTTGCCACTGCTGCTGGTGCATGGCGAAGATGATGCCAACCCCGGCACCGAGCCGTTCCAGTCGCGCAAGCTGTACCAGGCGATACGCGGTAATGGCGGCACTACACGGCTTGTCATGCTGCCCAACGAGCCGCACTGGTATACGGCGCTGGAATCCAATGGGCAGCTGGTGAGCGAGATGCTCAACTGGTTCGATACCTACGTGAAGAATGCCAGATAGGAACTGGCAGATCCGCCGGACATCTATGTAGCACTACGCTGATGGAAGGCTCAGGCATGCTCCGGGCGCCCCTCGATCCCGGGGCGCCATACGGAGTGCGTCATGAGTAGCTCAATCAGTCCGTCCAGCTCGTCATCAGCCAGCAGCATGGCATCAAGCGCGTCCGCAGCCAGCGCGGACGCCCTGCCACGTCAGCCAGAAGTTGAACGCTCCAAAGGGCCTGGCAGCGCCAAGGGCGAGCAGGGCGGTGTTTCCGACCCCATGGATATCCTGAGAAGGATATTGAGCGCGTTGCAGGGAGTGGCCTCGTCGATGCTGAACATGATCACCAGCGCCGTGCGCTCGATGACCAGCATGATGAGGTAAGCGCGGTCCGCCAGCGCTTGGCCTTTGCAGCATCTCCAGTCGCTGGCAGATGGATCACGGCCGCGACGCTGCCTGCGCTGCGATGCACGCAGGCAGCGTCGCAGAACGCATGCGCGTTTCCCTGCGTCAACGGGAACAACGATGTGTTGTACGCCTCGATCTTTCCGGGTCGAATGATCAGGCACCGCATTCAAAGTGACCGATGACGTCCAGCACTGTCATCCAGGTCAACTCCGTGACGGCACACACACCGAAGGCAGGTTCCTGCGTGTGGCGCGATGTTGTTTCGTTTGGAGCAGATAGTGCCGTCGATGAGCGCTTGACGTGCTCGTTGGCGGTCGACGCCGCTCAGGGACATTCATGCGTCACTTTAAGATCGCCAGCATCGATCACGCGCTCGTCACTGCGAGATGTGTAGCCCGCCGGCACGACACCGGACGCATACAACCATTCGCGCTTGGACACATGCCGGCGCTTACAGCCCCGTTGCAGGGCAGGCGACTTTTCGTCGCTCAATCAGAGAGCAGATTGCACGATGCTGCATAGATCGATTCAACCCTTCTACAACTTACTGGTCACACGTATCCATCGTTGAGGTCGAACGCAGTGACTATCAGTGGCCATGATGCACACGCACCCTCCCAGGCCAGCGACCATCCGGCAGCAGCGGGCGGCTGTGCGCTGAACGAAAACAGGCGGCCGTCGCCGCGAAGGGCAACCTCCAACGCGCGTGGCGCATGCGGCATCCAGGGGGGGGGCATGAACATCAGCGGCAGACCCAATGCCTTCAGTCGGCAAGGAGCCAAAGACGAGATGGCGCTGATCGATCTGCTCAGCAGCTTCGATCTTGATCTGACCCGGCCAGTATCAAAATCGGTCCGACTCAATGGCCGATCGACCTGCATCCGCCTCGAAGTCGCTTACTGGAGAATCCTCCAGAGGGAGGCGCGGCGGTGCGGCATTCCAGTAAACCGCCTGCTGTGCGCACTCGACCTCGAGGTGCAATACACGCATGGCGCGGTGATCAACTTCAGCGCACTGGTGCGCGTCTATGCGGTGACCGCGGCACTTCGTGAAGCGGGCGTTGCCCTATGAGTACGGGGACCCTTCTTGCGCTTCGCCCCTCCTGCCACGCGTCTCATCGGGCCCTGTCGCTGCACGCCAGGCTGCGTCCGGTGTGTGCTCTGGCGATGGGCCTGTTGATGCTGCTCGATCTGGCTGCTGTGGGCAGCGTGGCCCATGCCGCTCCCGTGCCCTGGGACAGGCAGAACGTGTCCTACGTAGCGGACCGGCGCCCGTTGAAACAGGTCGTCAAAGACGTCTTGACCAGTCAGCCGTTCGCCGTGGTGATGTACGGCGACATCCGTGGTGAGGTGACTGGACAGTTCAACGAGCCAGCCGAGCAGGTCATCAAGAAACTTGCAGCGGCCTATGGGCTGGTCTGGTTCTTCGACGGCAGCGTGCTCTACATCAGTCCGCTCAGCGATCTGCGCAGCACCGTGGTAGAGCTTGTCGGGATGGATCAGCGTCGCGTGTCGGACATGCTGGCCGGGCTGGGTCTGCTGGAAGAACGGTTTCCCGTGCGGGTATCCAATGGGACGGTGCTGGTATCGGGGCCATCGCGCTATGTCGAGCTGGTTGTCAAAGCACTTGGCGCACGCAAGACCACCACACCGACCAGCAGCGCCGGCCCACAGCTTCGGCGCATGGGCCCGTCGCCGGTCAAGCGCAGCATCCGCGTCTACCCGCTCACCTACGCACAGGCTGCAGACGTCATCCGCGTGGTCAATGGCCGGAACGAAACCATTCCCGGCATCGCCGGTCTGTTGCGCCGCTTGGGCCATGATGCCTCTGCAGAGCGCGGCGACGGATCGTCCCATCTGGAAGATGCGCGCATACGCGAGCGCGTCCTTGCGCTCGGAACAGACAGCGAGGCCGGGGTTACCGTTCCGCCGTGGACGGATCCAGGATCTGCTGACGCGATCGTGGAAGCGGATGTTCGTACGAACTCCGTCGTGGTGCGTGCCAGCAAGGACATCCTTGATTACTACGGCGAAGTCATCAAGAGCCTGGATCAGCCGAGACAGCTTGTGCAACTCGATGTGACCATCCTCAGTGTTGCCAACAGCAACGTCCGCGAGGTTGGCGTCCACCTTGGCGCGCAGGTAGGGCATGGCCGTGCAACCGCATCCGCTGATGAAGGGGAGAAGCGGCCGCCTGGGCTGCTGCTCGATGGCATCATCGGCACCAGCGCGAAGAACATCTCGGTGCGGGTCGCCGCATTGGAGCAGCAGGGCAAGCTGAAGGTCCTGTCGCGGCCCAGGCTGGTAGGGCTGGAGAATCTGCAGGCGGTCATTGGCAGCCAGACCACCGCACACGTCCGGGTCGCCGGGACGTATCAGACCGACCTGTATCCGGTGCGCGCCGGCTTGCAACTGAAAGTGATGCCGCGCGTTGTCAGCCACAGTGGCGAGCCGGTGCAGATACTGCTGGCGTTGGACATCATCGACGGTCGACTGCAGCAGTCGGTCCAGGTCGATGGCATCCCGGTGACCGACGAGGTGGCCATCTCGTCGCAGACCGTGGTCGCCGAGGGGCAGACGCTGCTCATTGGTGGGCATCGCAAGGAGAACATCGGTCGTGATCACTCCGGCGTTCCGGGCCTGAGCCGCGTGCCGGTGCTCGGTGCGCTGTTTCGGCGCAGGCGGGAAAACCATGATCTGGCCGAGCAGCTCTTCCTCATCACGCCACGCCTGGTGGTCAAACGGGACCCCGGCGATCCTGCCGGGGAAGCGCACGCCCATCAGGACGTCCTGCAACGCTGAGCCGGACTTGTCCACCGCAGCCAGGTTTCCTTGCCGGATTACCACGGCAACGTCGCGGCGGGTGCAGCAGATCATCGACGGAGAAAGCGGATGTCCAACATAGGGATCAAAGTGGTCGGCGGGCTCCACGACGGCGCCGTGATCGGCTTCACGGAGGGGGTTGCATCGCGCCTTGGCAGCGGCACCGACGTCGACGTGCTCATCGTCGACAGCGAGGTCGCCGAACTGCAGTGCGTCTTGCTCTGGACCGGCAGCGATGCGCTGGCGCTGGAAGCCATCGATGGCGGATTGGCAGTGGAACAGACGGCCATCACAGCGGGGCAGCGGCTGGAACTGCCTGTCGGCGCGGTGCTGAGGCTGCCGTCCATCGGTCTGCACGTCGTTCGGCTGGGAGAAGCCCCCGGGTCGGATGGCACGCTGCAGGCGCTGTCGACGACGCAGGCAGAGTGTGCCAAGGCGCGATCCCGCGTGCTCAGGCAACTCGGCTGGCGACCATACCTGCGGGAAGTGCTGCGGCAACGTCGGGTTACGTGTTGGGTGATCGCAAGCACCGCATTCGCCGCTGCGGCTGCCATCGGACTGTTCCAGGCGTCCATCTCCACGCCAACGCCAGAACAGCTTCGTGCGGAGGCCGCGCAGCGCCTGCGCGGACTCTTCCCCGACGTCACCATCATGTCCACCTCGCCCGATGGCGCGATTCGTTACGCGGGTTTTGTCCGCGACCAACGCGAGCTTGATCAGTTGCGGACGATCGCCTTGGGCGTGGATCCAGCGCGAACCATCGTCAACGTCGTACCCATGGATGTACTGCAATCCAAGGCGTCGATGTGGCTGGAAGATTACTACGCCGATGCCGACGTCGCGCCGTCCGGTGCCGGAGCGCTCCGAGTCACCGTAGGCTCGGAAGCGGCGGTGCGCACGCTGGCAGGATGGGACTTCGAACAAATCGGCCAGCAGCTGCTGCAGGCGCTGCCGGAGCTGCTGTCGGTGCGGATCCTGCTCGCTGAACGTTCCAACAGGGAAATCATCGTCCCAGCGGCGCGGATGGGACTGAGCTTCCTGCCGGGCAGTGCAGGGTCCGTCCATGTGATCGACGCGGACGGTGCCGCGGTTTTCTCTGGTGCACTCACCAGTGAAGGCCAGGTCGAAAACATCACACCGTGCGGGTTGGTGTTGCGTTCCCGGAGCACTGGATCAGTCTTCCGCGTGGCCTCGGGAAGCATCGATTGCTCAAGTAAAGATATAGCACCGGAGACCACCAGAAAATAGCTATCGTCGATGCGTGGCAATCAGCCACTTTGAATCTTTAAAGGCGAACGCACGATGGGAGTTTCCGGAGTCAATCACTCACCGTTGTCGACATCAGGGATCAACAGCCTGCCGGGCGCAGGCAGCCACGTACCATCCTCGTCCGGCGGCGGCGCGGTTTCGATATGGGATGTGCTGGAGAAACTGGCCAAGCTGAAACAGGAAGCGGTGGAGAAGGCCGATGGCATCGCCAGTTCCATGAGTGCCGACGACGATGAAGCCACCAAGGCCATGAAGCAGCGCGAACTGGCCAAGGCGACGGCGTTCATCGAAGACATCCAGAAGAAGATCGAAAAGATGACCGAGACCGCCCACACCACGTCCAGCAGCAGGCTGTAAGCCAAGCCCTCGGTGCAGGGGGCACCGAGACAGGCCACCGTGCATATCGATGAAGGAAGCGTTCTGATGCAGATCTCCGCAGTTTCGCCGCTCTCGGCATCTTTCCCGCCAAGTGTAGAGGGCATGCCGTCACCTGCGATGAGGGGTGTCGAGCATCTCGCTGACGCGCTGAAGCCTGGGTTTGATATGAGCCAGAACGCACTGGGCAGCCTGTTGAGCGGCGCCGATCGTGGACGGTTGAACATGTCCGAAGGCGAGAAGGCTGCGCTGCAGATGCACGTTTCCCAGTTCAGTGCCTTGGTAACGCTGGCCATGAATATTTCCCTGGGCATAGGTAAGGCCTGTGAAAAGCTGCAGCAAGCCTGATAAGCGTCGGCGTGGTCGGTCTGTTGTCACGGGCGCGCTCATTGGCCTCGTGTTGATGGGGTGCAAGACGTCGTTGCGCGATGATCTGACTGAATCCGAGGCTGACGATGTCATTGCCCTCCTGCGCCAGGAGGGTATTGATTCCAGCAAGGAACGTGGCGACTCCGGGAAATGGTCGATCATCATCAAGGAAGAGGCAGTCGCCGATGCACAACGGGTAGCGCACTTGTACGGGGCGCCACGTTCACCGCATGCCTCGATCGCGGAAGTGTTTCCCGGTACCGGTCTGCTGCCCAGCGAGCTTGAAGAGCGCGCCCGCTACGAGTTTGCATTGGGCCATGAACTGGCCAGGACCATCGAACAGATTGATGGGGTGCTGGCGGCACGTGTCCACGTCGTCATGCCTGTACAGAATCCGCGGGTGCGGGAGCGAATGAACCCGCAGGCATCGGTATTTGTCCGCTACCGAAGCGATCAGCGCATCGACTTGATGAAGAGCCGGATCAAGGCGCTCGTCATCAACGCGCTGCCCGGGGCCAAAGCCGAGGCTGTTTCCGTGATGACGGTGGCGGTGTTTCCTCCCGCGGTGGGCCCACGTAGCGCAAGGGCATGGTTGGGCGTGCGCTACAGGGCCGAGGATGGCCCGCGCCTGGCGCTGCTGGTGGTAATGCCCTGGCTGCTGCTGATGACGCTACTGGGCTACCTGGGCTGGCGAAGAGGAATGCATCGCGCCGCACGCGGGTGGATTTCGACGTACCGAAAGCGATTCTCCAGCCGGGCGGGCAAGACCCACTCCGCTCACAAGGTCTGAGTTGGCGCTCAATCAGTCACATTCTTGTTGGAGTGGTTGCAACATCATGAGCATGCAAGGACATCACAGCATCGCCACCTGGTACGTTCTGCCGGCCGTGGACGCGCACCACAGCCGGTTGCCTGCTGCCAATGCAGGTACCTGCCGACGTGCCATCCGATTGGCATCAGCGCGCCTGCTGCGCGATGGCCTTGGTGCAACGCCTTACGCGGCCGTGCGCAGTGCTCTCGCCGTCTCGGCGCCGCTCATTGATGCACCGTGGCAGCGCGCCTGCTTTGCCGCAGGTGCGCGCTTTTTCAGTCCAGCGCTGCGCCGCACCCCAGGCAGTGCCGCTGCCAACGGGCTGCTGGCCAGGATGGGCGCGGCGTCCTGGCGGTCAGCGCTGCGGTGGGAGGATGCAGAATCTGTTGCGGTGTTGAACACCGGGGGCCACGACGCGATTGAGGTGGTCGAATGTACCGGATCGGAGCTCTTGCTTGACGCGCTGGATACCGCCCAAGGACATCTGAGGACGCGGGTGCGGCTCAGGTTCTCCGAAGCCCTTGTCCAGCACTGTGCTTCGTTGCTGCCGGCTCCAGGCAGCCCATGCCGAAGGCGAATCGCCTTGGCGGTCGTGAAGCAGGATGACAGGTGAAGCCATGCAGCAGAGCACGCTGAAGCTGTTTCTGATGGGGCGTCGTGTGCTGACGCCCGAGCTGGTGCAGCAGGTCAAGGACATTGGCTACCTGCAACGGGAGATCGAAGGCGAAAGGCGGTCGTTGCGTCGGCGAGTCTCAATGCGCCTGCGCAATCAGCGCTTGCGGGCACTGCAGCAACTCAGGATCGACAAGCTGATGACGGCCGGCTATGTCCTGGCCAGGGATGCAGCGTACTGGCAGCGTTGGCTGGACACGTTGCGCCTGGCCTTGGAAAGCGCCATCCACCAGGTGGGACTGGACCTTCCACGCGAACCCTTGCTTGCAGCGCAGATCACGAAGGCCTTGGCGATCGTGGCCCATAGCAGCGTGCCGCTGAAGATTCACGTCAACAGCCATACGTCGGCATCTTTGAACGAGCTGCTGTCGGCGGCACTGATGCCGTTGGGGCAGGTCGCGTATTCAGTGGTGATCACCGCGTATCTGGAGGACAACGCCTGCATCATCGAAACGCCTGCTGGGCTTTACGAAGCGAGCGTTGGCCGTGAAGTCGATGCCTTCTGCCAAGGCGTCAGGGACTATCTGGCAGGGTGGGATGCTGCCGACAATGTCGGTGGCAAGCCATGACGACGGCGGCGCGTCTTGCGTGTTGGCAGAATCTTCCGCGTCTGGCGCGAACGACGGTAGGACTGCGCAACGTCCTGGCCCGGCAGCACACTGCCCCAGGCCGTTCCTACCAACATGAGGGCATGGCCTATCAATTGCGTCCCGGTCAGGCGTTGGCCTGCTACCCGATCCACATCACGCTGGAAGGGGCGGCTGGCATGTTGGGGATCGGCATCGACTGCGCGTCCATCCGGCCGGAAGTGAGTCTGGAGGTGGTCGAGGCGATATCGCCGGAGGAGCAACGAGGCGAGGTCCTTGAGTGGTTGCTGATGCCGTGGCTTGAGGCACTGGAGACCTTCACCGGCTGCCAATGGCGGATCTGCAAGGTGGAGCTGCGGCAGGAGCCCGTGTGGAGCGAGGCCATCGCCGTGGATGTCCGCCTGACGGATGGTCGCCGCGCGCATCTGGCACTGTCAGGCGATGGCCTTGATCTGCTGGCGCGATCCTGCACCCCCGCTGTGCGTAAGCCACCGCCTTGGTGCCGCATTGACGTGGCGTGGATGCTCGCGCTGCCAGCACTGTCATTGCATGAGATGCGCCACATCACGGTGGGCGCACTGGTCCGTCTCCGGCCGAGCGTCCTTCAGCTTCAACTTCAAACGGTCAATGGGAACAAGCGAATGAGCGCGCATTGGATGGATGATGACCAGGTGCAGATCGGCGGACCTGTTGACGAGCGCAATGGCTTGCCCGCGGCTTTCTCCAACGAAGCACCGTTGGTCAGCCTGGAAGAGCTCAGCTTCGAGGTCGACGTGGTCCTGACCACCGAGCGCTTTACCGTAGACGAGGTGGCAGGGCTCTGCAAGGACGCGGTCATTCCATTGGCGCAGCCGGTGGATGGACAGAACGTGGCACTGGTACACCGCGGCATGGTGTTTGCCCGGGGTGAGCTGGCCTATGTGGAAGATGAGATGGTGGTGGTCATCAAGGAATGCGCGGAGCCATCGCGCCGATGAACATCCAGCTGGAGCCATGGCTGCTGCTGTTGATGCCCATTGCGATGGCGCTGTTGCCGATGGGTGTTGTGATGATGACGGCCTTCACCAAGATATCCATCGTACTGGCGCTGCTGCGCAATGCACTGGGTGTTCCACAGGTCCCGTCCAATCTCGTGCTCGCCGGTATCTCCATGGCGGCGACCTTGCTGGTCATGGCGCCGGTAGGCGTCGAGATCGGTGCGCGGCTCGACGTGGATGGCATCCTGGCTGGAACCGTGCAGCCAACCGCTCCGGAGGTGCTGAAGGGAATCCTGGGTCCGCTTGAAGTCTTCATGCGGCGGCATGTCGATCCGGTGGAGATGGATGCGCTGGCCGAAGTCGCCGCCCAGGTAGCACCGGGGCTGGAACGCAGCAGCGATTCACTCTCCATCCTGATACCGGCCTTCGTGTTCTCCGAGGTGGGACAGGCATTTCGCATCGGGATGTACCTGGCGATCGGGTTTGCAGTCATCGACCTGGTGGTGGCCAATCTGATGATGGCCATGGGCATGACCATGTTCCCGCCCAACATCATTTCCACGCCGCTGAAGCTGATGGTGTTCGTACTCACTGCCGGACTGTCCAGGCTGCTGCACGGCTTGATCGGCTCCTACGGCGCATGAGGTTCCACGCATGTTTGATGACAGCGCGATACTGATCAAGGCCTTCCAGATCATCCTTTTCGTCACGGCGCCTGCGCTGGTGACGGCCATGGTGGTAGGGATCGTCGTCGGCCTGCTGCAATCGGCCATACAGGTCCAGGACCAGACCGTGGGCTATGTGATCAAGCTGGCGGCCGTCGCCTGCGTGCTGCTGGTCGCGTCATCCTGGATGATGCAGCAGCTGACCGGGTTGTTCGACCTTATCCTGGAGACGGTGCCTGTTGTCGGAAAGGGGCCGCGATGAACGATCCCACGACCTACATCACGGCATTGGCATTAAGCATGGCCAGGGCCAGCATTGCCATGGCGACCTTGCCTTTCGCCTCGCGCAGCTGGGCTGGCAGCTTCGTGATCGTGCCGATGGCGCTGGCGGTGGCCATCATCATGCCGGCGCCGCTGACGGCAGTACCGTCGGCACCCAGGATGGTACTGCTCATCGTCAAGGAAGCGGCCGTCGGGCTGGCGCTGGGCCTGCTCATTGCCCGTGCTTTCCATGTTGTTGCGGCCGCTGGCGCGCTGCTGGACCAGCAGGCCGGATATACCTTCGGGTCGGCGCTCAATCCGACCGTCAACCAAACCAGTGGTCCGCTGGAGACGCTGTTCACATCGCTGCTGATCCTGATGCTGTTCAGCGGTGGTGGGGCATTCACACTGGCCAAAGGAATACTCATCACGTTCGAGAGCTGGCCGGTACTGGATCTGAAGCCGTTCCAGGGCTGGCAGCTCGATGATCTGGGCGATCACCTGCTCGGCGCGCACGGGCAGTTGATGTACGAACTGGCCCTGCAGCTTGCGGGCCCGGGTGTGGCCATGCTGCTGGTCGCCGACGTCAGCCTGATGGTGGCCGCGCGTTATGCGCAGCAACTCAGCCCATTCTCGATATCGCTGGCGACAAAAGGCATGGTGATCGCACTCGTTCTCGGTTGGCTGGTCCACGGCCAGGCCGGTTCGTGGTCGGCCTTGCTCGACGCTGTGGTCCCCGCGCCATGAGCAGCGGCAGCGAGGGTACGGAACCGCCAACCGAGCATAAGCTGCAGGAGGCGCGGAAGAAGGGCGACAGCCCGCTGAGCAGCGACTTCAGCCATGCCGCGGCCACCCTGTTGTGGGCTTTGTTGTTGACGGCGATGGGCGGGGCCGCGCTGGGCTTCTTCGTCCGCTTTGTCACCGTGCTGCTGGTCATTGCGCCAGGGCAGCACGACGCCCAGACATTGGGCTGGTCGGCGCTGCATCTTGGCCTGGGCATTGCGCCGGTGTGTGTTGTCGGGCTCTTCGTCGCGCTTGCGCCGGAGCTGTTGCAGTCACGCGGCAGGTGGGCCAGCAAGCGCGAGTGGTTCGACATCCAACGGATCAATCCGATTGCACGCATCAAGTCGATGTTCGCACTGCCAAGGCTGTTGCAGCTGCCGCTGTCCTTCCTGCGCTTCGTCATCGTGGCTGCGTTGGCATGGCACGTCTTCACGATGATCCTGCCGATGGTTCGACGGGTATCGGCAACCCCGTGGTTTGGCAGTCATGCGGTCGCGTGGTGGGCCGCGCTGCGGATTGTGCTCGTCAGCTCGGCCATCTGCCTCGTCCTTGGGGTCTGCGACCTGTTCATCCAGAAAGCACTGTGGAGACGCCGCAACCGGATGAAGAAGGAGGAAGTACAGAGAGAACACAAGGAACAGGAAGGGGATCCGGAAATAAAAGGCAGGCGCCGCCAGGCACATCAGGAGTCGGTGAGCTGATGGGATTGAAGATCGATGTGAACAGAATGCAGCCTGGGCCGATATCCAGGCTGATGAAGCGGTACTCGGATGTGGCGTTGGCGCTGGTGTTGATCCTCGTGCTGATGCTGCTGGTGCTGCCCATACCCAGCATGCTGCTGGATCTTGCGATTGCGCTCAATTTCAGCTTCTCGATGATCCTGCTCGCCTCGGCGATCCACCTGAAGTCTGCTTTGGAGCTTGCAGCGTTTCCCTCGCTGTTGCTGCTCACCACGCTGTTCAGGTTGGGGCTGGCCGTTGCCACCACCAAGATGATCCTGCTGCACGCGCATGCCGGGGACATCATCCACACGTTCGGCAACCTGGTGGTGGGCGGCAACATTGTCGTGGGACTGGTGATCTTCGTGCTCCTGTGCGCGGTGCAGTTCATCGTGGTCGCAAAGGGCGGTGATCGCGTGGCGGAAGTCGGTGCGCGATTCACGCTGGACGCCATTCCGGGGCGGCAGATGAGCATCGATGCCGATCTGCGTGCCGGCAGCATTGGGCGTGACGAGGCCAAGGCGCGACGCAGGGCCCTTGAGCAGGGCATTGAGTTCTACGGCGCCATGGATGGCGCGATGAAGTTCGTCAAAGGCGATGCGATCATCGGTGTGCTGATTGCGATCGTGAACATTGTGGGCGGCATCGCCATCGGGATGATCTATCGCGGAATGTCGATCGCCGAGGCAATGCAGACCTATACCGTGCTGACGGTCGGTGATGGATTGGTCTCGCAGATACCGTCACTGATTGTTTCCATTACCGCCGGGCTGATCATTACCCGTGGCGATACCAGCGGAAACGACAGTCATGATGGCCATCTTGGCGCCAGTATCTTCGACCAGTTGGGCATCAAGTACAGGCCGTTGCTGATGGCCGCCGTTGCGGTGTTCCTGATGGCCTGCATCCCGGGATTCCCACACGCGCAGTTCTTGGCGATCGCCGTGGTTCTGGCCATGCTGGCATGGGCGGCCAGGGCACAGGGGCGTGATGAGGCGGGCGTCGAATCGGTGGCGCTGCCGAACCTGACGCGGGACGGCGCGACGTATGCGGTGGGAATGTTCGACGTTGTAGAAATGGGAACCACGGCGCCGCTGGCGCTGCGCGTGGGTGAAGAGGCGGTGGCTGCGATTGATCCAGCCGGGTTCGATCACGCGTTGGGCGACATGCGGCAGGCACTGATGCGCGACCTTGGCCTGCCATTTCCCGGTATTGCCGTACGCGTGGACCCCGAGTGTGCTGCCGATGGTTATGCGATCGATATCAACGGCACGACAGTGGCCCATGGCCAGCTGTTGCCAGGCCAGGTGTTCGTTCCGCAAGGCGGGCAGGACGGAGACCTCCCGCATGGCGATGGGGATGAAGACGCTGCCAGCCAGGGTTTCTGGGTCGCTCCGGCCGATCTTGCTGATGCCGATCAGCTGCAGGTGCTGCATCCCAACGACGTGCTGGTGCGTCATCTGCACCGTGTCTGCCGTCGATCGGGGGCCGCATTCGTCGGTACGCAGGAGGTTGTGTTTCTGCTGGATCGCTTGAGTATCCTGTTTCCACATCTGGTGGAGTCACTCAGGGACACCGTGCCCGTGTCTGTACTTGCTGGAACCTTGCGTCGCCTGTTGGATGAGGGAGTTTCCGTACGGAATCTGCGTGGGATTGTCGAGGCGATCGTCAATGCAGGCGGACAGGCGCGGATGGAAGAGCTCGCTGTTCGAGTTGTCCGGGTAGCACTGCGGCGCCAGATCGTGACCGCACTCAGCGATGCGTCGACCGGCAAGCTTGCCTGCCTGTTGCTGCACCCTGAGCTTGACGCGGTGCTGGTGCGTGCGGTCGAGGTTCTACCTAGCGGCGAGTCGCGCTTCACCCTGGATGCGGATGTGATGACCGAGCTGACACAGACCGTTGGACAGGCGAGGGCGCAATGGGGCGATGATGTTGTTGTTCTGACGGGGCCGCTGGTACGGATGCACTTGGC
This sequence comes from Stenotrophomonas sp., assembly GCA_032007425.1. Classification (GTDB taxonomy): domain Bacteria; phylum Pseudomonadota; class Gammaproteobacteria; order Xanthomonadales; family Xanthomonadaceae; genus Stenotrophomonas. The sequence goes on from DALZLW010000036.1 coordinate 20,791, forward strand.
TGATTTCATCCGCCAGATCGGTTGGGCAGCCAAGGTCCTTGCCATGGATGAGCTTGATGTGGCCGTCGTTCCATTGGACCCTCTGGGTGTTCTGGCGCTTGGGCAGGTGAATGCTGCTGACCTCGAGCCGCAGGGGCTCCAGGGCCATGGCTGACGTTCGCGCCGGCGGGAAGATCGTGGGTGTCAATGGACTGATCGTACGCGCGATCGGCGTGCGCGCGCGCATCGGTGACCTGTGCCGGTTCCACGGTGGCGGACTGCCGCTACCACTTCTTGCCGAGGTCGTGGGTCTGGAGGATGGCGTGGTCCTGTTGCTGCCGCTGGGTGACCTGCAGGGATTATCCTTCACCACGATCGTCGAGAATCTTGGCGGAAGGTTGACTATTCCGGACGCCGATGCGCTGCTCGGACGCGTGGTGGATGGATTCTGTCGGCCCCTGGACACCCAGCCGGTTCCGTTGATCCCAACGCGTGAGGTGACGCGGCTGATTCCTTCACCGCTGCAGCGGCCAATCATCAGTGACCGCTTTCATACCGGCATCCGTGCTATTGACGGCATGATCCCGCTGGGCGTCGGTCAGCGTGTCGGCGTGTTTGCAGGCCCTGGTGTCGGCAAGACCACGCTGCTCACAGCGATTGCCCGGCATGCGCAGGTGGACGCCGTGGTCCTCGCGCTTGTCGGCGAACGCGGGCGCGAGGTCAACGAGTTCCTCCGTGATGGGTTTACCAGCGACATGCGTCGCCGTTCGGTTGTCGTGGTGGCCACGTCTGATCGGCCTGCCGGAGAGCGCGTGGCGGCCGCCGATGTGGCTTGCGCAGTAGCGGAAGGTCTGCGTGCGCAGGGCAGCAGCGTGCTGCTGGTGGTCGACTCCTTGACCCGCTATTGCCGGGCATTGCGAGAGGTGGCCTGTGCCGCCGGCGAACCGGCGTCTCGTGGCGGCTTCCCGCCCAGTGTGTTCGCCGCCCTGCCCAAGATGATCGAGCGCGCTGGCAGCGACGGCAGCGCATCGATTACCGCGCTGTACACCGTGCTGGTCGAGGGCGTCGTCGGCAGTGATCCGGTCAGTGAGGAGGCCATGTCGTTGCTGGACGGGCACATCGTGCTGTCGCCGGAGCTCGCTGCTGCCGGGCACTATCCGGCCATTGATGTATTGGCCAGCCGGAGCCGGGTAATGCGTAATGTGTGTACGCCGAAACAACTGGATACGGCCTTGCAGGTACGTCGACTGCTGGCCACGTACAAGAAGTCCGAACTGTTGATCCGCCTGGGGGAGTACCAGCCAGGGCACGATGTGGAACTGGACGAGGCGGTGGTCAAACACGAGGCCATCCTTGCTTTTCTGCGCCAAGGGCTGGACACGCCGTGTTCGGCCGAGGCGTTGGACGACGCTCTGCACCGGGTCGTTTCAAGCCCGCCTGACGGCCGGGTGGGATGATGGACGACAACGAGGCCGAGGCGCTGGGGGCGCTGATCATCCTGGGCAAGCTGCGTGAGCATCGCGCCATCGTGCGCAGCGCACGGGCCCGGCAGGCAGCGACCCTGTGCGCGGCGGACTGTCAGCGGCACGAGGTAGCCATCAACGTGTTGGAGCAGGCTTGCCAGCGGGCCAGCTACGATCAGTTGGCCCACCTGAGGGCAGGGCGGCCTTCAATGGCGCTGCTGGCGTTCATGGATGCGGCGCCTGCCCGGATCCAGCGCGAGCAGCGTGCGCTGGGAGTCGCGCGTACGCGCCTGCAGGAGGCCTTGGTCGCGGCACGCGACGCTGCGCAGGCGGTGGCGGCGGCGCAGGAACGAATGCGCGCCTACTCCGACCTGCTGGCGCCTTGGCACAGCGCCCGACAGGCGCGACGGGAGGGCGGAGGTAATACGTGATGTCTCGGCGCCGAGGCCGAAGGCGCATTGCGTGACTCCTCGGCCCGCCAGCGCGCGCGTTATCGCAGCGCTTACAGCCACTTGACCCGTTTGAACAGCCGGTACAGCCCCACGCATACGGCGCCGACGCCGACGATCATCAGTGGGTAGGCCCAAGGCTTGTCCAGCTCCGGCATGTGGCTGAAGTTCATCCCATACCAACTGGTGATCAGGGTGGGGGCAGCCAGCAGTGCCGCCCAGGCGCCGAGGCGCTTGACCGTTTCGCCCTGGGCCAATGTCACCAGCGACAAGTTGACGCTCAGCGCGGTGCCCAGCATCTCGCGCAGGGTGTCGATGACATCACTGATCCGCACGGCGTGGTCGTGGACATCGCGGATGTAGAGTTTGACCTCATCGGGAATCAGCTCGCCCTGGTTGCGCCGCAACTGCGCCAGCACATCCTGCAGGGGCGCCACGGCCATGCGCATCTTGTTGAGCTCGCGCTTTAGCTCATACAGCTTCACCACCGTGGTGCGGCTGTAGGTTTCGGCGAAGATGTCCTGTTCCAGCAGGTCCAGCGAGTCGCGGTAGCGCTGGGTGATCGGCAGGTAGTTGTCGACCACGAAATCCATCACCGCGTACAGGCAATAGGAGGGGCCGAGACGCAACAACTGCGGTTCGCGTTCCACCCGCGCACGCACCGGTGCGTAGGACAGCGAGGCGCCGTGGCGCACCGTGACCAGGAAGCGCGGTCCCAGGAAGGCATGGGTCTCGCCGTAACGGATGCGCTCGTCGACCATCTGCGCGGTGGTGACCACGACGAACAGCGAATTGCCGTAGGCTTCGGCCTTGGGTCGCTGGTGTGCGTTGCGGGCGTCGTCGACGGCCAGGTCATGCAGGCAGAACTCTTCCTGCAGCTTGAGCAGCACGTCATCGGCCGGTTCGTACAGTCCAACCCAGACAAAGCCGTCGCCGCTGGCGATCACATCGCTGATGGCATCCAGGGCGATATCGTGGCGCTTGCCGGCGTCGTCGTAGTGAACGCAGTTGATGACGCAGGGCGGATTGCTGCCTTCAGCAACGGTTGCAGGGGTGACCATGCCTGTCATCGTGGGTCAGCGACCCGTCGCAGGCAAGCGTGCGCGGCCCAGCACCCAGGCCAGTGCCACGTGGACGGGCAACAACAGCACGATCCACTGCACGTTGTATTGTGGCTGCAGGCTCAACCAGTGCAGCACCAGGCCGCACAGTGACAGGCCGGCGAGCAGCCACAAGGTGGCCCTGAACACGCGGCCCGGAACGCGACCGCGGAGCAGGCTGATCGCACCCGGCAGCGCCAGCAGCGCCAACGGTGACAACTGCAGGAGGTTGCGGTTGCCCCAGGCCGCATGGTGGTCACTGAATCCCCACAGGTAGGTCAGCAGGCCGCCGGCAACGCCGGCAAACAGCCAGAGCGGCAACCCCAGGGTGGCCAGCAGACGCGGGCGGCTGCGCAGTGCGACAGCCCCGACCGCCACCAGCAGACCGACCAGCAGCCACGGCCACCAACGGCGGGGCTGTTCGGTTGGCTCGGCGGACAGTCGGTGCGGCAGCAACTGCTCGCGTGCGGCCACCAGCGGACGCCCGTCGTGGGTGCGGGCCTGATCCAGCGCGGCGGCCAGGCGCATTGGTACGAAGGCCTCCTGCCAGCGCGACAGCGGCTGGTCGGCGAACGGCCCCAGCCCCAGATCGAAGCCCAGCCACATCCAGGGGGCCGGTGAGGCCAGGCGGACCGATTCGCTTCGATAGGTATTGCCGCGCGAACGTCCCGAAAGCTGTGCGTGCAGGGTGCCGCCGAGTGCCTTGTCCAGCGTGTCGCGGACCATCGTGGCGCAGTTGGCGGTGTAGTAGTCGTAGCGGTAACGCGCGTTTTCCGGGCGTGCGCGCTGCTGCAGGTCGGCTTCCAGCGCAAGCGCCTGCGCCGGTTCCAGATCCAGCCACTGGATGCTGGCGCCGCGTCCGCTCTGTTCGTAATAGGACAGGTCCTGGTCCAGTGGCAGGGCCACCAGGTAGTACATCATCTCGCCGCGGATGAAGCGGGTGACGAAGTCCGGCTCGCTGGGGTCGAAGTAGCCGAAGTTGTAAGAGGTGGCCGTGTTGTCGCGCGGATCGACCACGACGATGGCATCGTGGCCAAAGCGCTCGAAGAAGATCGTGCCGGGTGCCATGGTCACCACGCCGATACGGGGCACCGGGCCGCGTGCCACGTCGTTCGCCGGTG
>DALZLW010000037.1:0-24786 GCA_032007425.1 Stenotrophomonas sp.
TGCACGACGTACCAGCCGGGTGTGAAAACCGCCATGCCTGTCTCTGCGCCAAGGGGTCGGGTGGGCGGCTGGTGTACAGGGCAGGTGCGGGTGCTCGCTGCTGGCGATTGCGTCGAGGCCTGTGCTGACAGGCGTTGCGGTCGGTGTGGAAGGGGCGCTCGGCGCGAAAGGCGATGCGGCTGGCGACAGGTGGCGATGACGTGCTCAACCCATTGCTGTTCGCATGGCCCTGCGCTTTGCCGCACTGCACATTGCCTTGGCACCGAAGCTCGGCAGACACTGTTTGTCTATCGGTAGACAAATGGCGTTGGAGAGCGGATGGAGCAGGCGGCAGGCAGGCGGCAGGCGGTATACCTGGGCATCGACGTCGGCACCCAGAGCGTCAAGGTGTTGGCCTACGACGCCCGTGCGGGACAGGTCGTGGCCCAACAGTCACGTCCGCTGGATCTGGACAGTGGTGATGACGGACGCCGCGAGCAGCAGGCCCAGGACTGGATCGATGCGCTGCAGGCCTGCGTGACGAACTTGCCGGCACAGGTGCGTGCACATGTGCGGGCGCTGGCAGTGTCGGGTCAGCAGCACGGTTTCGTGGCCTTGGGCCGCGACGATGCAGTGCTCGCGCCGGTCAAGCTGTGGTGCGACACCAGCAGTACCGCGCACTGCGATGCCATCACCGATGCCATGGGCGGCGAGGCGGCGTGTATCGCGGCCGCGGGTAATCCGATCCGGGTCGGCTACACCGCCTCCAAGCTGCCGTGGACGCGCCAGCATCGCCCCGACGCCTATGCAGCGCTGGACGGCATCGCCTTGCCACACGATTACATCAATCTGTGGCTGACCGGACGGCGCTTCATGGAGTGCGGCGATGCCTCTGGCACGGGATGGCTGGATGTCCGCAGCCGGCAGTGGTCCTCGTCCTTGCTGCAGGCCACCGATTGCAATCGGGATCTGGCCGCCCTGCTGCCACCACTGGTCGCGCCGGACGCGCATTTCCCGTTGCAGGTCGGCATTGCCGATCTGCTGGGTCTGCCGCACGATGCACGGGTTGCTGTGGGCGGCGGTGACAACATGATGGCTGCCATCGGCACCGGTGCGGTGCGCGAAGGCAGCCTCAGCGTCAGCCTTGGAACGTCGGGCACGCTGTTTGCCTGGAGCGCGACGCCGAAGGTCGATCCGCAGGGCCGCTGGGCGGCGTTCTGTGCCTCCGATGGTGGCTGGCTGCCCTTGGTCTGCACGATGAACTGCACCGTGGCCACCGAGCAGGTGGCGCAGCTGCTGGGGCTGCCGCGCGGCCAGGGCGAGGCCCTGCTGGCCGCCAGCGCGCCCGGCGCGGATGGCCTGGTCCTGTTGCCGTTCTTCAACGGTGAGCGCACACCGGACCTGCCGCATGCACAGGCGGCGCTGCATGGGATGAACCTGCACAACCTGACGCCGGCCAATCTCTACCGCGCCGCCGTGGAAGGCGCGTCCTTCAGCCTGCGCATCGGCTTGGATGCACTTGCCGAAGCGGGGCTGCCCGGCCAGCGGTTGGTGCTCACCGGTGGTGGCAGCAACAGCGCGCACTGGCGACAGCTGATCGCCGATGTCTTCCAGTTGCCGGTGCAGGTGCCTGTGCAGGCCGAGGGCGCGGCATTTGGCGCGGCATTGCAGGCGCTGTGGGCCTGCGACGGCCAGGGAGCCGCATTGTCGGACGTGGTCGATGCCCACCTTCAGTTCGATCCCGCCTTGGCGGCCACGCCAGACCCATCAAAAGCCGCCGCCTACGAGGCGGCATATCAACGTTTCGTCCACCATCTGCAGGCCCTGGAACCGGTGTTCCAGCAGCGCCTGCCCGCATCGCAGGAGATCCCGTCACCATGAGTTCCCCGTTCTTCGTCGGACAGCGTGAGTATTTCCCCGGCATCGGCCGCATCCCCTTCGAGGGCCGGACATCGGACAATCCGCTGGCGTTCAAGGTGTACGACGAACAGCGCCAGGTCGGTGGCCGCAGCATGCGCGACCACCTGCGCTTTGCAGTCGCCTACTGGCACAGTTTCTGCGGTGCCGGCCATGATCCGTTTGGTCCGGGCACGCGCGTCTACCCGTGGGACAGTGCGGCCACGCCGTTGGCGCGGGCCGAGGCCAAGGCCGATGCCGCCTTTGAGTTCTTCACCAAACTCGGTGTGCCGTACTACTGCTTCCATGACGTCGACCTGGCGCCGGATGCCGACGACATCGGTGAGTACCAGGCGAATCTGGCGCACATGGTCGAAGCGGCGCAGGCGCGCCAGCGCGCGAGTGGGGTGAAGTTGTTGTGGGGCACCGCCAATCTGTTCTCGCACCCGCGCTACATGAACGGTGCGGCGACGAACCCGGACTTCGCCGTCGTGGCACGTGCTGCCGTGCAGGTGCGGGCGGCGCTGGATGCCACGGTGAAGCTGGGTGGCGAGAACTACGTGTTCTGGGGTGGCCGCGAGGGCTATGCCTGCCTGTACAACACCGACATGAAGCGTGAACAGGCGCATCTTGCGCGATTCCTGGCAGCGGCCCGCGACTATGGGCGCAGTATCGGTTTCAACGGCACCTTCCTGATCGAGCCCAAGCCGATGGAACCGATGCACCACCAGTACGATTTCGACAGCGCCACCGTGGTGGGCTTCCTCCGCGCGCATGGCCTGGACGGCGACTTCAAGCTGAACATCGAAGCCAACCATGCCACCCTGTCCGGTCATACGTTCGCCCACGACCTGCAGGTGGCGGCCGATGCGGGCCTGCTGGGCAGCATTGATGCCAACCGCGGTAACCCGCAGAACGGCTGGGACACCGATCAGTTCCCCACCGACCTGTATGACACCGTCGGGGCGATGCTGGTGCTGCTGCGCCAAGGCGGTTTCGTCCATGGCGGATTGAATTTCGATGCCAAGGTGCGTCGGGAATCCACCGATCCGCAGGATCTTTTCCTGGCCCACATCGGTGGCATGGATGCCTTCGCCCGTGGCCTGGAAGTGGCGCATGCCCTGCTGACCGCCTCGCCGCTGGAACAGTGGCGCAGCGAGCGCTACGCCAGCTTCGACCAGGGCGCCGGCGCAGCGTTCGCTGCCGGCCAGTCCAGCCTCGAGGACCTGTGCCGGCACGCGCAGCAGGCCGGCGAGCCGACCTTGCGCAGTGGTCGCCAGGAGGCGTATGAGAACCTGGTGAACCAGTATCTGCTGCGCTGAGCGGCCTTCCTTCCATTTACCGGTACCGACCATGTCCACAGCGATCCCCGTTTCCGGCAGTGCCCGCGGTGAGAACACCGCCTTCATCGTACTGGTCAGCTGCGTGGCCACCATCGGTGGCTTCCTGTTTGGCTTTGACAGCGGCGTCATCAACGGTACGGTCGACGGCCTGCGCGCGGCGTTCAACTCCAGCGAAGCCGCGCTGGGGTTCGAGGTCGCCTCGATGCTGCTCGGCTGTGCCATTGGTGCCTTCGTGGCGGGGCGCCTCGGCGACCTGCTGGGACGGCGCGGGGTGCTGATCATCTCTGCCCTGCTGTTCCTGCTGTCCGCGTTGGGGGCAGGGGCGGCGCATGCCTCGTGGTTGTTCGTTGCCGCACGCGTGGTCGGCGGCTTTGCGGTGGGCGCGGCCAGCGTGATGTCGCCAGCCTACATCGCCGAAGTCGCCTCGGCGCGCTACCGCGGCAAGCTGGCGACGATGCAGCAGATGGCCATCATCAGCGGACTGTTTGCCGCCTTCCTCAGTAATTTCCTGCTGGCCCGCGCCGCGGGCGCGTCCACCGAGGTGCTCTGGCTGGGACAGGAGGCCTGGCGCTGGATGTTCTGGATGCAGGCCATCCCGTCGTTGCTTTTCCTGCTGTTGTTGCTGGCCATCCCGGAAAGCCCGCGGTTCCTGGTGGCCCGCAAGCGGCTGGCCGAAGCCGAAGCGGTACTGGTGCGGCTTTACGGCGCCGGGCAGGCTCGGGTCAAGCTGGCGGAGATCGAAGACAGCCTGGCCCAGGGCGAGCATCGCCCACGGTTCGCCGATCTGCGCGACAGCGCTTCCGGGCGTATCCGCGGCATCATCTGGGTGGGCCTGGGATTGGCGGTGCTGCAGCAGTTGGTAGGCATCAATGTGGTGTTCTACTACGGCGCCGTGCTGTGGCAGGCGGTGGGTTTCTCGGAAAACGACGCCTTGTTGATCAACGTGCTGTCCGGCGGGCTGAGCATCGGTGCCTGCCTGGTCACCGTACTGCTGATCGATCGCATCGGCCGCCGTCCGCTGCTGTGGATCGGCTCGGTCGGCATGGCGGTGTCGCTGGCGCTGATGGTGGTGGCGTTTGCCAGCGGCGCGCTGGTTGAAGGCCGCCTGCAGCTTTCCGACGGCATGGGGCGCCTGGCACTGGTGGCGGCCAACGTCTACGTCGTGTTCTTCAACATGTCCTGGGGGCCGGTGATGTGGGTGATGCTGGGCGAAATGTTCCCCAACCAGATCCGAGGTTCGGCCCTGGCGGTGGCCGGTGCGGCGCAGTGGACGTCCAACTTCGCCATCACCGTGACCTTCCCGGTGCTGCTGGCCGGCATCGGCCTGGCCGGGGCCTACGGCATCTACACGGTGGCGGCGTTCCTGTCGATCTTCTTCGTGCTGCGTTACGTGCGCGAAACCAAGGGCCGCGAGTTGGAGCAGATGGAGGGCTGAGGACCCCGTCCGGTACGTGGCGATCGCGCGGTCGCCACGTACCAGGCCGCATGGCCGAGGCGGGCCGGCCTGGCCGGGAGAAACGAAAAAGCCCGCACATGGCGGGCTTTTTTCATTCCTGAAGCAACGGCTGGTACTCCCTAGGGGACTCGAACCCCTGTTTTAGCCGTGAGAGGGCCATGTCCTAACCACTAGACGAAGGGAGCACTGTGTCGCTGCAAGCGCAGGAGCGTTAGTATAGGCACCTCGATGCCATTGGGCAATCCCGAAACTTCAACCGGAAGCGCCAACATCAATTCCTCTGTTACATCTCCGATCGGTCTGCGGGTCATTCCCCGCGACCAGCACACCATTTCCCGCAAGGACATCAGCCCGAACGCGCTGCGCGTGCTGTACCGCCTGCGCGATGCCGGTTTCCACGGTTACCTCGTGGGCGGCGCCGTGCGCGACCTGCTGGTCAATGGCCACCCCAAGGATTTCGACGTGGCCACGAATGCCACGCCGGAAGAAGTCAAATCCCTGTTCCGCAACTGCCGCCTGATCGGCCGCCGGTTCCGCCTGGCCCACGTGGTGTTTGGCCGCGAGATCATCGAAGTGGCCACCTTCCGCGCCAACACCGACGATGGCAGCGGCGACCGCGAGATGGAAAACGGCATGCTGGTGCGCGACAACGTCTACGGCACCATCGAAGATGACGCCGTGCGCCGCGATTTCAGCTGCAACGCGCTGTACTACGCCATCGAGGATTTCTCGGTGCGCGATTACACCGGTGGCTTCGAGGACGTGCAGGCGCGGCTGATGAAGCTGATCGGCGAGCCGGAACAGCGCTACCGCGAAGATCCGGTGCGCATGCTGCGTGCGGTGCGCCTGGCCGCCAAGCTCGGCTTCCAGATCGAGGACGCCACCGCTGAACCGATCCCGCGCCTGGCCGGCCTGCTCAACGAAGCGGCACCGGCGCGACTGTTCGAAGAGGTGCTCAAGCTGTTCCTGTCCGGGCACGGCGTGGCCAGTTTCGAGGGCCTGGAGCGTTACGGCCTGCTGGCAGTGTTGTTCCCGGAAAGTGCCGCCGCCTTGCGTGCCAACCGCGGTGGCGCCCTGCGCCGCATGCTGATCGAAGGCCTGGCCAGCACCGATGCGCGCGTGGCCAATGATGAGCCGGTGTCGCCGTCGTTCCTGTTTGCCTTGCTGCTGTGGCCGGCGTTCTGCCGTGCCCAGGCCAGCCTGGAGAAGCAGGGGCTGGCGGTGGAAGAAGCCCAGCGCCGCGCGGCCGATCGGGTGACCCTGCACCAACTGGCCACGATCGCGCTGCCGCGCCGGTTCTCGCTGCCCATGCAGGAAATCTGGTTGATGCAGGGTCGCTTCAGTTCGCGCCAGCGCAAGCGTGTGTTCCGCACGCTGACCCACCCGCGCTTCCGTGCGGCCTTCGATTTCCTCGCGCTGCGCCAGGTCGCCTCGTCGGACCATGCGGCCGATGTGGCGTTCTGGCGCGAGGCGCAGTTGCAGAACGGCCGCGAGCTGGAGTCCACGCTCGATGCCGAACATGCCCGCCAGCGTGAGGTTGATGACGAGGGCGAGGCCGATGTCGCGCGCAAGCGCCGCCGTCGTCGCCGTCGGCCCGGCGCTGGCAGCAGTGCGGCGTCCGAGTAATGAGTACGGTACACGCCTGGATTGGCCTGGGTGCTAATCTGGGTGAGCCGGTTGCGGCGGTGAACGCCGCCGTGGCCGCGCTGGATGGGCTTGCTTCGACCCGGGTGCTGGCAGCGTCGGCGCTCTACGCCACCCCGGCCTGGGGCAACGAGGACCAGCCGCCGTTCGTCAATGCCGTGGCGCAGCTCGAAACCGGGCTGGCACCGCTGGCGCTGTTGCACGGCCTGCAGGCCATCGAGGCCGGATCCGGGCGCGTGCGCGATCCGGCCCTGCATTGGGGGCCGCGCGTGCTTGACCTGGACCTGCTGCTGTACGGGGACCAGGTGCTGGACCTGCCAGGGCTGCAGGTGCCGCATCCGTGGATGCACCAGCGCGCGTTCGTGCTGGTGCCGTTGGCGGCACTGGCGCCGGACCTGGTCATTCCCGGCCATGGCAGCGTGCAGGATGCACTGATGCGCGCGGACACCTGCGGGATTGCTCCGATCGGGGGATAATGGGGAAGTTATCTCCCCCGGTTATCAGCACATGAGTTCGCACGCAGACAGCAAGCCCTGGACCGTTCCCGCCCTGGCCGAGGCCAAGCGCAACGGTGACAAGCTGGTCATGTTGACCGCTTATGACGCCAGCTTCGCACGCACCTTCGACGCCAACGGCGTGGACCTGATCCTGATCGGCGATTCGCTGGGCATGGTGGTGCAGGGCCATGAGTCCACCCTGCCGGTGACCGTGGCGGACATGGTCTACCACACCCGCGTGGTGTCGCGCGTGCTGCAGCGCGCGCTGCTGGTGGCCGACCTGCCGTTCGGTGCCGACGCCACCCCGGAGCGGGCGCTGGAAGCTTCGTTGCAGCTGCTGCGGGCCGGCGCAGAGATGGTCAAGATCGAAGGTGCCGGCTTCAAACTGGACATCATCCGTTACCTGGTGGAGCGCGAGATTCCGGTCTGTTCGCACCTGGGCCTGACCCCGCAGTCAGTACTGCGGCTGGGCGGCTACCGGGTGCAGGGACGTGGCGATGCCGCCCGCCAGCTGGTGCTCGATGCGCAGGCCGCGGTGGATGCCGGTGCCGCGCTGCTGGTGCTCGAATGCGTGCCGACCCCGGTGGCCGCGGAAGTGACTGCCGCCGTCAGTGCACCGACCATCGGCATCGGAGCAGGCCCGCAGTGCGATGGCCAGGTGCTGGTGATGCACGATTTCCTTGGCCTCGACAGCGGTCACCGCCGACCCAAGTTCGTCAAGGATTTCCTTGCCGAAGGGGGTTCGGTGGCCGGTGCCACCCGCGCCTATGCCGCTGCCGTCCGCGACGGCAGCTTCCCCGACGAACAACACGCGTACGCCCAATGATCCAGGTGTTCAAAGAGCTCGCCGCGCTGCGCGCGCAGGTGCAGGAATGGAAGCAGCAGGGCCTGCGGGTGGCGCTGGTGCCAACCATGGGCAATCTGCACGGTGGCCATCATGCGCTGGTCCAGCTGGCCCGGCAGTATGCCGACAAGGTGGTGGCCAGCATTTTCGTCAACCCGACCCAGTTCGGGCCGAACGAGGATTACAGCCGTTACCCGCGCACCCCGGACGCCGACGTGGCCGGGTTGGCACAGGTAGGTTGCGATGCGGTGTGGCTGCCCAGCGTGGAAACCATGTACCCGCTGGGGGTGGCGCTGACCACCCAGGTGCGGGCGCCGGGGATCAGCGAGGTGCTGGAAGGGGCGCATCGTCCCGGTCATTTCGATGGGGTGTGTACCGTCGTGGCGCGGCTGTTCCTGCAGGTGCAGCCGGACGTGGCGGTGTTTGGACGCAAGGATTACCAGCAGTTTGCCGTGCTCAGGCAGATGGTGGCCGAGCTGTCCTTCCCGATCCAGATGGTCGGGGCCGATATCGTCCGCGAAGCGGACGGCCTGGCCAAGAGCTCGCGCAACCAGTATCTGGATGCGGATCAGCGTCAGGTCGCCACGACCCTGCACCGGGTACTGGCCGGCATGCGTGAAGGCTACGTGGCGGGGCATGCCCGCGCGCAGATCGAAGCCGATGCCGCGGCCGCGCTGCAGGCGGCCGGGTTCAGCGTGGACTATGCGGTGCTGCGCACCACCGACCTGTTGGAACCGCCGCATGAGGGCGGTCCGCGGGTGGCGCTGCTGGCCGCACGACTGGGCAGCACCCGCTTGATCGACAATCTGGAGTTCTGAGCCCGCGCCTGGGCTCAGGCGTCGCTGGACCTGCCCGGTGCTCCGGCACCTGGGTCCTGCCACCGGGTATAAAGAAAGCTGTTGTTTGATTGCCAGCTTTTCCAGCTGTCCCAGCTATGCACGGAGGCGTCACTGCCCGAATCCGAGTCAGAGTCAGAGTGCGTGCTCGGCGGTGGCGCTGATGCGGCGAAACGGTCGAGGCTGGCCATGCGGGGGCTGCTGCTCACCGCAGGTGCAGGTGCAGGTGCAGGTGCAGGTGCAGGTGCCGGCGAAGGTGCAGATGCAGGTGCCGGTGCCGGTGTATGTGCAGGCGAAGGCGGCACATGCGCGACTGCGGACCACTGGCCACGCGCTCCATCCGCCTCGGCATGGTGCCCGTGTGCAAGCCTTCCGTGGCTCCCGTTGTTCGTGGTACGAGGAGGCGCGTTGCGCGGTTCGACGTTGGACCTGAGCTCGGCCAGCATCTGACGGAGGGTGGATATGTCCGGTCCGGAATTGATGGTGATATCGCTTACGGACATGTAGACGGAGTGAGCGCAAGGGTAGATGGCGTGACCGTCATGGACGTGTGGGAGGTGGGTAACGATCTGATGCCCGTTCACGACCTGTACGGCGGTGGCGAACGGATGGCCGCAATTGCAGGCTTGAGCGTTCTCGTTCAGTCCGCTGCCTGGAACCCCGGGGGAGTGGAAGTACTGGACTGCGGCGCGAAAGTTGACGTTTGGCATGGAGGGAGTTCACTCATTGACCGAATAGGCGATGCACTGCATCACCCATTCGGATGCCCTGCTTTGATTAATCGTTCATTTTCTCGGTCGCGGCGACTGTTCCGGGCAGGAGCGGGCAGGGGTGATAGAATCCCCGCTTTCCTTTCCGCGTCGCCTGTGTCATGCACCTGTCCCTGCTCAAGACCAAGATCCACCGCGCTACTGTTACCCATTCGGAGCTCAACTACGAAGGGTCCATCGCCATCGATGACAACCTGCTGGCGGCCACGGGCATCCGTGAGTTCGAGCAGGTGCACATCTGGGATGTCACCAACGGTGCGCGCTTCTCCACCTATGCCATCCGTGCCGAAGCCGGCAGCGGCGTGGTCTCGCTCAATGGTGGCGCCGCCCGCCATGTGCAGGTAGGCGATATCATCATCATCGCCGCATTCGCTACGATGAGCGAGCAGGAAGCCGAGAGCTTCAAGCCCAAGCTGGTCTACGTGGACGGCAGCAACCAGATTTCCCACACCAACGACACCATTCCGACACAAGCCGCATGACGACAAACAACGGATTCGACCTGCTGCATTCCCATGCCCAGCGCCTGAAGGGCGCACGCATTCCCGACCTGCTCGCCGCCGAACCTGGCCGCGCCCAGGATCTGGCGCTGCGGGTCGGTCCGTTGTACGTGAACTTTGCCCGGCAGAAGTACGATGCCGCGGCCTTGCAGGCCTTGCTGGCGCTGGCCGCCGACCGTGATGTCGGCGGTGCCATCGCGCGCCTGTTCAACGGTGAGCAGGTCAACCTGACCGAAGGCCGCGCCGCGCTGCATACGTCGCTGCGTGGTGCGGTGGTGGATGCGCCGGTGGCCGTGCAGGCCCATGCGACCGCGCAGGACGTGCGCCAACGCATGGGTGACCTGGTGCGCGCACTGGAGGCCAGCGAAGTCACGGACATCGTCAGCGTCGGCATCGGCGGCTCCGATCTCGGGCCGCGTCTTGTCGCCGACGCGCTGCGTCCGGTGGACGGTGGACGGCTGCGCGTGCATTTCGTGTCCAACGTGGATGGCGCCGCCATGCAGCGCACGCTGGCCACGCTGGACCCGGCCCGCACCGCCGGCATCCTGATCTCCAAGACCTTCGGTACCCAGGAAACCCTGCTCAATGGGCAGATCCTGCATGACTGGCTGGGCGGCAGCGAGCGGCTGTATGCGGTCAGCGCAAATCCGGAGCGTGCGGCCAAGGCGTTTGCCATTGCCCCCGGCCGGGTGCTGCCGATGTGGGACTGGGTCGGCGGCCGTTACTCGCTGTGGTCCGCGGTCGGCTTCCCGATTGCGCTGGCGATCGGCTTCGAGCGTTTCGAGCAGTTGCTCGAAGGCGCCTCGCAGATGGATGCCCACGCACTGGAAGCGCCGTTGGCGCGCAACCTGCCCGTGCTGCATGCACTGACCGATATCTGGAACCGCAACCTGCTGGGTCATGCCACCCATGCAGTGATGACCTATGACCAGCGCCTGGCGCTGTTGCCAGCTTATCTGCAGCAGTTGGTGATGGAAAGCCTGGGCAAGCGCGTTCAGCGCGACGGGCAGCCCGTGGCCAGCGACACCGTGCCGGTGTGGTGGGGCGGGGCGGGCACTGACGTGCAGCACAGCTTCTTCCAGGCCCTGCACCAGGGCACCAGCGTCGTGCCGGCCGATTTCATCGGCTGCGTGCGAAGCGATGATCCCTACACGGTCAACCACCAGGCCCTGCTGGCCAATCTGCTGGCACAGACCGAAGCGCTGGCCAATGGCCAGGGCAGCGACGACCCGCACCGCGACTACCCGGGCGGCCGGCCGAGCACCCTGATCCTGCTCGATGCACTGACGCCGCAGGCGCTGGGCGCGCTGATCGCGATGTACGAACACGCGGTGTACGTGCAGTCGGTGATCTGGAACATCAACGCCTTCGATCAGTTCGGCGTAGAGCTGGGCAAGCAGCTGGCCAGCCAGCTGTTGCCGGCGCTGCAGGGTGAAGCGGTGGCGATCGCCGATCCGGTGACGCGCGAGATTCTGGCCCGGCTGCAGGACTGAATCCCGCTGGAGGAGCCGCCGGGCCTGGCCCGGTGCTGCCCGTGACCGCCGTGGCGGCGGACCACGCCCGGCCAGCGCATCGGCACGCGATCCGTGCCGGTGCCCGGCGCACGCAGCGGTGCCTTATCGGTTCGGATCACGCTCCGGGCTGGGGCGCTTGGCCAGCTTCCGCTGCAACGAGCGACGGTGCATGCCCAGAAGGCGCGCGGCCGCCGATACATTGCCGCCGGTTTCGTGCATCGCCTGCTGGATATGTTCCCACTGCAAACGGCTGATCGGGGTCATGGCATCGGGCACTTCCAGCTCGCCATCATCGGCCGGGCCATCGTCCTCCTCGCCCAATGCGCGCAGGATCATCGGCACCGTGGCCGGTTTGGGCAGGTAATCGTCGGCCCCCAGCTTGATCGCCTCCACGGCCGTTGCGATGCTGGCATAGCCAGTGACAAGCAGGATCTGCATGTCCTGCCGCAGGGCGCGCAGAGGCTGGATCAGGGCCAGGCCGGATTCACTGCCCAGCTTCAGATCGATCAATGCAAACGCCGGTGGGTGCTGTCGGGCCAGCAACAGGGCGCTGGCTGAATCCTGCGCAGTCTGCGTCTCCAGGCCTTTGCGGGCCAGGCTGCGCTGCAGCGTGCGCAGATACAGCTCATCGTCGTCCACCAGCAGGCCGTGCGTGGTCGGATGGATCAGGGAGGGCGAAGCAGGGCTCATCGGGCGTCCTCGGGGGGGAGTGGAATGCGGAAGCCGACGCGGCTGCCGGCACCGGGTGCCGGGCGCATCCACATTTCGCCATGCAGGCGTTCGATAGTGGCGTGGGACAGGGCCAAGCCTACCCCCATTCCGCCGCTCTTGCTGCTGCTGAACAGGGTGCCGGGCAGCACCGCGTCGCGTGTGTCGAAGCCCTGTCCATAGTCCCGCACCTCGCCGACCAAGGCGCCGTCAACCACGCGCAGGTCCAGATCGACCTGCGCCCGGCCTGCTTTTTCACCGGCATCGGCGGCGTTGTTCATCAGCACCATCAGCAGGTGACCGACGCCGGCATCCAGTGGCAGTTGCAGAGGGGCCTCGTCATTGCGGTGCAGGGCGATCGTCGGCCGCACCAGTTGCCATTGCTCCAGCACCTGGCGCGCGGTCGCATCGCGCAGGCCATGCAGCCGATCCGAGCCTGCGGCAGGCCGGGCCAGTGCCAGGACCCGCTCGCGGCACTGCACCAGCAGCTCGCGCAGGGTATCGATGTCTTCACCGATCTGTGCATCGGCGCTCTGCTCGGCGATGTCATCGGCCAGCAGGGTCATGGTGGCCAGCGGGGTGTTGAGTTCGTGCGCTACCGAGGCCGCATGGGTGGCCAGGGCCACGATGCCTTCGTTGCGGGCGAAACGCTCGCGCAGTCGCGACAGTTCGACTTCGCGTCGGCGCAGCGCCAGCGCCAGGCGGGTGGCGAAGGCCAGTACCACGGTGGCCGAGATCAGGAAGTTCGCCACCACGCCCCATAACTGCAGCTGTTCGGGCGGAAAGTAGCCGCCGCGGGGCAGGGGCAGGCCAAAGGCAGCACTTGCGCCGTAACCCAGTAGACAGGCCACCGCCACGGCCAGGGCCCAGCGCACCGGCAGGGCGAGGGCGGCCAGTGCGATCAGGATCAGGAACAGCGAGCCGAACGGGTTACCGACCCCGCCACTCCATCCGACCATCCAGGTGAGCACGGCGACATCGACCAGGATGTGCCCGAAGGCAGTGACCGGCGCCGTATCGGTATCGGTGGCGCGCCACTGGGCGTAGCTGTTGAACAGCGCCAGCACCGCCACCCCGGACCACAGTGGCAGCTGCGGTAGTGGCAGGGCCAAGGCGAACGTGGCCACCAGGATGGTCGCGGCCTGTCCGGCCACGGCCAGCCAGCGCAGGCTGCACAGGGTTTGCAGGAAGGGGGCGTCGGCACTGGTCATTGCGTGCATGGTATGCGCTGGCGCGCCGGTCTGGCTGCGACAATAGGCCGCAGTCGCCAGCCGTCACCTGCAGAATGCTGAATGCCGGCCGCGCGCGTGTCGCATCGCAGCGGTAGAATGCCCGGATGCACGACGCCGTCTCCCGCCCGACTCCGCCCGCCGAGCCCACTACGTGGCCGCGCCGCCTTACCCAGCCTGTCCGCATCGGCGGCGTCACCGTGGGCGGCGGCAAGCCGGTCGTGGTGCAGTCGATGACCAATACCGATACCGCCGATGTGGCATCGAGCGTGAAGCAGGTCGCCGAGCTCTGGCGCGCCGGCTCGGAAATGGTGCGGTTGACGGTCAACAACGCCGAATCGGCCGCTGCCATTCCGCGCATCGTCGACAAACTGGCGATGATGGGCATTGAAGTGCCGCTGATCGGCGATTTCCACTACAACGGCCACCAGTTGCTCACGGCCGAACCTGCCTGCGCCGAGGCGCTGGCCAAGTACCGCATCAATCCGGGCAACGTGGGCTTTGGCAAGAAGAAGGACACCCAGTTCGCGCAGTTGATCGAGTTCGCCATCCGCTATGGCAAGCCCGTGCGCATCGGCGCCAACTGGGGCTCGCTGGACCAGTCGCTGGCCGCGCGGCTGATGGACGAGAACAGCCAGCGCAGCCAGCCCTGGGAGGCCGGACGGGTCCTGCGCGAAGCGCTGATCCGCTCGGCGCTGGATTCGGCTGAAACCGCCGTGTCCATCGGCCTGCCCCGTGATCGTATCGTGCTGTCGGCCAAGGTCAGTGGTGTGCAGGAGCTCATCGCCGTGTACCGCGACATGGCCCAGCGTTCGGATTTCGCCCTGCACCTGGGCCTGACCGAAGCCGGCATCGGCAGCAAGGGCATCGTCGCGTCCGCGGCCGCCCTGAGCGTGCTGATGCAGGAAGGCATCGGTGACACCATCCGCATTTCGTTGACGCCCGAACCGGGACAGTCGCGTACCCAGGAAGTCATCGTTGCCCAGGAGCTGCTGCAGACCACCGGCCAACGCGCGTTCACGCCACTGGTCACCGCCTGCCCGGGCTGCGGCCGCACGACTTCCGAGTTCTTCCAGGAGCTGGCCAAGGTCGTGCAGAACCACGTGCGCGAAAAAATGCCGCTATGGAAGATCGAGCATCCGGGTGCGGAAAACATGACGCTGGCGGTGATGGGCTGCGTGGTCAATGGTCCCGGCGAGTCGCGCCATGCCAACATCGGCATTTCGCTGCCGGGCACGGGCGAAGCGCCGTCGGCGCCGGTGTTCGTGGACGGCGAGAAGTCCGTGACACTCCGTGGTGAGAACATCGCCCAGGAGTTCGTCGCGCTGATCGATGCCTACGTGGAGCGGACCTATGTCCGGAGGGCAGGCTGAGCCGCCGGTGATGTCGGCGCCGGAAACGGCGTCGAGCGTCCGTCACTGGCTGGGCCGCAATGCCTGGCGCTTCGTTCTGTTGTTTGCCGGCGTCCTGCTGCCGTTGGGCGTGTTCGCGGCGCTGGCCGACGAAGTGCATGAGCTGGAAGCCCTGCATTTCGATGCGCCGTTGTTGTGGCGCATGCAGGGACTGCACGGGCCGCAGCTGGATGCATTCGTCGTCTTTGTCACACGGCTGGGCTACGAATGGTTCCTGATTCCTGCCGACATCGCCCTGGTGCTGCTGTTGGCCGCATGCCGACGCTGGCGTGAAGCGGTCTTCGCCGCGCTGGCCCTGGCCGGCTCGGCGCTGCTGAACCTGAGCAGCAAGCAGTTTTTCCAGCGTGATCGCCCGACGTTGTGGGAATCCATCGCGCCAGAGTCCACCTACAGCTTCCCCAGCGGCCATGCCATGGGCTCGATGACCTTTGCCTGCGTGGTCATCCTGCTGGCCTGGTCCACGCGCTGGCGTTGGCCGGTGGCTGCGGCGGCGATCACATTCACGGTGGGCGTGAGCCTGTCCCGGGTGTACCTGGGCGTGCATTACCCGTCGGACATCATCGCCGGCTGGTGCGCGGCATTGGCCTGGGTGGTGTCGTGCTTCCTGATCATGTTTGGCCGACGTTTGCCGCTACAGAGGAAGCGGGTGCCGGCGGCATGACGGGAATGCAATGTGAGCTTGGTCACCTTCATAGGCTATATTGATACTCATTGCGATGTACTGCGTTACGATCTTTGGCTGCAGTCTGGGGACTGTGATTCGCACCGCATAATCAGCCTGGGGCCGTAAGCACAGGCTTGTAGCGTGTTGTACAGCTGCTTACCGTGGCAGGTATCAGCCGTCGTGAACGGGGAGATGGAATGACAATCCGAGTCTATCTGGTGGATGACCACGCCCTGGTCCGCACTGGCATGAAGATGATCCTGTCCGGTGAGACGGATATCGAGGTCGTCGGCGAGGCCGATACAGGTGAAGAGGCGCTGCGCGACGTGCGTCAGCTCCAGCCCGACGTGGTGCTCTGTGACCTCCACCTGCCCGGCGTCAGCGGTATGGAAGTCACCGAGCGCATCGTGCGTGGCCAGCAGGCCACCCGGGTGGTCATTGTTTCAGTGCTGGAAGACGGGCCGATGCCCAAGCGGCTGATGGAGGCCGGGGCCTTTGGCTATGTGGGCAAAGGCTGCGATGCGCAGGAGCTGCTGCGTGCCGTGCGTGATGCGGCCGCGGGGCGGCGCTACCTGGGCAGCAGCATCGCCCAGAGCCTTGCGCTGGCGACGGTGGAGGGCAACCGTTCGCCATTCGACATGCTTTCCCCGCGGGAACTTGAAGTGGCCCTGCTGCTCACCCAGGGCCTGCGTCAGGAAGATATCGCCAAACGCCTGAGCCTGAGCGCCAAGACCATCAACACCCATAAGGCCCGCCTGTTCGAAAAGATGGGCATCCAGGACAACATCGCGCTGGCACGCATGGCCAGCCAATACGGCCTGGTGGATCCGTCCCGGCCGATCTGAGCGGACGGCCCCGGTGCTGGCCAGCAACGGTCAGCATTGATAGGTGGCGACCGTTGGTCGCCACGCCTCTCTTTCAGGTCCTGCGCTGCACTTTCTTGATCCTGCAGTGCCGCGCGGCCCCCTTCCTTCAGCGCCGCACGCGCTTGACGATGGCGGCCGCCTGCGCCGCGCTGTCGCGCACCGCATCCCAGTTGCCTTCGCCGATCCAGTGCCCCGGCACCATCCAGGAGCCACCGATGCACACCACGTTCGGCTGTTCCAGGTAGTCAGCGGCACTGTTTTCCGTGATGCCGCCGGTCGGGCAGAGCTTCAGGTCAGGAATCGGCCCGGCCAATCCCTTGATCATCGCCAGCCCGCCCACGGCAGTGGCAGGGAACAGCTTGCAGACACGGAAACCACGGGCGTACAGGGCCAGCAGTTCGGTCGGCGTGCCGGCACCGGGCACCACCGGGAGCGGCGCCTGCGCCAGTGCATCGGCCAGGTGCGCCGGGGTGCCCGGGGTGACCAGGAAGTCGGCGCCAGCGTCGATGGCCTGCTGCATCTGTTCGACCGTCAGCACCGTGCCGGCACCCACCACGACGTCCGGAAGCTCGCGCTTGAGCATCGCCAAGGCTTCCATGGCGATCGGCGTGCGCAGGGTCAGTTCGATGGCTGGCAGTCCACCTTCAAGCAACGCGGCGCTGACCGCGCGTGCCTGGTCCAGCGTGTGGATGGTGACCACCGGCAGGATGCCGGCGGTGTGCAGCAGCTCAGCAGCACGCTGCTGATGGGAGGCAATGCTCATGTGGTGTCCTTCTGGGTTCATGCGTCCTTGGCTTCATGCGGCGCGGCTGCAGCTGCCGCGTCATGGCCAAGCTCATACTCTGCGTCGTAGTCCCAGGCGCCGCCGTCGGCGGCTGCCGGGCCGCAGGAAATGGAGATCGCGCCCTGATCGGCGGGGCCGACGACCTGCCGGTTGATCGCGAACAGGTTGCGGCCCAGGTCATGGGCGGCCGGTGCCGTGTTGGGTGCCGGTGTGCGGGCGGCCCATTCGGCGGCGTCCACCAGCACCTCCAACGTGCCTGCCTCGCCGTCCATGCGGATGATGTCACCCTCCCGCACCTTGGCCAGCGGGCCGCCACGGGAGGCTTCCGGCGTCATGTGAATGGCTGCGGGGAATTTGCCCGAGGCACCCGACAGACGTCCGTCGGTCACCAGTGCAACGCGGCGCCCCTGGTTCTGCAGCAGGCCCAGCAGCGGTGCCAGCGAGTGCAGCTCGGGCATGCCGTTGGCGCGCGGCCCCTGGTAGCGGACCACGGCGACGAAATCCTGCGGCAACAATCCTGCAGCGTGCAGCTTGTTGAGCACCTGCGGTGCATCGACAACCACGGCCGGTGCTTCGATCTGACGGTACTGCGGTTTCACCGCCGACAGCTTGATCAGTGAACGGCCGAGATTGCCGCGCAGCAGACGCAAGCCGCCCTGGCTTTCAAACGGGTCGGCCACGCCACGTGTCACTTCCGGATCAGCGCTCTTATCGAGGCCAGGCAGGTACACCAGCGTGCCGTCGCGCAACTGCGGTTCGCGTGCATAGTCGTCCATGCCACCACGGGCGACGGTGACCAGGTCGCCGTGCATCAGGCCGGCGCGGATCAGCTCGCCGAACACGAAGGCGGGACCACCTGCGGCGGCAAAGCGATTCACGTCGGCTTCGCCGTTCGGATAGACACGGGCAAGCAGCGGAATCAGCTGCGACAGCTCGTCCATGTCATCCCAGGTCAGGACGATGCCGGCTGCGCGCGCTACTGCGATCCAGTGGATGGTGTGGTTGGTCGAGCCGCCGGTCGCCATCAGGGCAATGACCGCATTGACGATTGCGCGTTCGTCGATGATCCGCCCAATGGGGCGGAAATCGTCGCCCAATGCGGTGATTTCCAAGGCGCGCACGGTGGCTTCGCGGGTCAGGGCATCGCGCAGCGGCGTACCGGGATTGACGAACGAGGCGCCCGGCAACTGCACGCCCATCGCTTCGAGCAGTACCTGGTTGGAATTGGCGGTGCCGTAGAACGTGCAAGTGCCGACGCCGTGGTACGAAGCCGCCTCGACTTCGAGTAATTCTTCGCGCGTGGCTTCGCCGGCAGCGTAGCGTTCGCGCACCTCGGCTTTCTGCTTGTTCGGGATGCCCGGAGTCATCGGTCCGGCAGGCACGAACACGGCCGGCAGGTGGCCGAAGGCCAGTGCGCCGATCAGCAGGCCTGGCACGATCTTGTCGCAGACACCGAGGTGGATCGTGGTATCGAACATGTCATGGCTCAGGCCGACCGCCGTTGCCTGGGCAATCACGTCGCGGGAGAACAGCGACAGTTCCATGCCGCCGCGGCCTTGGGTCACGCCGTCACACATTGCCGGCACGGCACCAGCCACCTGTGCGGTGGCGCCCAATTCACGGGCCACTTCACGGATCTGTTCCGGATAGGTTTCAAACGGCTGATGGGCCGACAGCATGTCGTTGTAGGCGGTGATGATGCCGATGTTCGGCGTCACGCCGCCACGCAGGCGCGATTTGTCGGTCGGCCCACAGGCGGCGAAGCCGTGGGCCAGATTGCCGCAGCTCAGGCGGCTGCGGAAAGGGCCGTCACGCAGGGCGGCGTCGATCGCGGCCAGATAAGCCGCGCGCGAGGGGGCGCTGCGGCGGACGATGCGTTCGGTGATGGCGTGCAGACGGGGATGCAGACTCATTGGCTACCAGCGTAAGAGAGGTGGCGAGAGGCGGGTGATCAATCGCAGTAGTGCACGCGCAGGCGCGCACCATCGAGGTTGATCGCATTGAGGATCGGGTAGTGCAGCGTGTCGTTGCTGTCCAGTGCCTGTTGCAGCACTTCCAGCTTCTGCCGGCCGCGCAGCAGCAACATGCGTTGCCGGCACAGGCCCAGGCCGTTCGGGGTCAGCGTGATGCGCAGGGGCCATTGGTTGGCGCCGGGGCAGCCGGTGGCATCGAGCGCGGCGTAGGGCAGGGTGCTTTCCAGCGCACGCACCAGATCGGCCGAGCCCGGGAAAAGCGATGCCGTGTGGCCGTCATTGCCCATCCCCAGAACGACCACGCTGGCCGGCTGGCTGTGTCGCGCCTGCAGGTTGGCGGTGTAAACGCATTCGGCCAACGGCTTGCCGATACGCACCAGCGGGTCGAAATGCGCGCCTTCTGCGCGCTTGAGCAGGTGCTCGCGGACCAGCCAGGCATTGCTGTCCCGATCCTGCGGCGAGAGCCAGCGCTCATCGGCCAGGCTCACTTCCACCCGGTCCCAGTGCACGTCCAGCTCAGCCAGGGCCCGGTACACCGGTGCCGGCGTCGTGCCGCCGGACAGCAGCAAGCGGGTGCGCCCGTGCTGGGCGATGTCCTGGTTGAGCGTGGCGGCCAGATCGGCGGCCACCGCTTCGATCCAGCCGTCGGCATCGCGATGGGCGATGAACTGGACGCGGTCGGACGAGAAATCGACGGTCATGCAGCAACTCCAGCAATGGCGCACTCGGCATCGACCGCGAAGGCAGCCGCACCAAGCAGGCCGGGATTGGGATGGATCACCGCCAGGGAAGGAACCCGGCCCATGATCGAAGAGAAACGTCCCTTGTGTTCGAAACGCTGGCGGAAACCGGAATGGCGCAGCGATTCGAGCATGCGCGGCACCAGCCCGCCGGTGAGGAACACGCCGTCCCAGGCGCCCTGGATGAGCACCAGGTCGCCGGCAATGGCGCCGAACACGGCGCAGAACACATCCACGGCACGCATGGCCTGGGGATCGCCGACGGCGGCGCGGGCGGTGACCTCGGCCGGTTCCAGCTTGCCCGGATCGAAGCCGGCCATCTCGCAGACCGCGCGATGGATGTTGACCAGGCCCGGGCCGCAGATCAGGCGTTCATTGGACACCCGGCCGAAGGTTTCCGAGAGGATTTCCAGGATGCGGATCTCCTCCGGCGTGCCTGGTGGGAAGCTGACGTGGCCGCCTTCGGTTTCCAGCGGATAGCAGCGCCCATCGCGTACCACCAGGCCGCCGACACCCAGCCCGGTGCCCGGTCCGATGACGCCGTAGTTGGCCGCAGCGCCAGCTTCGCGCGGCTTCCAACTGGCGCCGCCCAACTGCACCACATCCTCGGGCTGCAGCAGGGAGATCGCCATGGCCTGGGCGGCGAAGTCGTTGATCAGGTGCAGTTCGCTGAAGCCCAGCATGGCCGCCGTGCGGCTGCGTGAGATCACCCATGGGTGGTTGGTGATGCGGGCTTCGTCGCCATCCACGCGCCCGGCCACGGCGAACACGCCGCGTTCAGCGCTGGCTTCCACTTCGTCCAGGTAGAAGCGCGCAGCGTCGCCCAGCGACGGAAAGCCGACCACGGCGTACTCGCGGATGCTGTCCTGGATCAGCGGGCTGGCCTGGCCGGTGTCGGCCAGGGCAAAGCGCGCGTTGGTGCCGCCGATGTCGGCCACCAGTACGGGAAGGGACTGCAGGGTCACGCCTGCACCTCACCGTCGCCGTCGATCACATCGCCCGGCAGGAAGGGCAGGGCCTGCTGGGGCCCCCATTCGCCGGCGGGGTAGGGCTGCAGCGGCAGCTCGGCCTGCTTCCAGGCATCGGCGACGCTGTCGATCCATGCCCAAGCGGCGCGGACTTCGTCGTCGCGCACGAACAGCGCATGGTTGCCGTTGAAGGCATCCAGGAACAGGCGCTCATAAGCGATGCGGCGGTGCAGGCCGGTCGGCACCGAAAGCTCCAGCTCCAGCGGGTGCAGTTCCAGCGCTCCCCATTCCGGGCCGGCCAGGCTGCTCATCAGGCCCAGCTCGATGTTTTCCTGCGGCTGCAGTTGGAACACCAGCCGGTTGGGAGTGGCCTGGGCGCGTGCCGGGCGCTCGAACAGCCAGTGGGTGACCGGCTTGAGGTTCACCACCACGCGGGTGGTGCGCTCGGGCAGCCGCTTGCCGGTGACGAGATGGAACGGCACCCCGCTCCAGCGCCAGTTGTCGATGTGCGCGGTGACGCCGACGAAGGTTTCCACGTCGCTGCCTTCCGGCGGCTGGTAGGCCTGGGCCGGCTGGCCGTTGATGCTGCCGGCGGTATAGCGGCCACGCACGCTGTCCTTGGCCGCATCGGCTGCACTGAGCGGGCGCAGTGAACGCAGCACCTTGACCTTTTCGTCGCGGATGCGGTCCGCTTCCAGTGAAGCGGGTGGCTCCATCGCCACCAGGCACAGCAGCTGCAGGATATGGCTCTGGACCATGTCACGCAGCGCGCCGGAGCGCGCGTAATATGCATCGCGGCCGTCCACGCCCTCGCTTTCAGAGACCAGGATGTGCACGGACTCGATGTAGTTGCGGTTCCACACCGCTTCCAGGAGCGTGTTGCCGAAGCGCAGGGCAATCAGGTTCTGCACCGCGGCCTTGCCCAGGTAGTGATCGAGGCGGAAGACGCGGTCTTCGTCGATCCATTGACCGATGGTGCTGATGATGGTCTGTGCGCTGTCGCTGTCGCTGCCGATCGGCTTTTCCAGCATCAGCCGGTGCGGCGCGGCCAGGGCGCCGCCCTTGGCAAGGCCTTCGCAGGTGGAAATGTACAAGCCCGGGGGAATGGCCAGGTAGCTGACGCAGGTGCGATCCACCAGATCAGCGACGGCTTCGGCTACCGAATCGGCATTGCGCAGGTCCACTGAACGGTAATCCACGCGCGCCAGCAGGTCTTCCACTGCGGCTTCGCCGGCCTGCGGCATTGCCTGGTGCAGGCGCGGGCGCAGGATTTCGTGGAAGGCTTCGGTGTCATGGCCGGACAGCGCCAGTGCGCGGACGCGGAAGCCTTCCGGCAGCAGGCCGTCGCCGAGCAGGCGGAGCAGGGAAGGGAAGAGGTAGCGTTGGGCCAGGTCGCCGGTTGCGCCGAACAGGAAAAGGGTGTCGTGCATCGCTCGAGTTTCAGATCCGGGTGACATCGTTGTCAATCGCACTCTGGAAAGGGTTCGTTGGGTCCGGCGCGGGTCTTCTGACCGGTTCCGGGGCGCTCTGGCAGCCTGCACGCACCGTCCGCACGCAGGCAAGCGGGGGTACGCTGGGGCAGCACGATCAGCGCATGCGCAGATCGTAAGCTGGATACTGCCACGTGAAAACGTTTACATGGCAGAATGGGCAACTGTATTCGATTGCAGCGGCCGCCGTCATGCGGCAGTGAACCAATCGAGCTGCCATTCGGGAGGGCCGAAGGCAGTCCATGAGCAACGTCCCGGCAACGGGCGGACTGGAAGAACGAAATGGCAAAAGTGCAGTTGCAGGGTGTGCGCAAGGTCTACGACAACGGCCAGGTGGCAGTGAAGGATGCCAGCTTCGAAGTCGCCGATGGCGAGCTGATGGTGCTGGTCGGGCCGTCGGGCTGCGGCAAGTCGACCCTGCTGCGCATGGTCGCCGGGCTGGAGGAAATCAGCGGTGGCACGTTGACCATCGGTGATCGGGTGGTCAATGACGTGGCGCCGAAGGACCGCGACATCGCGATGGTGTTCCAGAGCTACGCGCTCTATCCGCACATGACCGTGGCCGAGAACCTGGCCTTCGGGCTCAAGCTGCGCGGACACGACAAGGCCACGATCTCCAAGCGCATCAGCGAAGCGGCGCAGACGCTGGGCCTGACCGAGATGATGGACAAACTGCCCAAGGCGATGTCCGGCGGCCAGCGCCAGCGCGTCGCACTGGGCCGGGCGCTGGTGCGTGAGCCGGCGGTGTTCCTGCTGGACGAGCCGCTGTCCAACCTGGATGCCAAGCTGCGCCACAGCGTGCGCACGGAAATCGCCCAGCTGCACCGCAAGCTGGGTACCACGATGATCTACGTGACCCATGACCAGGTCGAGGCGATGACCCTGGGGCAGCGCATCGTCGTATTGAAGGACGGCATCATCCAGCAGATCGACACGCCGATGGCCCTGTATGACCGTCCGGCCAACCTGTTCGTTGCCGGCTTCCTCGGCAGCCCGGCGATGAACGTGCTGCGCGGCAAACTGGCCGGCAGTGCGGCGGGCCTGAGCGTGCAGGACGGTGAGTGGGTGGCGCCGCTGGGCCAAGCGATGATCGACCCGGCGTGGCTGGGGCGGTCGATCGCCGTGGGCGTGCGTCCTGAACACCTGCAGCCGGCGCAGCCGGATGCGGCCAATGTGTTTGCTGCGCGCATTGAAGGCATCGAGCCGGTGGGCAACGAGATCTTCGTGAACATGGTCAGCGGCGGGCATGCCTTGACCATGCGGGTGGCGCCGCAGTCGTTGCCGGGCGTGGGCGAACAGATCCTGCTGGCCGTGCAGCCCGAGGCGCTGCACTTCTTCGATGCGGAAACGGGTGGGCGCCTGCAGCGCGCCTGATCCGCTCAGGCCCTGCAGCTGCCGTGGTGGGTGACGAACCCGGGGTCGTCACGGGTGGTCGATGGGCCGGGCTGCACGTAATGCGCACCGACCGACGCCGGCCATCTACCCGGCCCGTTCCAGCCGCTGACGACCCGCCACGATCACAGCGCCGAGGCCTTGGCAGACCCGCGCGGGAGCACGCTCGCGTCGCCCGCCCTCAGCGTGCCAGCCCGTCCAGCAGCGGCAGGCGCTGCGCCGGCTCGCCGGTAACGGTGACGGCGCCCTCGGCGACCTCCAGCGGCAATACCGCCAGCGCCAGGTCGCCCGCAACGCAGGCGACCGTACCCAGCGGGGCGTCCTGCAGCCGGACTTCGGCGCCGGGCTGCACGTCGGCGCTGAGCTGCAACAGCTGCAGGGCGCGCTTGGCCTTGCCGAGGAAGTGCGTGCGGGCAACGATCTCCTGCCCCGGATAACAGCCCTTCTTCACGCTGTAGCCGCCAAGCCGGTCCAGGCCGAGCTGTTGCGGGGTCCAGTGTTCACGCTGATCGGCGCTCAGCCGGGGCAGGCCGTAGCGCAGGTCGGCCTGCCGCCATGCGGCGGTGAACGCGGCGTCCGCTTCGGCGCCCGGGGTGCCATCGGGAAGCAGGCGCAGGGTACGTGGCAAGGCGTCGCTGCCCATGTCCAGTTCCCAACCGATCTGCGCATTTCCTCCCAATTCCGCGCCACGTGCCGTGCTCGGCGATGTGAAGGCGGCGGTGACTTTTTCGCCTGCACTGCTGCTGATTTTCAGTTTCCGACGAAACACAAAACGCTGCAGTTGCGAGGCAATCTCATCTGCATCGGCGTCGGCCAGCACCAGCATCACCTCGTCGCTGGCCGTGCGCAGCAGCGCAAACGCAGCAATGGTGCGGCCTTTGGCGGTCAGCCACGCGCTCCATTGCCAATGGCCGTCGGCCAGGGCGACGACATCGTTGGCGAACTGGGCCTGGGCGAAGGCCACGGCATCGGGCCCGTTCAGGCGCACCACGCGGTGGTCTGGCAGGGGGCGGAAAACTTCGAATTCGGAGTAAAGGTTGTCAGCCACGTGAACGAGGTCTAGAATTTGTGCGTTGCGAGACCGACACATGATAGGCCAAACAACCCCCACTCCCGACATTGAAACTGAAGCTGAGCTGGTTCCCACGGCACCCGTGCCCGAGGAAGTGCCCGCGCAGCAGAAGGAAATCGGTGGCCGCGGCGGACTCGATCCGGTGCGGTACGGTGATTGGGAGAAAAACGGACGCTGCATCGATTTCTGATCAGCATTGAGCCAACGCG
>DALZLW010000038.1:0-24256 GCA_032007425.1 Stenotrophomonas sp.
GTCGGCGAGCGCACCCATGCGCGAGCGCAGGCCCGGCACGGCGATGGCATCGGCCGGCGCCGGCAGCTCGGCAGGCGCCGGCGGTTCGAACAGGATCACGCTGGCACCGGCCGCACGGGCCTGTTCAACAAAGCCCAGGCCATGTGCGCCGAAACCGGCAATGGCGACGAAGGCATTGCCCGGCTGCACGGCACGGCTGTCCTGCACCAGGCCAGTGAGGGTGACATCGTGGCCGCCGTGGGCCACATCGGGAAGCAACTGCGAAAGAAGCATGGTCCTGCTCATTGGGTACCCCCGTTGGCGGGCGGCACCGGGGCCTGCGCGCTGGGCAGCGCGGCATCGAATTCGGCGGCGGCGTCGGTGGGCAGTGCAGCATCCACCGGCGGCATCGGCAGTACGGAGGCGGCATGGCCGGTCTTGCCCGACTGCTGGGCCAGCAGCCAGGACTGGATGTCATCCGGCGGCACGTCCATCAGGCGCAGTGCGCCGTCCATCACGTTGTGGAACACCGGCGCGGCCACCAGGCCGCCGTAGAATTTGCCAGCCTGCGGGTCGTTGATCACGATCACCGTGGCGAAGCGCGGGTTGCTGGCCGGCACCACGCCGGCAAAGAGCGCGTTGTAGTGACCGCGTTCATAGCCGTGCGGCCCGGCCTTGCGCGCGGTACCGGTCTTGCCGGCCACGTGGTAGCCCAGCACGGCGGCCTGTTTGGCACCGCCCTGCGTCACCACGGTTTCCATCATCGCCACGACTTCCCTGGCGGTGGCCGGGTCCAGCACCTGGTGGGCGTCGTTGCGCTGGCCCTTGATGAAGGTCGGCGGGATCAGCTTGCCGCCATTGCCAAGCGCCGAGTAGGCCGTGGCGATCTGCAACGGCGTGACCGACAAGCCATAACCGTAGGACATGGTGGTCTTGGAGGAGCCGCTCCAGCGCGCCGGACGCGGCAGCACTCCGCCCGACTCACCGGGGAAACCACTGCCGGGGGTTTTGCCGTAGCCGAAGGCATGGATGCCATCGTAGAACGCCTGGTCGGTCAGCTTGGCCACCACTTTGGCGGCACCGACATTCGAACTGCGGGTGATCACCCCGGTGACATTGAGCACGCCGTTGTTACGCGGCACGTCGCGGATGGTGTAGCGCCCCAGCGACATGTAGCCGGGATTGGTGTCGATGACGGTGTCCTTGGTCACCACCCCGGCCTGCAGCGCGGTGGCGATGGTCAGCGGTTTCATCGTCGAGCCGGGCTCGACCAGGTCGGTGACGGCGCGGTTGCGCCGGGTGTCCGGGATCGCACCGGCCAGCGAGTTCGGGTTGTAGGTCGGCAGGTTGACCATGGCCAGCACTTCGCCGGTGGCCACATCCATGATCACCATCGAGCCGCCAGCCGCCTTGTTGGCGATCAACGCGTTGCGCAGCTCACGGTAGGCCAGGAACTGGATGCGGCGGTCGATGCTCAGCGTCAGGTCCTTGCCGGGCGTAGCCGCACGCAGCAGGTCGCTTTCCACCGTTTCGCCCTTGCGGTTGCGGATCACCCGCTTGGCACCGGCTTCGCCGCGCAGCCAGCTGTCGAAGGCAAGTTCCAGCCCTTCCTGGCCACGGTCATCGATGTTGGTGAAGCCCAGCACATGGGCCATCGCCTCGCCCTGCGGGTAGAAGCGGCGGAACTCGCGCTGTGCGGCCACGCCGGGAATCTTCAGCGCCACTACTTTCTCGGCTTCGTCCGGATTGATCCGGCGGCGCAGGTACATGAATTCCTTGTCCGCCTTCTGGCTGAGGCGGCTGCTCAACTCATCCACAGGCATGCCCAGCGCGCTGGCCAGCTCCGGAATGCGGTCCGGCGTGCGCAGCAGTTCCTGCGGGTTGACCCAGATGGAGGCCACTGGCGTGGACACCGCCACCGGCTCGCCGTTGCGGTCGGTGATCATGCCCCGCGAAGTCTTGATCGGCAGTTCGCGCAGGTAGCGTGCTTCGCCCTGGCGCTGGTAGAAATCGCTGTTGATGATCTGCACGTAGGCCGCTCGCCCGACCAGCGAGACCGAACACAGGCCAAGCGCCAGCGCCACCCAGCGCAGGCGCTTGCGCAGGTTGAAGGCGTTGCGGGTGCGGTTGCGGCCGGTGCGGGTCATGGGCGGATCACCACCACGTCGGCCGCTTCCGGGAACTTCATGCCCAGCCGCTCACGCGCCAGCAGGTCCACCCGGGTGGACTCGGCCAGCGTGGCCTGCTCCAGCTGCAGGCGACCAAACTCGATGTTCAGGTCATCGCGCACGCGCTCGGCGCGGGCCAGCTCGATGAAGGTCTGGCGGTGACGATGGCGCACGAATACGACGCCGATCGCCGAAGCGATCGTGCAGGCCAGCAATACCACCAGCAACAGCCGGCTCACGCATCGACCTCCCGCTTCTGCGCCACGCGCAGGACGGCGCTGCGTGCACGGGGGTTGGTCGACAACTCGGCTTCATCGGCCTTGATCGCGCCGCCGACGAGATCGAGCACGGGCACGAAAGTCGCCTGCTCAGGCAGGCGGCGGTTGCTCGGCGGGGCCTTGGCCAGGCGGTTCATGAACTGCTTGACGATGCGGTCTTCCAGCGAGTGGAAACTGATCACCGCCAGCCGGCCACCGGGCTTGAGCCGGGCAACGGCCGCTTCCAGGCCGGCCTCGAGGTCGGCCAGCTCGCGGTTGATATGGATGCGGATGGCCTGGAAGCTGCGCGTGGCCGGATGGATCTTATCCTTGCCGCGCGGCATCACCGAAGCGATGACATCGGCCAGCTCGGCGGTACGCGCGAACGGCTGCTTGGCGCGCCGCGCCAGGATGGCCCGGGCAATGCGACGGCTCTGCCGTTCCTCGCCATAGGTCCACAGCACGTCGGCGATCTCGCGTTCTTCGGCGCGGTTGATCCACTGTGCGGCACTTTCGCCGGCATCCGGGTCCATGCGCATGTCCAGCGGACCGTCCTTGCCGAAACTGAAGCCACGCTCGGCCACGTCCAGCTGCGGCGAGGACACCCCCAGGTCGAACAGCACCCCGTCCAGCCCGGCATCGGTCTGCGACCACTGCAGCAACTGGGCGAAGCTGCCGCGGAAGATGGCCACGCGCGGATCCGGCGCGAAGTCGCGCTCGGCCACCGCGATGGCTTCCGGGTCTTTGTCCATCACCAGCAGGCGGCCCTGCGGCCCCAACTGGGCCAGCGTGCCGCGGGCATGGCCGCCCCGCCCGAACGTGCCGTCCAGGTAGGTTCCGTCTTCGATCACCCTCAGGCCTTCAAGGACCTGGGTGTACAGGACCGGCAGATGCACCGCCGGTGGCTGCGACACCGGGAGGTGACCGGTCTGCGCGTCTGGGCGCACCCCGGCACCCCCGCTCACAACTTCAGGTCGAGCAGCCCATCGCCGAGATCCTCGTCAGACAGTGTCTGCTGGATCAACGCGCGATGCGCCTGCTCGCTCCACAATTCGAATTTGTCGCCCATGCCGAGCAGCACCGCCTTCTTCTCGATGCCCACCGCGCTGCGGTGGCTGGCCGGGATGCTGATGCGACCGTTGCCATCCAGCTCGAGATGGGCGGCCGAGCCGACCAGCTTCTGCTGCAACAGGCGGACGACCCGCTGGGTATTTGGCTTTGCCATTACGTCATCACGCACGCGCTCCCATTCGGCTTCGGCGTACAGCCACAGGCAGCCGCCTTCGAACGGGTTGTAGGTCAGGACCAGTCGATTGCCGCTCACGCGTGCGACCAGGTCGCGATATGCGGTCGGAACCGCCATGCGCCCTTTGTCGTCAACTGTGATGGCCGTCTCGCCCTGAAACACGACGTCTTATCCTTCCTTCACTCGGCAAAACATTGAACCACGAAAACCCACAAAAAACCCGGTTTTCCCTCTGTTGCCCACCTTAGCAGCGGCCATAGGGTTGTCAACATCTTTTGGACTGTGAAATCACCTGTCGCATCAATAGCTTGCGGCAATGTTTAGAGACTTGTTCAAGGCTTATCCACAAGTTGCTGTTTCGTCTCAAATTTTGAGATTGCGAGGAAATTCAGGTGCGTGCAGGCCGCGTGAAATGTGCGCCGCACATTCAGCCAACGACGACCTGCACTGGCGCGCGACTGCGCAGAAGACGCACACTGCCGCGCATGTGCCTGCTTGCCCTTGCCCTTGATCAACACCCCCGCTGGCGGCTGGTGATGGCCGGCAACCGCGATGAGTTCCACGCCCGGCCCACCGCCGCGCTGGCGGCGTGGGCCGACGCGCCGGAGGTACTGGCCGGACGTGACCTGCGCTCCGGCGGCACCTGGGCTGGCGTCGGCCGCGATGGACGGCTGGCCGTGGTGACCAACGTCCGCGACCCACAGGCCGCCCAGAGCGGTCCGTCACGCGGCGCGCTCGTCGCCGATTACCTGCGCGGGTCGCTACCGGCGCGGGCGACGATAGACACGCTGGCGCCGCTTGCCGCTGACCATGCGCCATTCAACCTGCTGCTGGCCGATGGCCAGGACGTGATGTACCTCGGCAATCACCCGGCGCACCAGCAGCGCCTGATGCCGGGGGTCCACGGCATGTCCAATGGCGCCCTCGACGCACCCTGGCCCAAGACCCTGCGGTTGATGAACGCCGTGGCGGCCTGGTGCGAGGCCGGGGGAAATGACCTGGCACCACTGTGGCAGGCACTGGCCGACGAGCATCGGCCGGCAGACAGCGCGTTGCCCGATACCGGCATCGGCCTGGAGCGCGAGCGCTGGCTCAGCCCGGCGTTCATTCGTGGTGACGACTACGGCACGCGCGCCAGCACCCTTGTACTCATCGACGCGCAAGGTCACGGGCAGATCCACGAACGACGCTTTGGCCCTTTGGGTGCCCTCGCCGGTCAGACGCAATTGCCTTTTTGATGGTCCGGTCACGCCTTGGCCATCAGGACGCTTTCTCCTCTGGCGATGGAGACATCCCCTGCACACGATGGACGTGTGGTCGTGCAAGCGGCCACGTCTACTTTCCAGAGGACTGCCCATGCGGAGAATCATCACACTCGCTGTTACGCACATCGTGACCCTGGGACTGGGCTTCGGCCTTGGTGTTTACTTCCTGCCGATCCTGATCGCCCCGGATGACCCACCTGCCGAGCAGGTACAGGCCGCCATGGCCGATGCGCGCTACCACACCCGGTTTCAGCGCGATCTCAAGGGCAGCGACGCCCTGCACTGGGCTGAAGGCGAAGTCAGTGTCAGCCCGACGCAGATTGCATTCAACGGCAAGATGGCGCCCGGACCGGGCTACAAGGTCTACCTTGCGCCCACTTTCGTGGACACCAGGGACGACTTCCTGAAGATCAAGGAAGCATCCGTACGACTTGGCGACGTCAAGACCTTCAGCCGCTTCCTTGCCGATGTTCCGCCAGGCGTCAACGTGGACGACTACACCACGGTCGTGGTGTGGTGCGAACGCTTCCAGAAATTCATTTCAGCGGGCCGCTACCGCGCGGCAGAGTAAGTTCAGGCCAGCGCCTGTACGCCTGCACGGGTACAGTCCTGGTGCTTGTGCACCACGAGGAAAAGGCGGAGCCGGCCGATAAGCCGGGTTTTGTCGTGGACAGTCATTCCTCTAGGCGTTACGTCACCGCAACGCTCAAGCAACCTACCCGGATCCAACGCGGGCCGCGCCAAAGGATCCCTATTTGGTCTTGCTCCAGGTGGGGTTTGCCGTGCCGGTCTGTTGCCAGACTCGCGGTGCGCTCTTACCGCACCATTTCACCCTTACCGGCCTTCCGAAGAAGACGTAGGCGGTATCTTTCTGTTGCACTTTCCGTCGGCTTGCGCCGCCCAGGCGTTACCTGGCACCTTGCCCTATGGAGCCCGGACTTTCCTCGGCACCCCCGGAGGGATGACGCGACTGTCTGGCCGGCTCCGCCAACGTGCATTCTAACGCATCCGCGTGACTCCTGCCGCACCTACGGCAGCACCTGGCAAGCGGACAATTCAAAGTGCTCTGATGGATGTGTTACCTGCCATCGGCAATACTGCCGGTCCCGGTCAGCGCAGCCCCTTCTTCATGTATCACTCCACGCCCCCGGCCCGTGTGCGCGGCAGCGTGCCTGCCACCCTACCCGATGCATGCAACCCCACGGCAGCGACACGTTCTGCCCCGGCCACGGTGGCCAACCACCCGCTGCCCGCCGGTGCAGAACCGGCATCACTCGCAGACCGTAGCGCGCTTCAGCTTCGAATATGGCTCCGCCCTATCAACGACGGGCAACGAACCATGATGCCCAATCTGGGCAGGCTCCGCGCCAGGATCAATCAGATTGGCATTGCCGCTCTGCTTCCTCGCCTTCACTGCCAGCAGCTGTCCAGCCAACAATGGCAGCAACTGGTGTGCGTGCTGCTGGCGTGCGGCTGCCATCCCCAGGCTTTGCAGAACGAGCAACCGCTTCCCATGGGCGTGGCCGAGACGCCCTCGGCCGCGTGCCTGCTCGACGAACTGGCCGCAGCGGCGATGTCGCCGAGGCCGGGCATAGACGCACTACGCACCGTAGCAGAACGATTTGGCTACCCAGTGCATTCCCCGCCGTGGGCAGACCTCGGTGAAGCCGTCACTGACCCGAGAGCCAGTCGCGTTCGGGCCGCATTTCACATGACCATCGCCCTAGGCGATGCACGGCTGTGCCGGTTGCAGGCCAGGAGAAGCAAAGACCAGCAAGCCACAGATAGAGATGAGGCGCAACGCCTACTGGCGGAATTGCTGCCGCTGCGCGCGCAGCTCGGACGTATGGCCGCGCAGTGGTTGATAAGTCTCCCTGGGGACGTACAGCCCCCGGGGAGTGACGCCGAGTCACGCGCCACATTGCAGCAGTACATCTGCGCTGCCGGCCTGGAACAAATAGTGCGCTTTCTTCCCGTCGCTGCGCAGGGCGACGGTTTGGCCCTCGCCACGCAGCGCTTGGTACAAGCCGGCTGCCACACCCCGACGTTGACTGCTTGGCTCGGCAATTACCCGCAGCGCAGTCATCCCGAAGTGCTGGCTGATGTACTGCTGCCAGCGGCGGTCGAGGCTGTCATCGATGAAGCCCGTCGCGTGCAGCAAAGCCCGGCACCGTCCGCGCGCATCGCGCGCCAAAGGGTAGCCTGGCTGAGCGACCGGACTGAAGAGGCTGCGCTGCATATGCGCATGATCAGCCG
Organism: Stenotrophomonas sp.; assembly: GCA_032007425.1. Taxonomy (GTDB): domain Bacteria; phylum Pseudomonadota; class Gammaproteobacteria; order Xanthomonadales; family Xanthomonadaceae; genus Stenotrophomonas. The sequence continues at coordinate 7,172 of DALZLW010000038.1, forward strand.
GCGTTTCGGTTACAACAGCGCTCCCCCCTGGCAGCAATGGAGCGCGTCACAGCCTGGCATTTCCCAGCGCATGGTCACGATCCGTAACCTGGCTATACGCCCGGGCGTTCTCCGCCCCGGGCTATCCATTGATTTTCCGTAAACGGCCTACTGATCAGCCGGCTCCGACACCTGCGCAAGCTCTACGAGGTTTAGGAAAAAATGCAATCTGGGCGGGCCAGGGAGGATTGACGCAAATAGCGCTGTCTGAAATGGCGCTCCCGCACTACCTTCAAGAGTCCGTGGAACGGAGCACAACAATGCCGATGACCATTCAGCCAGCCGGAACTTCACGCCCTGAGCAGGTTCGCCGAGACCCGCCGCCCCCCACCGCATGGTCTGCTCGCCTGCGCAGCGTTCTCAATCAGCTCGGCCAACGATTGGACACCGCTCTGGCCCCCCTGGCACCGAACCGGATTCTGCGGCTTGATCGGATCAGTCAAGCAGTGGTCGGCGTACTTGCCGTCAACGCCGCAGCAGGTGCACGCGCTCATCCGACAGGACGAACTGGCACTGACGTCGAACTTTTCGAATCCATGCAATCAGGCATCGCCTCCTGCCTCAACGATCATAGCCATCTCCGGATACCTCCCGCCCGCATCACCGCCTGGTGTATGACAGACGCAGCCGAACAGACCTGCCACGAAGCCAGCGACGACCACTGCCAGGTCAGCATTGACCGTCGTCGCGAGCAATTCAGGGCCCGCATCCCGTCCCACGAAATACCTCCTGCAGACAACGATCGCGGCTTGGCAACGGTCGAGCACTTCTTTCGTGCATCGCCCACATACCGGGCCAGCATGGCATCGCTGGTCAAGGAGATCGTGGCCGGTCACGGTGCCAACGCCGTGAACCGTGAGCTTCCTTTTTCCCTTGATGAAGTCCGTGCATTGCTGGAGCAGGACTTCAGCATCGAAGACCCGCAGCGTCCACTCGGTCAGGCCGCAAAACAGCTTCGTCCATTGATCCATGAACTTGCCACGCATGTCTACGAACTGCGGCCGGAATGGCTGGACGCCGAAGGCTACAGCCGCCTGGAATCATGGGCGGACGAGCACTACCCGGCCAAACGCCCAGTTTATCGCGATCTGGATGACCATCAGGTCGACCGTATTCTGAAGGACCTTCGGCTGTATCTGAACGAGAATCATGTCGCGCCAATGCGCGCGCCCGAACTGTAGCGGCGCATTCATCGCCATCCGAGACCCGCCATGCCACACCAGAATGCTGCGGCCGCTGTCCGCGCGCAGGGGCAATTCGCCAACAGCTGCTGGCATCGCCGCGCCACGGGTCCCAGGCCATCACGTCTCGGCCCCGGGGCGCCGCCGCCCTTGGCATGCCACCCGCTGGTTCTGCTCCTTCTGCTGTCCTCCCTCCGCAGCCTGCAAGTGCGTAATGGGCCGCTGCCCCCGACACCGAACGCCAGAGCGACGCATCCTCCCGATGTGCTGCACGCGGGGACGCAGCTGAATGGCCGGGATACCGTGCTCGCACAAAGTTTCCCCAGGGCGTGGCAACGCATGGTTGCGGCCCGCGAGGAAGCGACCTTTTCCGCAGCCACGGCCTGGCCGTTACCGAGTGGCGCGACAGCCAAGGCAAAATCCTCTGCAGCAGGTGCAGCCAAACCATCCCGCCCCGGGCCCGCTGTCGTGCGCCCCGCAAAGGCGGGCCGCTCCAGTTTCCAGGCGCGCCGTCGCCCGCCGCCGCTGCTGCGCCGCAAGGCCACCCGTCTGCAGATTCCGGACAACACGCCGCCTCGAATCGAGGAAACCAAATCCGCTCCGAAGGTGGCGGCCGCAGGCCCTGCATTCACGAGCGGCAATCACGAGGCCATCATCGCTCCGATGAAGAAGCCCGCTTCCGGCCAACCCCCTTTGCACCCGAACCTCAAGAGCAACCGCCCAACCGAACCGCCGGTGCGGCCCCCCGCAGTCCTGGCGTCCGACGCAGCCTCCCTGCAAACGGCTTGGCCTGCGGCGCATGGCGCCGAGCGCGCCAGCGGAATCGACCTGACCGCCCAATGTGTTGCCTTTCACAACGGCGAGCATGCCGTCCGCCAGCTGCGCAGAGCACGGCACGATCCGGCCACGATCACCTATTGCGTGCATCCGAAGGCGCTACCGGCGTTCGATGCCGCTTTGACGATAGCGCGTGATGGCCTGAAAGGCGACGGCAACTGGTTGGCGCCCTTCGTCGTGCGCCAACGCGTGGATATCCCCCTGCGGCAACTGGCTGTGCACAAATACAGCGGTGCCGGCCAACAACAACGCAAGCCGGACGATCATCCTGTAGAGCAGCTCGGCAGCGACGCTGTAATGACCGTACTGAACGTGGCATTGTTCAAGGAAGGACCGGCTACGGCGAATATCCAGGCCCCTTACAAGCTGGGACGCAACACGTTTCGCCTGCTGTCCCACACAGACCTGGCCTCGCACTCGCGCCTGTTCATTGCCTACTTCGTCAATCGCGATAGCGGTCCGGCGATAGGCGTCGGAGCGGGCCATCTGGAGGTTTTCAACGATGCGCCGGGCCGTTACAGCGTTGAGGATGCCGCTCTCGGCTATGTCTTCAGCGCAGCGTCGATCAACGACCTGATCAAAGGCCTTCAGCAGGTCAGCGGCTGCCGATTCATCAGCGCCCTTGAGGGTCCCGAAGAAGAAGACACGGTCCCCACGGCGCCATCGCCACCGGCAATGCGCGCAGCGAATCTGTACGTGGACCGTCAGGAGACCCTGTCCTGGACGCCCCCGCATTCCCACCTGCCGTTCAACTCCGCCCTGGAGTTCTTCGACCGTATCGCGGTGGACCTTTCCGGGCATGGGCCCGAATGTCATCTTTACCGCAGCTCCTTCGCGATCGTCGGCGGGTCGGTTGCATTTGTTGATCAGGACGGCCGTCCGGGTGCGCTGCATTTGCAACCTACGCTGGAATGTGGCTCCGCACATGCCTGCCGATTCGCCGATCGGTTGGGCCTGCGACCCGGGCGGCGCTACGCGCCGGAGCAGATCGCACAAGTACTTCAGCATGCCGGTTTGGTACCACTGGGCAACATGACGAGGGTCGCGCCCCCCAGCACGCCGGAGACAGTGTCTGTGCCCACCTCCGAGAGCACGCCAGTGACGTTGTCCCAGCCGCTGGCTCGATCGGTGTTCTGGTTCGATGCAGACCGCGGAACGCTCGACTATGTGGATCCCACCGGGCGCAGCGGCCGGCTTCTGGTCCACCGGCTCGACAGGCCGCGTCGCGGCTATCGCGTAATGTCCACGCCTCAAGACGCGCATGCGCGCCGCTTCCTGCAGGACACCGGACTGCTCGCGGGTGTGACCTATACAGAAGATGCGTTGCTGTGGCTGCTTATGGGTGCCGGCTACGCACGGGAACCTGAACAGACGTCGCCCGCACCCTCACCTGCCTGAGCCCGTCCCGGCGCCGGGCACCCCGTCCGGCCCGTTGCCCCGTCAAGCCGAGGTCAGTGGCCGTACAAAGCCTTGCGCGGTGCGCCGGTCAGCTCGGCAGCCAGCTTGGCGGCGGTCGACGGCGGCAGGTGTTCGCTCAGCTTCGCGTAGACGCGGCGGCCGTGTGCCAGCTGCGCTTCCTCGTCATTACCAGCACCTTGCACCATTACCACGAACTCGCCCTTGCGCTGGTTCTCGTCGGCCTCGACCTTGGCCAGCAGGCCGGCCAGGTCACCATCAAGGACGGTCTCGAACAGCTTGGTCAGCTCGCGGGCCAGCACCGCCGGGCGCTCGCGGCCGAAGATCGCCGCCATGTCGGCCAGTGACTCGGCAATGCGATGCGAGGATTCGTAGAACACCATCGTGCGCGCTTCACCGGCCAGCGCCTGCAAGCGGTCGCGGCGACCACTGGGCTTGGCCGGCAGGAACCCCTCGAAACTGAAACGATCACTGGGCAGGCCGGCCACGCTCAATGCCGCGATCGCCGCGCAGGCACCCGGCACGGGGCTGACCTTGATGCCCGCAGCGCGTGCCGCGCGCACCACGCGGAACCCCGGATCGCTGACCAGCGGCGTACCGGCGTCGCTGACCAAGGCCAGCGACTCGCCGGCCTGCAACCGCGCCACGATGCGCTGGGCCAGACTGTCTTCGTTGTGCTCATGCAGGGCGACCAACGGCCGCTGGATACCGAAGTGGGAGAGCAACTGCCCGGTGTGACGGGTGTCTTCGGCACAGATCGCCGCCGCTGTACGCAGCACCTCCAGCGCCCGTGGGCTCAGGTCGGCCAGATTGCCGATCGGGGTGGCAACGACATACAGCGTGGCAACGGTCATCTCAACGGCACTCCAAGGTCAAGGGTAGAATCGTAGCGTGTACCCGGCCCCGGCCGCTGCCCCAATCGCATGGACCTGATCATGAACAAGCCCGCTGTACGGATCTCCGCCCTGGCATTGTCGCTGCTGTTGCTGGCCGGCTGCGCCACCACCGGCCTCACCGGTGCGCCCGAATCCCCTGCCCAGACCCAGGCCCTGCAGTTGCTGGAACAGGGCCAGCCACGCGAAGCCGCCCTGCAACTGGAAAGCCTGGCCGCAACCCTGCGTGGCGCGGCACGCAGCAACGCGCTGGCCGATGCGGGTTTTGCCTGGCACGAAGCCGGCGATGCCACCCGCGCGCGCAGTCTGTTCGCGCAGCTGCAACCGCGGCAACTTTCCGGTGCCACCCGCCAACGCTACCAGCTGGCCAGCGCCGAGCTGGCCCTGGCCGACAACCAGCCTGCGGCCGCGCTGACGGCATTGACCGAGATCCCCAGCGGGCTCAGCCCTGCCTTGGCGGCCCGCTGGCAGCTGGCCCGCGCCAACGCACTGCAGGCCAGCGGCCAGTCCTTCGAAGCGGCACAGGCACGCGCCCAGGCGCATGCCCAGCTCGATGCACGGGCCAAGGCCGGCAACCAGGCGGCAATCATCAGCCTGCTGGGCCAGCTGGACGACAGCACCCTGCGCAACCGTGCCGTCGCCCTGCCGGCCAACGACCCGCTGTACAACTTCGCTGGCCGCGCCCTGCTGGCCCGCGGCCTGCCCTTGCCGCGGCCGTTCGATCGCGAACCTGCAGCGCAGTTCGATACCAGCAAGCGACCGCCCGCGTTGAGTGACGGCTACCGCCCGCCGGTCAAGCTGGCCGTGCTGCTGCCCCTCAGCGGTCGCCTGGCCACTGCCGCACAGCCGGTGCGCGATGGCCTGCTGACGGGCTATTACGGCGAAAGCCGCCGTCGCCCGCAGATTGATTTCATCGATACCGCCGGCACACCGGCCGGTGCGCTGGCCGCGTATGACAGGGCCGTCGCTGCCGGCGCCGATTTCGTTGTCGGTCCCCTGGGACGCGACGAGGTCGATGCCGTTTACGGGCGGGTCACCCTGCCGGTGCCGGTGCTGGCCCTGAACCGAGGCAAGGATGCGCCACCGGCCGGCAGCGCGGGCTTCTCGCTGGCCCCGGAAGACGATGGCGTGCTGGCCGCGGAGTACCTGCGTGGCCGGGAACGTGCCCGCACCCTGGTCCTGCACGCCAGCGACGATACCGGCCGCCGCGCCGCAGCCGCGTTTGCCGAGCGCTTCAAGCAGCGCGGCGGACAGGTTGCCGCCACGATCGCCGTTGGCGATACCGTCAGCGACATCACCGCCCAGCTGCGGTCTGCCGGTGCCGTCGACAGCGTCCTGATGGCCGTCCGTGCTCCGCAGGCCCGGCAGTTGGCACCGCAGCTCGCGCTGGCCGGGGTTGGCGGTGGTATCCGGGTCGGTACCTCGCAGCTCACCATCGGCAGCGGCAAGCAGGATGAAGATACCGCGCTGGACGGCATCGTCTATCCCAACGAAGCCTGGAACGTGCGCAACGTCGCCGGCCTGCCCAGCGCCACCAGCGCTGGCCAGCTGCTGCCCAGCGCGCGCGGCGCAGCGGGCCGCCTGTTCGCCTTCGGCTTCGACGCCTGGAAAATCACCGCCTACCTGGAGTCGCTGTCGCAGCAGGGCGGACTGGCCGGCGCTACTGGAACGCTGTACCTGGATGGCAGCGGCAACATCCTGCGCGTTCCCGCCTGGTCTACGTTCTCCGGCGGGCGACCGATGCCGATCGCCAATGCCAACTGACAGGGCCCGGCGTGGAGCCGCCGTGGAAGCGGCGGCCGAACGGCACCTGTTGGCCGCCGGCTTGCAGGTGCTGGACCGCAACGTGCATTACCGGGGCGGCGAGTTGGACCGGGTGATGCTCGATGGCGACGTCCTGGTCTTCGTGGAAGTGCGTTACCGCGCCGCCAGCGGCTTCGGTGATGGCGCGCTGTCAGTGGACCGCCGCAAACAACTGCGCCTGCTGCTGGCTGCCCAAGCCTACCTGTGTGACCACCCCGCCCAAGCCACCCGGGCCTGCCGTTTCGACGTGGTGTATGCCCAGGGCGAACCACCTCGGCTGCGCTGGTTGCGCGATGCATTCCGTGCCGACGGCTGAGCCTTGGCACCTCGCTTTCTGATTGGATTGACCGATGACCGCTGAACTGCCTGCTTCCCTGGTGGCCGAACTGTCCACGCTGCTCGGCGCCGAGGGCTGGCGCATGGACCCGGCAGCCCTGGCAGCCCACGCGCAGGACAACTCCTGGCGCCATCAACTGCCGGCCGCGGTCGCCCTGCCAGGCGACGCCGCGCAGGTCCAGGCCATCGTCCGTGCGTGCCGCCGACATCGCGTCGCGGTTGTGGGTCGCGGCACAGGTACCGGGACCACAGGCGCCGCCGTTCCGTTGGCCGGCAGCATCGTGGTGTCGTTCATGCGCATGGCACGCATCCTGGATATCCGCGCCGGCGACCGCTGCGCGGTGGTGCAGCCCGGCGTGCTCAACGGCGAACTGCAGCACGCGCTGGCCCCACACGGCCTGTTCTGGGCACCGGACCCCTCCAGTGCCGATAGGTGCAGCATCGGCGGCAACCTGGCCTGCAACGCCGGCGGCCCGCGCGCGGTGAAGTACGGCACCAGCCGCGACAACATCCTCGGCCTGGCCGCCGTCACCGGCACTGGCGAACTGATCCGCTGCGGCGGCGCCTACACCAAGGACGCCACCGGCTATGACCTGACCCATCTGCTGGTGGGCAGCGAGGGCACGCTTGCGCTGATCGTCGAAGCGACGCTCAAGCTGACCCCGGTGCCGGTGTCGCAGGCCGGCCTGCGCGTCCTGTTCCGCGATGCCGACAGTGCCGCTGCGGCCGTGTCGCGCCTGATGGCCCAGCCGGTCGTCCCGACCCGCCTGGAGTTCATGGACGAGCGCAGCCTGGAACTGCTGCGTGGCAATGGCGCAGCCGTGCCGGAGGCCGGAGCGATGCTGCTGGTGGAAGCCGACGGCGACCATGACACGTTGCCCTACCTGCTGCAGGCACTGGCCCACGCCGTCGAAGGTGATGGCCTGTTGTCGCTCGACGTCGCCATGGAGGGGCAGGCCCGCGAGCAGCTATGGGCGGCACGCAAGGCACTGTCACCGGCCCTGCGACGCATCGCGCCAGGCAAGATCAATGAGGACGTGGTCGTACCGGTCTCACGCATTCCCGACCTCGTGGCCGGCGTGCAGGCGCTGGCCGCCGAGCATGATCTGGTCATCGTGACCTTCGGCCATGCCGGCAATGGCAACCTGCACGTCAATATCCTGTACCACCCGGACGATGCCGACGAGAACACACGCGCACAGGCGGCACTGCCGAAGATATTCGAGCTGACCCTGGCGCTCGGCGGCACGCTGTCCGGCGAACATGGCATCGGCCTGGCCAAACGCGATTTCATGGCCCGGGCGTTCACGCCGGCCACGCTGGCGTCCATGCGCGCGGTGAAGGCCGCGCTGGATCCGGATGGGATCCTCAACCCAGGCAAAGTGCTGCCACCATGATCACCATCATCGTGATCCAGGCCAGGCAAGCGGCCTCCTGTTTTTACTGGTAGTCCGCAGTCAACAATGCTTCACCACGCAGCGATCCAGGCGCCGCCATGTCTGCCGTGCGCCGATACTGTGCTTGCAGGCCGATGAAATTGCGGCCCTGATGGGCGGCACCATGGTCCCACGACTGACCGAAGACCACCGGGACACTGTTACGCAGCAGGCGGATGCGAACCCCGCGCGCGGAAGAATCCGCGGTCGGACTCAGTTCACCCGGACTGCCGCTTTCGCCGTGAACGTCCGTCAAGGTCAGCGCGGCGCGTACCCCATCCACCGGACAGTTCATTACCGCGTTCAAGTCCGTTGTCGCCGCCACTTCGCCCGGCTGCGCCAGTTCCGAAAGACGCACGTCGGGCAGCGTCAAGGTGATCGGGACAAGACTGCACGTAGGCGCAATCAACCGCACGTCCAGGCTGATGGAATGCTCTATTTCCACGTTCGGCAGGCGCAGGGGCGACGTGCGCCCCCCGCCGATGGACAGCAGGCCTTGGCTGGCCATGTCACCACCACGCGAGACAAACGCCAGCTGCACCATGACATTGTGCTGCTCCCAGTGAATGAAGTCCGGCGAGGGCCAGGTAATGGGCTGATGGATGTCGATGGGACGGAAGCTCGAACTGCCGTCTGTATGATTGTCGCGGATCCGCAACGCCACCAGGACCGATGTGCTGGAGGTTTCATAGGCGGGGTAGCGTTCCCCTTGGATGGTGACATCACGCACGTAGTTCAACCCGGCGAACGCTGGCTGGAAACGCATGACGCCAGCGCTGGCGCCCGAGCAATTGATCGTCCCCCAGTCGATGCCGGTGAAGTCAGCCAGCACCATGTCAGGCAATGGCTCATTGCGCAGCAGGTTCCGCGCCACTGTCGGTGGTGCCGGGCGCGTCATGCTGCAGTCCTGTGCGATGGCAGATAGCGGGACCAGCGCCGTCGCGACAGACAGGCACATGCCTACCCACTGGAGCGGCCGGGTCATTGGTAGGCCGCCGTCACGGTGATCTCTGCCTTTACCGCACCGGCGGAGAAAACGCCTTCAGCGGGCAGGTAATACCCCACACGCACCGGCTGGCTGCCACCAGTACCGGAAATGACCACATCAATGCGGTCGCCTTTCTTCAGATAGGTGCTGCCACTGTTTCCGGACAGCAGGGCGATCGACAGGCCGCTGGCTGCACCGGACGGCGCTGTATTCTTCCAGCGCAACGCATCATTGTCCGCAGCGATACCGTCGAAGCTCAACGTCGCCGACGCCACCCCCACACAGGCTGACAGCGTGAGCGCACCGCCCTGCAGACCGTTATCGCCTGGTTGCAGCTGGTCAGCACGGATCGGGGCCAGGACCATGGCGGGCGTGGCCAACACGCAGGTACCGGGCAACACCGTGCCCTCGATGGTCAACACCGCAGAATCAGCAGCAGCCAACGTGGGCAGCAGCATCGAAAGGCACGGCAGCACATGGAAGAGACGACGGCAGTTCATGGCGATGGTTCCCGCAACAGAAGTGGATGGCATGCCCGCAGGCGCTCACGGCAGGGGCGTCGCGGACAATGGATGGCACTGGGCCGAAACCCAATGGTGCCCATGCACGTCGGGCTGGTCGGGCCGCTGGTAATGCAACCGGCAGGGCCGCTGGCCCTGTGCATCGACCACCAGCGCGCCACTGGAGCGGGTGCTGCGCAGCGCGATCACCCCGCCCTGGCCCACCGCTCCGCTTGGCACGCCATCGGCATCCTGCACCGGCAAGGCGAAGGCCAAGGGGTGTCCTTGGCTGTCAATGGCCTGGATGTACAACGTCGGTTCGGCGCGCACCGGAAATACCACGCGGACAATGCTGCCCGCCGTGGGCGCGACCCGCTGCGAGCTCTGCAGCAGTTCAACTTCCTGGGCAAGCCCGGCGGGATCAAGATCGATGCGGTTCCAGCGGTAGGGAGTAATGTGCGGCAGGACCGCACGACCGCTGCGCCCGACACGCAGCAGATCGCCGTAGCCCAGCCGTGCGCCTTCGGCACCCTTGGCCTGGATCAGTGCGAAACCTTCGCCCACGGGCGGCCCCGCATCGAGTCCGCCAGCGTGCAGCACCAGGCTGCCGGCCACGCCCAGCGCATGGCTGCTGATGCCGGCCGTCCGGCTGAAGGCCGCATTCGCCTCCAGCTGGCTGCCCTGATAGCCCAGGTAAGCGGTGGGCGCCGACCCGCCGCGCGGCGACTGTGTCGCGGCCAGGCTGTAAGTGTAGCGCCGCGAGCCACCCAGCGTGCCATTCAAATGCAGCTGCCGCTGCACGCCCTGATCGGCAAGCGAAAGCAGGGCCGACACCCGGTGCCTGCTGGCGGCGCGGCCGAGCGGCACGGTCATGTTGAGGGTGAAACGGGTGTCCTGCACGCCCCGCAGCGGACGGTGGCGTTGTACACCCAACGCCACATTGGCGATGCCAATCACACCATGGACGCTGAGATTGAGATCACCATGGCCGCCGCTACGGTGCCAGTACTGCACATGTCCAGCGCTGGCCGACACACTGCTGCGTGTACCGACACGCTGTGCCAGCGACAGTTCATAGCGGTGCCTCGGATGTATCGGCTCCGCCCCGGCGCCACGACGTGGCGCTGCCGCCATCGCCAGCGTGCGGAAGCCCGTGCTCGTGTAGCGATAGGCGGCCACGCTCACGTGGGTGCCGCTGCGCGCCCAATAGCGCTGGTGATTCAGGCGCAGGCTTTGGCCCTGTGCATGAGCGCCATTCACACCCACCAGCCGTGAGTGGGTGGCATCAATGCCGAACGCCCCCCAGGGCGTGGTGACAGCAACGCCCGCGAGCATCGCGCGATAGGGCGAGGCGAGCTGCAGGCCACCGGTCAGCGTGAGGTGGTCGCTCAGCCCCTGCGCAACCGTGGCTTCGACGAAAGGCAGTGTCGCCACGTCACGACCCAACGATCGCAGGTGGCCGACGGTTGCAGCTGCGCGCCCCGCACCTGCGCGCAGCGCCTGCGGCACGGCGGAGAAATACAACCGTGAACGCTGTTCGCTGCCATCTGCCTCGGTGACCGTGATTTCCAGATCGCCACCGGAACTGGAGGGGTACAGGTCATCGACAACGAACGGGCCCGGGGGCACGGTGATTTCATGGATGATGCTGCCATTCTGGCGGATCGTCACCCGCGCAGTGCCCAGCGCCACCCCGCGCACCGTGGGCGCATACCCACGCAGGGAGTCAGGCAGCATGCGCTCATCGCTGGCAATGCGTAACCCGGTGTAGCCCAGGCTTTCAAAGAGGCTGCCATCGGTGTATCCCTGTCCCAGCCAGAGCTGCGCGTTCCAGGCGGGAAGATCACGCTGCAGGTAGGTCGTGATGGCATCGTACGGACGTCCATGACGCCCACTGGCCAGCGAAGCGCGATGACGCAGCCGCCACGCGCCGGCATTGATGCCCGCGGTCATCCCGAGATGGCGGCTGGCACGGCCACCGGTCTGGAACTGGCTGGCACTGTAGTTGACGAATGCAGCCGTGATGCCCTGGTCGCGCCGGTCAGGTGGCGCCAGACCGCGCGGGCGACGCAGCAGCGCAGCCTGCGGCACGCTGATGGCCAATTGCAGCGTACTGCTGTCGAAGGCAACCACGGCACCGTCGATGACCGACGGCAGGTCCAGGCACGGCGTGTCCTGTTGCAACGCGTCCTGTAGATCGGGCTTCAGGCCCAGTGAAGCGATGAAATCGACCGGTAGACAGGCGTGGGCGGGGCCGCGTGGATCAATGGTGTGGAAATCGATGTCACGCACAGCCAGATACTGACCATTGAGACGCACTTCGACGCGCTTGCGCCCCGGTCCATTCGGTTGGAGGTAGGCACCGGTTGCCACCGGCACCCCACCGGCAAGGAAGCCTTCACTGAACTCCAGCACGGGGGGGGTGGACCACGCCGGGGCTGATACCAGCAGCATCGCCGACACAGCCAAAGCCAGTCGCTCACGCGGTTTCTCTCGCCGCTGCCGCCAGATGTGGGAAGCGGGCCCGCGCATCGACGGTTGGCGCCATGGGATCGAATGAGTCTGGGACATGGGCTGCAACGGTAGAAGCGACTCGTTGATTGGCCCATACGGCTTTCTGCAAAAACACGGACCAGAAACGCTCATTAAGTAGTTTGAGAAAACAACTTCGAGTTAATCGACTAGATCTATTAATCACTGCCAGATTCGCACGCCCTATTAACTTTGCAGATTTCCCCATAGAGACTATGGGCGCTGCGATCGAAACTTCGCCAATAGGCCACGACGTGTCCAGACCAGCGTCACCCCTGATCACTCGCGATGGAGCAACTCAATGATTCGTTCAACCCGCCGCCTTCCGCTTCTCCTGCTCACCCTCACCTCCCCTGCGCTGGCCGCGCAACTGGAAATCACCGGCGAACTGGTGGCGTCGACCTGCAAGGTCGACGGCGCTGGCAGCGCCATCAACGTGGCCATGGGCAAGGTGGACCTTGATGAGGTCAACGGCCAGGCCACCGCCGGCCAGAGCAACTTCACCATCGCCCTGGACTGCAGCGGCAGCACTGGTGACCAGAACGTGGGGCTGCGATTCGGTGGCCCGGTGGATGGCAGCAGCGGCAATCTCGCCCTGACCGCTGCGTCCTCCGCTTCAAATGTCGGGATTGCCATTTTCGATGCGAAGGGCACGCACCAACCTGTTGGCGAACAGCCCATCAGCTTCGTCACGATCCCGGCCCAGGGCAGGGCAGAACTTCAGTACAGCGTGCGGTATGCCTCGCCGGGCAGGAATGCGACGGCCGGCACCGCCAATGCCTCCGGCGACTTCACCATCATCTACGACTGAACCCTCTCATCAATCCCGTTGACCTCGCCCCGTTACGGGCCGGGTCGTGAGGCACGCATGAACAGAATCAAACGCAGGGTGTTGGCCGCCCTGCTGATGGTCCAGGCATTACCGGCAGCAGGTGCCGTCACCTTGGACGGCACCCGCATCGTCCACGAAGCGGCGAAGGGTCTGGATGTCACGGTCCGCGCCAGCAATGTCGGCGAGCAGCCTGCACTGGTGCAGATATGGATCGACAACGGCGACGGCACGCTGGCACCGGACCAGATCAACACACCGTTCCGGCTCACCCCCGCCGAGCCGCGCCTGCTGCAGGCCGGCCATGGTCAGGCGTTCCGGGTCACGTATGCGCCGCGCCCCGGTGATCCGCTGCCACCAGCAGATCGGGAATCGGTGTACTACTTCAACCTTCTGGACATCCCGCCAAAGCCGGTCGATGCCGGTAACATCAACCTGCTGCAGTTCGCCGTGCGCACCCGGGTCAAGCTGTTCCATCGCCCGGCTCGACTGGAGGGCAGACCGGCCCAGGCCGGCAATGCCGTGCAGTGGTCATTGGCTGGCAGAGACCTGCTGCTGCACAACCCGACGCCCTACCACGTGACGTTGAGCGAAATCCTGCCGAGCCCCGGTGCAGCATTACAACCGGTCATGCTGGCGCCCTTCGAAACGCGGGCCGTCGCATTGCCCGCAGGCGCCGCGGAGCCTTCGGCGCTGTCCCTGACCTGGCTGGATGATCATGGTGCGCCCCGAACGATTCAAGCCAGACCACGCCAGCCCTGAGCGCTGGCTTGACGCCGCAGGTCAACTGAAGTGCTGGTAGCCGCTACGGACCGACCCCTGCCCGGCTTGTACGCCACTGCCCACGCGCATGCAGCCCACCCGGGTCAAGGGAAGTGCCAGTGCCTGGGACAATCCCTGAAGGTGCGCGCGCTGGGCTGCAGACGCGGTGAAACACAGTTCGTAATCATCGCCTCCGCTGGCAGCGCACTCCACGGCGCTGGCATCGCCGAGCAGGGACCGCAGTGCCGCAGACACCGGCAACCGGGCAAGGTCCACCTGCGCCGCAAGTCCGCTTCGGCGGGCGATGTGCCCGAGGTCGGCCAACAGGCCATCGGAGATGTCTGCCGCTGCACTGGCAACGCCCCGCAACGCCTGGCCGAGCGCACCGCGTGGTACGGGCCGCAGCAGGCGCTGGCGCAACTGTTCGTGCCCCGGCAGGGCTGCAACCTGCCTGACGTCCAGTTCGCCCCGCTGCCATAACCGCAGGGCGCCGGCGGCGTCCCCCAAGGTGCCGCTGACCCAGATGTCGTCGCCAGCCTGCGCGCCATCGCGGCGCAGCGCCTTGCCGGACGGCACCTGGCCAAAAGCGGTCACCGACAGCGAGAGCGGACCGCGGGTCGTATCGCCTCCCACGAGACGCCAGTCGCAGGCATCGGCCAAGGCGAAGAAACCCTCACAGAATGCATCGATCCACGCCGCCGATGCACTGGGCAAGGACAACGACAACGTTCCCCACGCCGGGGTGGCCCCCATGGCGGCCAGGTCGGAAAGATTCACCGCCAAGGTCTTCCAGCCGATGTCGGCCACGGGCGTTTCCGCCGGGAAATGCACACCTTCGTTGAGCGTATCGGTGGTGACCGCCAGCCAGTGGCCTGCGGCAGGCTGCAGCAGGGCGGCATCATCACCGATGCCCAGCACCACGTCCGCGCGATCACGGCTGTTGGCCAGAATGCGGTCTATCAACGCGAACTCGGCAAGGGCCATGCAGTCTCCGCTGGTCCATCACGATACCGGGCCCGGCAAGCGCCGGCCCGGCCTTGAAGCGGCGACTCAGCCGTTGGCTTCAACGCTGCGCCAGGCCACAGCGGCCCGGTCCAGCACGCCATTGACGTAGGTATGACCGTGTTCGGAACCGAAGCGCTTGGCCGACTCGATCGCCTCGTTGATCACCACGCGATAAGGTACGTCCTGGCGGTGGCGCAGCTCGTAGGCGGCCAGGCGCAGGACTGCACGCTCGATGGCGTCCACGTCTTCGATGGCGCGATCCAGATGCGGTGCAAGTGCCTCGTCCAGTTCGCGGCGGTTATCCAGCACGCCATGGACCAGGTTTTCGAAATAGGCCACATCGGCGATTTCGCGGGCCTGCTCATGGGCGAACTGGGCAATCAGCGACTGCGCATTGCCACCGGAAATCTGCCAGGCATAGATCGCCTGCACGGCACGGCGGCGTGCGCGCGAGCGCAGGACCGGATCAACGCCGTCGCGGCGTACGGGACGGCCGGACGGGCGCCCCTGGGAGGTGTTACTCATGCCAACTGCTCCAGCAGATTTACCATTTCCAGCGCCGTCAAAGCGGCCTCTTCACCCTTGTTGCCGTGGCTGCCACCGGCGCGTGCCTCGGCATCTTCGACCTGTTCGACGGCCAGCACACCGTTCAGCACCGGAATGCCGAAATCCAACTGGACCCGCATCAAGCCTTCCGCGCAGCCGTCAGCCACGTGCTCGTAATGGCGGGTGTCACCACGGATCACACAGCCCAGCCCGATGATCGCCGCGTGCTGGTGGGCCGCTGCCAGACGGGCGGCGACCAAGGGGATTTCCCAGGCGCCGGGCACGCGGACGACGTCGATGGACGCTTCGTCGATGCCATTGCCGGCCAGGCTCTGGCGTGCGCCCGCCACCAGGACATCGGTGATACGGGCATTCCAGCGGCTGGCCACGATGGCGAAGCGCGCCGATTCCGGGGTGCGAAGGTCGCCTTCAAAATGGCTCATAGGGGTATCGAAACTCAGATAGAGGGATAGTTTAACGCAGCCGTGGCCGCTGCCGGTCGTTTCCCGGCAGCGGGTGGATCGGTCGTGGCGGGTGCCGGCCGTGCACTGGCCCCTTCAGGATCGGTGCCGCTCCCGTGGAAACACCCACCAGGATGCCGGCGCGGCGGTGCCATGGCCGTCAGCAGCCCACGGTCTCCACCACTTCCAGGCCATAGCCGGACAAGCCGACCTGGCGGCGCGGGGTGCCCAGAACGCGCAGCTTGCCCAGGCCCAGCTCGGACAGGATCTGCGCCCCGGCGCCGTTGCGCCGCCACTGGCCGACATCCTTGTCCTTGCCCGGCACCACCGGCGCAGGCTGCTGGCGCAAGCGCGCCAGAAGGGCTTCGCCATCGCGCGGCGCCGACAGCACCACCATCACCCCACTGCCCTCGGCAGCGATGGCCCGCAGCGCATCCGTGGCGGCCACGCCAAAATCATCGCGCCGCCAGTGCAGCAGGTCGGCAAGCGGGTTTTCCACCTGTACCCGCACCAGGGTCGGGGTGGCCGCGTCCGGTGTCCCGCGCACCAAGGCGAAATGCAGGTCGTGGGCAATGCGGTCGCGGTAGGTGACCAGCGTGAAGGCGCCGAACTCGGTGTCGATCTCACGCGCATCGACCCGTTCCACCGTCTTCTCCGTGGCCAACCGGTAGGCGATCAGGTCGGCGATCGAGCCCATCTTGAGCCCGTGTTCGCGGGCGAACACTTCCAGTTCCGGGCGGCGTGCCATGCTGCCGTCCGGATTGAGGATCTCCACCAGAACGCCAGCCGGCTCCAGCCCGGCCAGCATGGCCAGGTCGACGCCGGCCTCGGTATGGCCTGCTCGGGTGAGCACGCCACCTGGCTGGGCAATCAGCGGGAAGATATGGCCCGGCTGGTGCAGGTCGGCGGCCTTGGCATCCGGACGCACGGCGGTACGGATGGTATGGGCACGGTCATAGGCGGAAATGCCGGTGGTCACCCCTTCGGCCGCCTCGATGCTGACGGTGAAGTTGGTCTGGAACTGCGCGGTGTTGGCCTGAACCATTGGCGCCAGGCCGAGCTGGCCGGCACGTTCACGGGTCAGTGGCAGGCAGACCAGGCCGCGGCCGTGGGTGACCATGAAGTTGATGTCGCTGGGCTTGACCAGCTCGGCGGCCATGATCAGGTCGCCTTCGTTCTCGCGGTCCTCGTCGTCGACGATGACCACCATCCGTCCCAGGCGGATGTCTTCCAGGATTTCAGGGATGCTGGCGAAGTTCATGCGGTAACTCCCGTCGACTGGTCGCTGGTGAGCTGCGCGCCCAGCAACCGTTCCACGTAGCGTGCCACCAGGTCGATCTCCAGGTTCACGGCGCTGCCGACACGGGTGGCGGCGAACGCGGTGTTGGCCACGGTGTGCGGAATGAGGGCGACTTCGAAGGCCTGCGCATCAACCTCGTTCACGGTCAGGCTGACGCCGTCCACGCAGATCGAGCCCTTCTTTGCGATGTAGCGCAGCAGCGCCGTCGGTGCGGCAAACCG
>DALZLW010000039.1:0-24153 GCA_032007425.1 Stenotrophomonas sp.
GCCGGGTGCTGCAAGCACGCTCGCGGCCTTCGATCCTCTCGCTGCCGGGCCGGCTTCGACGGCGGCCCAGCCCGCCGACCCGACGGCCGTGCAGAACAGGCAAGACCAGAAAGAGGCGTTCCGGCAAGCCGGAACCACGGAAACCCGTAATTCCGGCAACCTGCAAATGCCCGCATCGCCGTATCAGGTAATGGCCGGAACGGTGGTCGCCGGGACGCTGGTCACGGGCATCAAGTCGGACTTGCCCGGCGACGTGATCGCCACGGTGACAGAGCCGGTCTATGACACGGCCACCGGGCGCTTCCTGCTGATTCCGCAGGGTTCGCGCATCCTCGGCCGCTACAACAGCCAGGTCAGCTACGGGCAGAGCCGCGTTCAAGTCGTCTGGAACCGGATCATCCTGCCCGACACGTCTTCGCTCACGCTCGACAACCTGGCCGGCACCGATCCCGCCGGCTACGCCGGCCTGGAGGATGGCGTCGATTGGCATTGGGATCGCATCTTCGCCGGTGCGGTGCTGACCACGCTGCTGGGCGTCGGCGCCGAGCTGGCCGCGCCGGAGAACCGGCAAGACGGCGATCGCATCATCATCGCCGGGCGCGACAGCGCGCAGGACAGCATCAATCAGGTCGGCCAGGAGATGACCCGGCGCAACCTCAACATCCAGCCCACCTTGACCGAGCGGCCGGGCCTGCCGGTTCGCATCATCGTCAATCGGGATCTGGTGCTGCGGCCGTACCAGCCGCTGTTCTTCAATCGGGGGACTTCACGATGAGCACGACCAAGAAGCTGCGACTCGGGCCGCTGCCCAAGACCGAGAGCATCAAGCTGACCTTTGCCTGCCCGGCTAGCCTGAAAGCCGACCTCGACCGCTACGCCGCCCTGTATGCGCAGGCGTATGGCGAGACTGTCGATGCCGTGACGCTGATTCCGCATATGCTGGAAGCATTCATGGCAGGGGATCGGGGATTCAGGCGGGGTAGGGGAGACGACACTCGACCGCCTTCCCGCGCAGCCACGCCGAAGGGGTGATAGTTTGGATAAGTTGTTATTGTCGTATCCAGGCTACGATTAGCTACGCTATATCAAATTGACTTTCGCTTGGAAAAGTTGTAAAAATCGTAGTATGGCTACGACTAATTCAAGCAAGCTAAATGCGCTCTACACCCAGCTAGCACCGGGAACGCCGTTGACCTCGGAGGACTTGGCGGTGCTGGGCATCTCCGCCGACCTGGCCGTCCACTACGTCCGAGCAGGATGGCTCACGCGCCTGGCGCGCGGTGTCTATGGCCGTCCGAACGACACTTTGGCTCTGCATCCCAGCCTGCTGCTGCTGCAGCGAAGGTTCGAGGGGTTGCACGTCGGCGGCAAGTCGGCCTTGGACTGGTACGGTGTGCGCCAGTACGTTTCGCAGCAGCCCCTGCTGCACCTGTATGGCTGGACGGCAGCGCGTCTGCCGGAATGGTTCACCGAACGCTTCCCGGCCGAGTACCACCGCAAGCGCCTGTTTGACGAGCAGCCGGATGCCTTGCTGCACGTCGGCCCGTTCGAGAAGCGCAGCGGGGCGCCGCAGGTGTCAGTGCCGGAGCGGGCATTGCTGGAACTGTTGAGCGAAGTCGGCGTGCGCCAGCCCCTGCAGGAAGCCCGCGAACTCGTCGAAAGCGCCTATAGCCTGCGCGCCGACGTGCTGCGCGAACTCTTGCAACGCTGCACGAGCGTCAAGACCGTGCGGCTGTGCCTGCAACTCGGCCGCGAGGGTTCGTTGCCCTGGGCAGCCAAGCTCGACCCAGCCACGCTGCCAACCGGCAGCGACCGGCCCTGGGTGTTCCGATCGGCTGATGGCCTGCTGGTGCTCAAGCCATGAACCAGATCTATCTCGATACCGCGCGCCTGCTGACGCAGGTGGCGCCGCTGGTGTTCGTGGACGACACCTTCGCATTGAAGGGCGGTACGGCGATCAACCTGTTCGTGCGCGACATGCCGCGCTTGTCGGTGGACCTCGATCTGGTCTTTCCCGATCACACGCTGTCGCGTGACGCGGCGCTGACGCGCATCAACGCGGCCGTCCGGCAGGTCGCCGAGCGCTTGAAGAAGCGAGGATTCCAGACGCATGCGCCGGTGGCCGTGGCAGGGGAGACGAAGCTGCTGGTGCGTCGCGGCTCGATCCAGGTCAAGGTCGAAGTCAACTTCGTCATGCGCGGAACGGTGCAACCGGTGCGCCGTGCTTCGCTCACGCCGGCCGCCCGCGACAGCTTGCTGGCCGACCTGGAGATTCCGGTGGTGTCGCTGGAGGACGTATACGGCGGCAAGCTGGTAGCGGCGTTGGATCGGCAACACCCGCGCGACCTGTTCGACGTGATGCAACTCTTTGCGCACGAGGGCATCACGCCCGGCATCCGACGCGCTTTCGTGGTCTATCTATCCAGCAGCAACCGGCCGATCCATGAAGTGCTGTTCCCGCCGCTGCGGGACATCCGGCACGACTACGCGCACAACTTTCAAGGCATGACGACCGAGCCGGTGCCACTCGATGCATTGCTCGCCGCGCGAGAACGCATGGTGCGCGAAATCCAGGAGGGCTTGGACGACAACGAGCGGCGCTTCTTGCTGTCGTTGGTTGCTGGTACGCCGGAGTGGTCGCTGCTGGGCATCGCGCACCTCGAACAACTGCCGGGCATCCGCTGGAAGCTGCGCAACCTGGCGCAGTTGCAGAAGACCGATGCGAAGAAGTTTGCCGAGCAGGTCGATACGCTGGCCGCCCGACTTGCCTCCAGCACGTTGCCGACGACCGGAGGAGGGTAAGCATGGATGTTCTGTATTTTCTCAAGGATCGCACGAGGCTCATCCGTCAGTACTACGAGTGTGCGGCGCAGCCTTTCAACGAGATCATGAGACAGATCGAAGCGGAGGAGGAGCCTTATGTTCCTCCATACAGCGAAGACGGAGAACCGCCTTTTCTCAGTGAATGGATCGATGCAGGCGAACTGCTTGAGGTTACGGGGCGTTGCTGTATTTCCATGTTGTCGGCCTCGTTGCAGCTCTACTTCAAAACTTGGGAACGTGAATTAGGGTTGAGTTGCGGAAAGGAGTTCGCGGCTGAGTTCAAGAAGGAAGGGCTGGTAGGTGGCTATCGAGCCTGCCTGGCAGAACGAGCGGGAGTTGATTGGAGCTGCTGCCCGGTCGACCTCGACCTCATTGAGCAAGTGGTGCTCGCGCGGAACCGCGACCAGCATCCGGAAAGCATCACAACGATTCGGGTGACTCATGCTGAGAAGGACACGCTACGCTACACACGGCCGTTCTTTTTGAGCGAGCGGGAAGTGGAACTGTTTCAGGATGATGATGGCCTGAGCCTGTTCATGTCTCCGTCGCTCCATGTCTCACGGGACAAGTTGATGACTGCAATCGATCAGGTGGAACGTCTGTGCGAATGGCTTGAAGAAAAAATGTTTGATGCCAAGTATCCGTTGCGGAAGCGTCGCGATTGAGTGGGAGGACGTGTGCTCCAAATTGCCACTGGAAAGCTTTTTACCAGACCCGCAGGCAGGGAAAACCATTTGCGCGGCATGCTTTATACGAATGCCATCCTCGCTAGAGAGGATGCTATCGAAACAACTGCGGGGCGACTGCTGCCATCGTCGAGCTATTCGATACGTCCCACTGTCCTGGTTTATGAGTTCACCGAGCACATGGAAGGGGAAGAGCAGGCCCCTGGTGTGCTTGTTTCATCTACTGTTGATCCATATCTCCAAGACTATTCAGTGGTAGCGTCCTTTGCGTTGAACTGCGTTTGTACGCCCGACGTTGATCTGGCCAGAAGACTGACGACCGGCCAACGCGGACTGGCCACCAGGATCGCTCCACAGACGCTTGTCCGCCGATTCTTCGATGGGGAGATTTGGTGCAAGCCAGATGAGGTGAAGTTTCTGGAAGAGTTTGTTGAGAAGCTCATCGGATTGCCGCGACGCACCTTTCTGGGCGTTATGCGCGCGCTTCGGACCTATGTCAACGGAATGCACCGCATCGCCGATGATCTGGAACTGGCTTACACATTGCTCGTTGCTTCCGTAGAGTCGCTCGCCCAAGACTTTGACGGCCACGAAAGCGACTGGGATTCATTTGACGAACGCAAACGCAAGGCGGTCGATGAGGCGTTATCTGGGGCTGACGAAATGATTGCGCAGCGTGTCAGAGAGGCGCTACTCAAGGTTGAACATATCGCGTTGGCACGTCGCTTCCGAGAGTTTGCAGTGGCCCATACCCCGTCTACGTACTTTCGTCAGGCTTCCGGCATTGCCAGTGGCCCATTGCTGGGACGATCGGACCTCGCAGAAGTGCTCGGTACGGCGTACCAATCGCGATCCAAATATGTGCACCAACTCCGGCGGCTACCGGATACCGTGACATTGGGGCACGGCCACGGCGAGACTGCGATCGAAGATCGGACCACGCATCTGACGCTACAGGGACTGTCGCGTTTGATGCGTAGTGTCATCATCGAATTCGTTGTGCGTCAGCCAACTGTGCTGCATGAGCCATACAACTACCACCTGGAGCGAAGCGGCGTTGTTCAAATGCGCATGGCGCCGCAGTACTGGGTTGGTCGCGCTGAGGGTGACATTACAAAAGCTGGTCGCAACAAGCTGGAAGGGTTTCTGCAGCAGCTCGCCTCTTGCCTCCTTAGTGAGCCTGACGGGGTCGTGACCGATTTGAGGCCCGTGCTGGCAGCTGCCTGTGAGGTTGTTCCTCGTCTGGAGAAGCGCCTCAGGTTGCCCTACTTGGCTTTGCACGTGCTGTTCAATATGCATGTGGCGAAGCAGGATCTGGCTGCGATGCCGTCGGCAATCGAGGCCCTGATTCAAGAGGAGCTGGAAGAACCCTCCTCGGAAGCTCTGATTGCTCACGTACTGGCTGGACAAACCGTGCAATGGCCCTTGGAAGTTCATCGCGGGGCTCTGAACACCTACTTGCGTCGGCGCGCCTCTGCGAATGGTCTGAGATTCCCTCGGCTGTTTGAAGCCGCAATTGCTCTGGACTTGGCGGAACGACTTCGATGCGCTGGCGATATGGAAGGATGTCGCGCAGTTGTGGCGCTCGCAGTGGAGAACCATCCTGGACACACAGGATTGTTGGAAGCCGAGACAAATTTGCTGCCCACTGTCCCGATCAGCTGGCGCGATGTCATGCTGCCTTCTCCGGAGCAACCACAACAGCAAGGCGCCTAGCACCTGATCACCATTGAGAGCACCACAAGAAGAATCATGTCGTTCGACTATCTAGCAGATTTTCCCATCCCGGTTCATGTCATGCCGCCAAGGCTGCGCGACTTGCTGAAGCCTGTCGGCTTGTCGCCAAGCCAGTTCGTGGAGGTGGCTTCCATGCAGGAATCCGATCCGCACGGAGAGCATGCGGAGCATCTGCATTTGCTGATGGCGGTGGTTCCCGGACTTGAGAGTGACCCCATCGGAGTCCTATCTGAGGCAGGCAATGGCGTAGTCGAGTACTCCGTTCCCGCCGGTGACGAACGCGGCTGCTCTGCCGAGCTTTCTCCGTCAATATCGGGTTATGACTACATTGTCGCGGCATGGGGTGATGGTTCGTTCTACGCATTCAATCTAGCCGAGAAGGTTTGGATGACTCTTGGCCTGACACCCCGCTGCGTCGGTAATGATCAGCAACGTTTGGTCTACGATGACTTGGGACTCCCTGAGTTCGGTGTGGCCGAGGGCGAGGTGTCCAGTGATTACCACTGGAGCTTGAAGAGATCAGTCAGTTGGCGCATGTCGAATGAGTACCTCCGTCGCTACCTTTGGCTGCGTGGCGCCCGGGGTGTGCGAGTCTTCTACTACTCAGCCTTGTTACCAGACCTCCCGGAAGTCCGCGCAATCATGAGAGGAGAGTCTCATGTAGTCCGCAAGCCTGCCGAAGGGATCGCTTGGTATGAACTGGACATCCGCGAGCACAAAGGCGGACTTCTGGTCCAACTCTGGGCTTCGGTCGAGGCGGTCATGCCAGAGCTCTGTCCAGAACAAACTGCTGAAGGCATTCAGTGGCCTGGCGACACTCAGCCAATGACCCATGCGCGCGCGGACGCCCTAGTGGGACACGATCCGGTCTATCTCGATGATCGGTTTCTCCAGAAATACGAACAGAGCGTTTTCTACGACTCGACGCCGGCTTATGTTTGGGAGCAGTGGTACTGCAGTCCGTCATACAGAGGGCAGTGGACTTTTACTGAATGCCGGCGGGTCGGAAGAAATCTAATTCAGGTGCCGATGCGTGAGTTGTACAAGCCAAAGCCGGATCGCGAGATAGTGCATGCCCGATCATTTGCGGTCGACCCGGCAGACTTGGCGCATGTTGACCTGGATGAAGAGCATGTGGTCGCCAAAGTGCAGCGGCTACTCGATGTGCTTCTACGATTGGGTGACGGCCTTTCCGCACTCGGCATAATCGTGGGGCTGAATAAGTCGTCGGTAGAGCTGATCGGCTTTGAACGTGCAGAGGTAGCGGCCAATGGTTGGGTGGCCTATCCGGCACTCGGTCGGTTGGCCCAGGTTGCACCGTTGAACATGACACAGCAGATGTTCTTGGCTCGTTGCAAAGGCTTGCATGAGGTGTGGCAGAGCGTTCCAAACGGCTACCTCAAGTCATTGTTGGAGCGAGCTGGGTGTCCGAGGGTGGTTGTCAAGGATCTGGGAAGCCTTCGGTTGCTGCAGGCACTTCTGAACGTCATCGAAAGGCTGAATGCTCATGAGGAGGCAAGCGATGCCTTTGCCTCAGGTAGAGCACCGGAGGGCTGGAACGATCGCAATAAAGCCATGGCCCCCTTGTTCTTGAACAATGATCTTAGAATCGCCGATGCGCACGAGGCCGTGGAGCAGTGCCTGATAACCTTGTTGCGGCTTGGTTTCGACACAGCGAATGTCAACGCAGGCTACGGACGGGCACTCGATTTCGTCTTGGACGGCGTCATCAATGCCTTGGGGGCAGTGGCCGCTGCCATCGAGAAGCTGTTAGGGCGAGCGTAGGCGAACCGATCGAAGGTCGGGGAGGGGACAAGGCTCGCTACCTTCTGTATTCTTATAAGGTGATTGATGATTGTGTCGCCAACGTCGCCGCCCCGCAAATCGCTCCATCTCCCGCGCCCGCAAAAGATGTGCGTTTCTGACGGTAAGAGCGACGGTAGAGGCCCATGTTGATCACTGAAAATCCCTTAAGCCACGCGGGTCTGCGTGGCTTGTTGATGATCGAGTGGGAGTGACACATCGCTGACGCCGGGCGCTGACCGGCGACGATCAAAGACCAAAGGCGCCGGCAGGCGCCTTTGGCGTTCCAGGAGTGGTCATCCGGAATGCGGCGTCTGCTCACGCCGTCACAGCAAAGGCCGCGTGGTACTGCACCACCCCCTGCGGAACAAATCCCTCGAACGGCAGGGTCATGAAATACGCCGGCGGCACCCCGGGCAACTGCAGCGCCGGGTCGGCCTGGAAACCAAAGCGCTGGTAGTAGCCGGGCTCCCCGAGCAGCACGCAGCCCGCTGCGCCGCGCTCACGCAGCAGGCCAAGGGCCTGCGCCATCAACGCCGAGCCCACGCCGTGACCCTGTCGATCCGGCAGCACCGAGATCGGGCCAAGTCCATACCAGCGCGTTACCGGCCGACCCAGACCGTCGATGATCGTGACCGGGGAGATGGCGACATGACCGATGATCGCGGTCCTGTCTTCAGCGACCAGCGAGACGCTCAGCGCACCTGCGGCACGCAGGGCGCGGACGATCAGGTGCTCTGTGTGGCTGGAATGGGCCGCCTCAGCAAATGCAGCCCGCGTGACTGCATCGATGCCATCCACGTCGCCGACGTTCTCATCACGGAGTCTCATGGCAGCTCACTACGGTGGAGTCGGGACCATTATCAGGTCGATGGAGGCGGAAGACAGCTTGGCGCCGGCGCGCGTGGCCAGCAGCGAAACCAGCGGTCCATCAACACGGCTGTCGCGGCTGCCGTGTCAATTGCTTCAATGAATAGCTCAACCGCTGGTGCTGCATTGCAATTTTTCTGTCATAACCGATCGGAGGCTGGTGCCCTTGGCGGGCGTCGCTACGGTCATCCTGCCGGTCTGTTCGATCATCGGTGGCGATCGCCACGCGCCGATCAAGATCCAGTGGATACAGCTTTGAGACAGGTTCGGTCGCGATTGGCGGGGGCAGCCGCGCAATAGTTTGCTACTAGCGACAGACTGGCGCGCTAACGGCTGGCAAGCGAGCGCGGCGTCGCATGATCTGGGATAGTCATTTCTCAGACGTGTCCCATGGTGGAGCGGATATGAAAACGATACCTATCATTCGTATTACCGATATGCTCGCGACGAGCTACGGGATCCTGTCCCGCTCCGTCGCGCCATTGGCGTCCTCGACAGGCCTTTCCGGTCAGCGCTACCGGGTCAAGGGAAGTGACGGGCGGCTCTGGCACGTGTGTCTGGCGGGCGATTCCGGTGCGCTAGATGTCGTAATCAGCACGGATGCGGGGGGCGTCCCCTCTCCCTCTACGGTTGGCACGTACCATCACCGGATGGGAGGGCATTATTGGACGGTGTACTCGGTTGTGTCCTTGCGCGGCGTTGTCGGCAGGCGCCGTGAGGCGGCGCTCCGGCAGGCATTGAGTGCGGGTCCCACGTTCAGTGAAGACGGTCGCGCGCTTGAGCGTATCGGCGCGTGGTTGGCGCAGCCGGCGGCACTGCCCGCGCCAAGCGACGGCTATGGTCAGGCCTTCATGGAACATTGGAGGCAGGCGCGCCCGTGGATCGCTGCATGGCATGAACGGGCCGAGGCATTGCATGATGTTCTGGCCGCATCCCTCGTAGAGCAAGCCCGCGCGGCACGTACTGCGGATTGGGCTGATTGGCAGGCATACCGCTGGCGTCTGCATGAACTGCTTGAACTGCAGCAGCGCCTGCTCGGTGCACAGGCGGCGCAACTGCCCCCGGCGCTCCGACAGCAGGGCCTGGATCGCCTCGCCGGTCTGCTGGGGCAAGGGCTTCCAGTCCGCGCGGGTCGTGCGCCCAGGCAGGCGCGGGCCAGCTGACCTTCACAACGCCAGGCAGTGCGTTACTCGCCCGGTTTGGCCGCCGCCGTTGCTGCCGCACTGGCAGCCCGTCGCGCCAGGACGGCTTCGCGATGGGCGATATAGGCGTTTGAGCCGAGAATGGTCACCGCACCGATGATGGTCCAGCGATCGATGGCTTCATCGAACAACAACCAGGCCAACAGAGTCACCATCGGCAGTTGGGTGAAGCTGATCGGTGTCAGGGCGGAGACATCGCCCAGGCGCAGGGCGCGCGTCCATAGCAATTGACCAACCGTGCCCATGACGCCGGTGACCAGCAGCCAGAGCCAAGCCAGGCCACTGGGCCATACCCACACGAACATCGCCGGTACCAACGACAGGGGCACCCAGAACACGTAGGTGTAGAACACCACAGTATCGGCGCTGTCCACCCGGGTGAGCTGCTTGATCTGGATGGCGACCAGCGAACTGAGTACGGCGGCGGCAATGGCGACCAGGCTGCCACCACTGAAACCACTGGTACCTGGACGGATGATCACCAGCACCCCGATGAAGCCCACCACCACGGCGGCCCAGCGGCGCACGCGCACGGTTTCGCCAAGCCAGAGCACGGCGGCGATGGTGACAAACAGCGGCGTCGAGTAAGACAGCGAAATGGCCTGGGCCAGCGGCAGGTGCCCCAGCGCCCAGAAGGCGCACAGCATCGAGCACAGGCCGATCGCACTGCGCATGAAATAACGCGGCAGCTGCTGGGTCTTCAGCGGCGCCCGGCCCGGACGCAGCAGCATCGGCAGCAGGGCGAGCAGGCCAAACGCGTTGCGGAAAAAAGCGACTTCCTGCGTCGGCACATGCTCGGTGGCCAAGCGGATGGCGATCGCCATCAGGCCAAAGGCCATCGTGCTGCCCAGCATCAGCCACGCTGCCCGTACCGGCATGCTCGTGGTCGCAGCGGCGGCGTTCACCAGGTGGCGCCGATCAATCGCGGTTCTGGCTCGATGGCCACCCCAAAGGTCTCCTGCACCGAACTGGCGATCCGTCTGGCCAGCGCCAGCAGCTCAGCACCGGTGGCATCGCCGTGGTTGACCAGGACCAGGGCGTGCCGGTCCGATACCCCGGCATCGCCTGCGCGGAAGCCCTTCCAGCCAGAGCGTTCGATCAACCAGGCGGCAGACAGCTTGCGCAGTTCGGCGTGGTCGGCGCTGAACACGGGGAGGTCAGGGAAGCGTTGTTGCAGGGTGTCGGCCTGGCTCTGCAGGACGACCGGGTTCTTGAAGAAGCTGCCCGCATTGCCGAGCACATCGGGGTCGGGCAGCTTGCTGCGACGGATGGCGATCACCGCATTGGCCACGTCGGTGGCCGAGGGCAGCTCCACGCCCTGTTGTTCAAGCGTCTCGGCGATGCCGGCGTAGCCGATGCGCAGGTCATGCAGCAGTGGCAACTTCAGCTCGATGGCGGTGATCAGGTAGCGGTCGGGCTGTTGCTTGAAAACACTGTCACGGTAGGCAAAGCCGCATTCGCCCGCATCCAGCCGCACCCAGGCCTGTTGCACCTGGTCCCAGGCTTCCACGGTCTGGATGAACTCACCCACCTGTGCGCCATAGGCACCGATGTTCTGGATGGGGGCGGCGCCTGCGGTTCCCGGAATCAGCGCCAGGTTTTCCAGCCCAGACAGACCTTCCTGCAGCGAATACATCACCAGCTCATGCCAGTTGGCACCCGCGCCGGCGCGCACCAACGCATGGTCGGCGCGGTGTTCCACGATGCTGATGTCCCGATTGCCGAACACCAGCACGGTGGCGTCCACGTCGTCGGCAAGCAGGACATTGCTGCCCACGCCGAGCACCAGCAGGGGCTTGCCGAGCACGGCCGGCGCACTCAGTGCATCGGGCAGTGCGTTGGGGTCGTGCAGTTCCAGCAGGCGCGCGGCGCTTGCCCGCACATGGAAGGTATTGAGTGCCTGCAGCGGTGCGTTTTCGGTCAGGCGCCAAGTCGGCATTGCGGTGCCGGCACTCATAGCGGCGCCACCACGCCGGTGCTGCTGGCTTCACGCCGCCGCCGGATCGCATCCACGCATTCGCTGATCAGGGGCGGGCCACGGAATACCAGGCCACTGTAAACCTGCACGAGGGCGGCGCCGGCGGCCATCTTCGCTGCCGCATCGGCGCCGCGTGTGATGCCGCCCACGCCGATCAATGGAATGGTGTCGGGCAGTCGGGCACGCAGCCGCCGCAGGACGAGGGTCGACTGCTCCAGCAAGGGCGCGCCTGACAGGCCGCCGGCCTCGTTGGCAGCCGCGTCGCCAGCCACGGCTGCGCGGTCGATGGTGGTGTTGCTGGCGATCACCCCGTCCACCTGCAGTTCGCCCAGGACCCGCGCGGCGGCATCGATGTCAGGCTCACTGAGGTCAGGGGCGACCTTGACCAGCATCGGTACGCGACGGCCATGGCGGGTAGCCAGTTGTTCCTGGCGTTCACGCAGGCCGGCGACCAGGACGCGCAGTGCGGTTTCTTCCTGCAGCTCACGCAGGCCAGCGGTGTTGGGTGAGGAAATGTTGACGGTGATGTAATCGGCCAGCGGATAGACCTTGTCCAGGCACAGCAGGTAATCGTCCAACGCCTGTTCGTTCGGGGTGTCTTTGTTCTTGCCGATGTTGATGCCGAGCAGGCCACGGCGATCGCGGGCGCGCTCGACATTGCGCACCAGCGCATCGACGCCGGCGTTGTTGAAGCCCATCCGGTTGATGATGGCCTGGTGCGCCGGAAGGCGGAACATGCGCGGGCGCGGATTGCCGTCCTGCGGTCGCGGGGTGATGGTGCCGATTTCCACGAAACCGAAGCCAAGCGCGAACAGCGCGTCGATGTGCTCGCCGTTCTTGTCCAGCCCAGCGGCCAGGCCGACCGGATTGGGGAAGGTCAAGCCGAACGCGGTGGTGGGCAGCGGCGCGATGCGCGGCGCGAGCAACGGCGTCGTGCCAAGCCGGTAGGCGGTATCCAGCGCCGACAGGCCCAGGCCATGGGCGCGTTCGGCATCAAGAGAGAACAGCAGGGGGCGGGCAAAAGAGTACATTCAGGGGTCAGTCCAACGTCCCGAGGAAAGCCCGGGTCTGGTATTCGAAAGCGACGGTGCCATCGTGGGCATGGGCGTCGAACAGCGCACGCAGCGCGTCGAGCATGGGCGCGTGTCCGGGGTGGCCCGCCGTGGGAGCATAGGACGACGACAACAGGCGACCGCGCAGGGCGTCGTAGTCCAGGTGCTGCACGTTGGGGAAGTGGCCGACGGCCTGCAGGCCGCCACCAAACCACTGTGCCATCTGCGCATCGTCCTGGTAGCGCTCGGCGACGGCGACGTAATCGGTGCCATGGTCCTGCAGCAGTTGTTCGTAGCCGCGCAGGAAGGGCGAGCCGTCGAGCAGCCGCGAGTTCCAGTAGACCAGCACGCGGCCGCCGGGCGCCAGGATGCGCTGCCACTCCGGGCGGATGGCGGCGGTGTCGAACCAATGGAAGGCCTGGGCGGCGCTGATCAGGCCAATGCTGCCGTCGGCCAGGCCGGTGGCCTCGGCATTGCCGTCCACGGCGCGGAAATCGGGGTAATCCGGTGCAAGCCACTGCTCGGCCGCTGCGCGCATGGCGGCATTGGGTTCGACGGCTACCAGCGGATGGCCGGCGGCCATCAGCATGCGGCTGGAAATCCCGGTGCCGGCGCCGATGTCGGCCACGCGCTCCTGCCGTGGTACGCCGTTCTCCTTGTGCAGCCACTGCAGCAGGGCCGGGGGATAGCCGGGCCGATAACGGACGTAGTCGTCGACCCGGTTGCTGAAACGTGCGGCGGAGTCGGGTACGGTCATGGTCACCTCAGGTGTTCGCGTGGGCCAGCCAGGCCAGGCCACCGAAGAAAAGGATGAAGGCGGCGATCGCCAAGACAATGCCACCGACCAACAGCCAGCCGAGCAGCAGGCCAGCAACGGCCAGGCCGTCGCCGTCGAGCCGTTCAGGGTTGCGGGCGATTTCCGCGCGGGCCAGGTGGCCGGTCACGATGGCCACGATGCTGCCGATGAAGGGCAGGGCACTCCAGCCGCAAATCCCCATGATCAGGCTGACGACGGCAAGCGAACTGGTCTGTCGGCTGTGCGCGGGCATGGAGGGCCTCCGTTGGAAGACCTCCATGATAAGCCGTGTGGACGTTTTAGCCCATCAACACCTGGCCGCCATCGACATCCAGCACGTGGCCGGTGATCCAGCTGGCCAAGGGTGAGCACAGGAACAGCGCGGCATTGGCGACTTCCTGCGGCTGGCCAAAACGGCCTGACGGGATCTTCGCCAGTGTGGCCTGGAACAAGGCCGGGTCGTCACTGCGGCGGCGATCCCAAAGTCCATCGTCGAACAGGATGGAGCCGGGGGCAATGGCGTTGACACGGATTCCCGATCCGGCCAGCGCCAGGGCCTGTGAACGGGTGTAATGGGAAAGCGCCGCTTTCGCCGCTGCATAGGGGGCGCCGCCGGGGCGCGGCTGTTGCGCCGCGATCGAGGAAACGTTGAGGATGCAGCCACCTTCGGTGGCGTGCAGCCATGGCAGGACCTGGCGTGACGCCCGCACCGCCGCCATCAGGTCGATCTGCAGGCTGGCGGCCCAACCGGCTTCATCGTCGGTCATGCCGTAGCCGGTGGCATTGTTCACCAGCACATCGATGCCACCCAGCGTCTCGGCGGCGGCATGCAGCCATGTATCGATCTGGGCCGGATCGGCCAGGTCCGTGGCCAGCACATGCAGCGGTGTGCCCTGCGCGTCCGCACTGGCCAGCAGGTCGTCCAGCCCGCTCTGCTGGCGCGCACACACGGAAACCGCCGCACCGGCGCGGGCGAACGCCAGCGCCATGCAGCGGCCGATGCCTTTGCTGCCGCCAGCCACCAGCACCCGCCTGCCGTGATACGCCAGGGCGAAGGGAGACGGGTGCGGTGCCGGAGCCATCACAGGTCGAACTTGATGCCCTGGGCCAGCGGCAGCGAGTCGGAATAGTTGATGGTGTTGGTCTGGCGGCGCATATACACCTTCCAGGCATCGGAGCCCGATTCGCGGCCACCGCCGGTGTCCTTTTCGCCGCCAAAGGCCCCGCCGATCTCCGCGCCCGAGGTGCCGATGTTGACGTTGGCGATGCCGCAGTCGCTGCCGGCGGCCGACAGGAATTTCTCGGCGGTCTTCAGGTTCTGGGTGAAGATCGAGGACGACAGGCCCTGCGGCACGCCGTTCTGCATGTCGAAGGCCTCATCCAGGGTGTCGTAGGGCATGACGTACAGGATCGGCGCGAAGGTCTCGTGCTGGACTACCGCGTCGCTGTTCTTGAGGCCGGACACGATGGCTGGCAGGACGAAGTTACCGGCGCGATCGATACGGGTGCCGCCTGTTTCGATGGTGCCGCCAGCCGCCTTGGCCTGTGCGATGGCCTCCAGGAACTGCTGGACCGCGCCGTCACTGTTGAGCGGGCCCATCAGGTTGGCCGCATCGGTGGGGTCGCCGATCTTGCCTTCGACCTGTTTATAGGCCTTGACCAGCGTGGCCAGTACATCCTGGTAGATCGAGCGGTGGACGATCAGGCGCCGGGTGGTGGTGCAGCGCTGTCCTGCCGTACCCACCGCGCCGAACACGATGCCGGGAACCGCCAGTTTCAGGTCGGCGGTCTCATCGAGGATGATCGCGTTGTTGCCACCGAGTTCCAGCAGGCAGCGGCCCAGGCGATGGGCGACCTTTTCATTGACGGTGCGACCGACCTGGGTGGAGCCGGTGAAGCTGATCAGGGGCACGCGGCGGTCGGCGACCAGGCGCTCAGACAGCGCGGTGCCGGCATCGTTGATCAGGAAGAAAATGTCCGGGAAGCCGGCAGCACGCAGGGCGTCATTGCAGATCTTCATCGATGCGATGGCGGTCAGCGGCGTCTTGTTGGACGGCTTCCAGATGCAGATGTCGCCGCAGATCGCCGCCAGGAATGCGTTCCAGCTCCACACCGCGACCGGGAAGTTGAAGGCGGAAATGATGCCGACCAGGCCCAGCGGGTGGTACTGCTCGTACATCCGGTGACCGGGACGCTCGGAATGCATGGTGTAGCCGTAGAGCATGCGGCTCTGGCCGACCGCGAAGTCGGCGATGTCGATCATCTCCTGGACTTCACCGTCCCCTTCGGGCTTGCTCTTGCCCATTTCCAGTGCGACCAGCGACCCCAGGGCGTCCTTGTGCTGACGCAGGGCTTCGCCGCACAGGCGTACCGCTTCACCGCGGCGCGGTGCCGGGGTGGTGCGCCATACCTTGAACGCGTCCTGGGCGCGGGCGATGAGGGTCTCGTAATCCGCGTCCGTGGTGGCGTGGACCTCGGCAATCACCTCCCCCGTGGTGGGGTTGGTGGGGGTCAGGGTGCCGCCGTTGGTGGCCGTGGACCACTGGCCCTGGCCAAGGTAGGTGCCGGAGTTGACGGCGTCCAGGCCCAGGGCCTTGAGCAGATCGGAAGACATGCACTCTCCTGTAGTGAAACGTGTGAATTGCGGCCGGGACCCGGGCCCCGGCGGTCAACAGGCGATGTTAGCAGAGGGCATCGGGCAGGCTTTGATGCGCTGCATCGTGGAGGCCGATGGCTGGCTGCGGGATTGGCTGATGAAGGATTGCGGGCGATCCGATGGTGCCGTGGCGGGCCCGGTGACAGGATTGCCATCTGACCAGACCGGCGTCCAGTGTCATCAATATGTCAGAACCGTCACAAATCATGAGGTTGCTGAAGCATTTCAGGCAGTTTCGAGCGATTTCTGATAGATTCGTCAACAAACCGGCGCTATTAGCGTCAAATCGCGCCGTTATCTTCACTGCTTGTATCGGGTCCTGTGGTCTGATGCACCTGCTTTACCTGCCCCCGTTGCGGGAGCCCCTCATGCCGGAGAAGGAACGCGTGTTACAAGGATCCGTTGACAACCTGCCCGAGCAGCGTGCGCGTGTGCGTGCGCGCGTCGAAACGCGTGCCGCGCTTGATCTCGCGTTGCGGCTGGGCGATCTGCTGCTCGTGCCGGCGGCCGCAGTGTTCACCCATGTGCTGCGCAATGGCTGGATGGCCCCGTCGCACGAGCAGCGCGTGGTGTTTGGCGCGATCCTGCTCAGTACCGTCATCTGCTTCTCGGTCGCTCCGGTGTATCGCAACTGGCGCGTGCGCAGCCTTGTCGTCGATGTCTGGGTGCTGATGCTGGCGTGGACCGCGGTGTTCGCGCTGTTCTCGATGTATGCCGTGGTGGCCGATGTGGCCGATGCCGTGCCGACGTTCTGGCTCGTGGGCTGGTATGCGCTGGGTCTGGCAGGCATGACGGCAACCCGGGTGGCCATGCGCTTTCATGTGCACCGCCTGCGTGCCCGTGGGCTGGACCGTGAACGCGTGGTGCTGGCGGGCATGCGCGCACCGGCGCTGAAGCTGCACCGGTTGCTGCGTGACAAGCCAGAAATGGGCAAGGAAGTGATCGGGTATTTCTCTGCCAAGCACGATATCGCCATGCGCCAGGGCGGTGATTCGCCCCGCTGCTTGGGCACGCTGGAAGACCTGCCGCAGTACATGGACCTGCATCGCGGCGAGTTCGACCAGTTGTGGGTGTCGATGCCGATGGGCAGCACCGCACAGGTCAAGGACATGCTCAAGAAGATCGAGCGCTACCCGGTGCCCGTGCGGTTGATCCCCGATACCAGCGGCCTGGGTGCGCTGAATCCCGGCGTCCACTTGGTCGGCAACGTGCCGATGATCGGTGTGCGCCAAGGGCTTGCCGATCAGAATTTCCGTTTGATCAAACGGATCGAAGACATCATCGTGGCGGGCATTGCAGTGCTTCTGCTGGCACCGGTCTATGTGGTGCTGGCCATTGGCGTGAAGCTGAGCTCGCCGGGTCCGATCCTGTTCCGTCAACGCCGTCATGGCTTGGGCGGCAAGGAATTCTGGATGCTGAAGTTCCGCTCCATGCGGGTGCATGCCGAGCAGTCGGACAAGATCACCCAGGCCACCCGCGATGACCCACGCATCACCCGCTTCGGCAGCTTCCTGCGCCGCAGCAGCCTGGATGAGCTGCCGCAGTTCTTCAACGTGCTGGGCGGCAGCATGTCGGTGGTGGGGCCGCGTCCGCACGCGATCCAGCACAACAACCAGTACGAGAAGCTGATCGAACGCTACATGCACCGTCATTACGTGAAGCCGGGCATCACCGGCTGGGCACAGGTGCACGGCCTGCGGGGCGAGACCGTGGAGCTGCGCTCGATGAAGAAGCGCGTGCAGTACGATATCGATTACATCCGGCGCTGGAGTGTCTTCCTCGACGTGCGGATCATCGCGCTCACCGCCTTCAAGGTGTTTGGGCAGAAGACGGCCTACTGAGTTTCTACGTGTTCAAGAACATTCTTTTCGTGTGTGTCGGTAACATCTGCCGCAGTCCTTCGGCTGAAGTCATGCTGCGGCAGGCCGTCGAAGGGCGCGGCATCGCCGTGTCGTCGGCGGGTTTGGGGGCGTTGGTAGGCCATGGCATCGACCCGATGGCGCAGACCCTGCTGGTTGAGCATGGCCTGGATGGCCAGGCGCACGTCGGCCGGCAGATCAGTGGTTCACTGCTGGGGCAGGCCGATCTGGTGCTGACCATGGAGCGCAAGCACGTGCGGCGGATCACCGAGATCGCGCCGGAGGCGTCCGGCAAGACCTTCCTGTTGGGCAAGTGGCAGGGTGATCGCGAGATTCCCGATCCGTACCGGCAGGCCCGGCCAGCGTTCGAGCACGTGTACGGCCTGATGGCCGAAGGCGTGAACAGCTGGGTGCGTTACCTGTAAACCGACGGTAATCATCTCCCCGTCTCCCCGCGGCGGCGCGTGTGCGCGCCGTGGGCGGGAGAGCCCGCTGTATTGCCGCGTCCGATCCCAATCGCGTTCGTGGTCCAGGCATCTGGCGGCGTGCGGCGCTGACAGCAACCGCATGCCCCCTGGACGGTGAGATGGCCTCAGTCGGCCATCTCGTCAATACCCTGATAGAAGAAGCGCCGGTCGCGCTCGCCCGTCACGTTGTACAGCGGATACTTGCGTCCCAGCATGGCGCCACCGTCGCGGATCAGCGGTGCCCAGTTGATCGTGGCACGGCCGCGGGTGGAGCGGGGCAGCAGGCTGTCGAACGGCACGCTGAAATAAATGCCCTTGTCGAAGCTGCCTTCACCGAAGTCGCGCGAAGACACATTGGTCTTGGTGGCGTATGCGCCCATCGTCATGCCGTTGTCGAACGCACGCGCGATGTTGATGGTGACGCCGTCATCGCCGGCGAGGTAGCGACCCACCGACAGCGAACCGATGATGCGTTCCTTGTCATCGAACGAGTAATACAGCGTGGCATGGCCGGTGGTGACGCGGTAATCGCGCAGGCCGAAATGTTGGTCGTAGTCGCGCTGCTGTACGCGGTTGAGGTTGGCACCGACGGCCCAGGACTGGTTGATTGGCCGGTACAGGATCTCACCACCAACGCCGGCATACATCCATTCCAGATAACCCGCATAGGCCATGGCGTAGACGTCGCGCCCCAGCTTGCCGGCGATGTTGAGCTGCAGGTTGGGCATCCGCAAGTCCGATGTGGTCATGAACTGACGCAGGTCGGTGCGCACGCGGTACAGGCGGCTTGGCGCGTCGTACTTGAACTTGTCGTAGTTATTGATGACGTTCTGGCTCAGCGTGCCCGTGATCCAACTGTTGTCAGTAAAGAACAGGCTGCCCGACGCATTGGCTGAAACCTGGTAGAGGATGAAGCCGTCCGGGCCACCCAGGTTCTGCTGGTAGCCCAGGCTGAAGCCGCCGCCGTAACGGCGATATTTCGGCTTGAACAGGGTTTCGCGTTCCACCACGGCCGGCGCGCTCAGCTCCACACTGCGCTTGAGCGTGGGCAGGTCGACGGTGCCTTCGATGTAGCCTTCCAGTGCATCGCGCTTCACGCTCATTTCGGCGATCGGCATGCCCAGGCGCACGGTCTCGAAGGTATACCAGTCGAAACTGTCGCCCAGTTCGTTGCTGAGGATGCGGCTGGCGCGGCCCATGCCTTTGGCCGGATTGAAGTAGCGCTGCTGGTAGCCGCTGATGAACAGCTCGTCGCCGCGCTGGGAGATTTCCTCGACGCGGAAGCCGGCATTCACCCGCAGGCGGTTGCTGATCGCGGCCCAGTCCGGCTGCCCGGCTTGGGGGGCGGATTCGGTACCGATGGCCGGGCTGGCTTGGGCATGCAACGCATCATCGGCGTAGTGGGGGCGCTCGGCGACCGCGCGCATCGGCGCCGCTGGCGGATCAAACGGCTTGGGCGCATTGAGTGAGTGGCCCGGATTGCCGCGCAGGGTCAGTGAGAACATGGCCGCATCGCCACGCTCCCAGGCCGCGGTCAGCTCCACGTTATCGTTGGGGCGGTAGACCAGGCCGACGTTGATCGGCGTGCTCTGCGGCAGGTTGTTGTTGCGCGGTTCGCGACGGTAGTCATTGCCGTCGTATTCGACCTTCACCAGGAAGGCATCCCAGGGGGTCTGGTAGGTCACGCCGCCAAAGATGCCCACCGGTCCGCGGAACATCGAGCTGACACCGAACTTGCCGGCGTTGACGATGGCGCTGGTCGGCATCGGCCTATCCTTGAAGCGGTCATCGATTGCGCCAAGCGGGTTGGAGAAGTCGCCGCGGTTGCCGATATAGCCGGTCGCCAGACCCAGCGAGGCATCGAAGGGGCCGAAGTTCTTGCTGGCCACCACGTACTCACTGGAGAACAGCCCGGTGCCGCCGAGATCGCGCACACCGAAGGCGACCTGTGGCAGCCAGCGCGATTCGCGCAGCAGGCGGACCTTGAAGTCGATCGACTTGTCCTTGTAGTTCTGGTCGCCAGCGATGGACGGCCCATAACGGATGTTAGCCACGTTGATGTAACGGAACGTGCCTTCCAGCCAGGAGAACGGCTGCATGCTGACGTTGTAGCGGCTGTACGGCGAGTTGTGTGATGCGGTGAAGGCGAAGTCGCCATCCTCGGCCATGCGTGCCGTCGGCGTCTGCAGCAGGCCGATGCCGCCCCACTCGCTGGACGTGGGCGGTGGCGCCTCCTGCGCGTGCAGGGCAGTTGAAACCGACAGCGCCAGCGCGGTCAGGGTGATCAGTGGGGTGCGGCGTTGACGCATCGGGCAGTGTTCCATCACGGGCTGGCCGGCTGGGTCGCGATGAAGGCGGCGAACTCAGCGTTGAAATCGGGGTCGATGTCCTGCATCACCGATTCGCGGATCGGGATGTAGACGGTGCCGCCGGGCGAAACTGCCTGCGGATCGTCGCGGTTCCATAAGGCAACGCCCAGCTTCTGGACCTTGCCGTCGGCCTGGATGACGTAGAGAAATTCCGGATCGGCGGCGTTTTCGCGCTGGCACTGCTGGGCGTATTGGCGTGCGCTCTTCAGCGCAACGTGGGGCAGGGTGCAGACCTCGCGCACGGCGCCGGACACGGTGACTGTCGCGGGGCGCAATGGCACCTGCAGCTGATCGCCGGCTTCGACCTGCGGATTGGTCTGTGGCTGCACCTGCATCAAGCGCATGTCCGTGACCTGCGGCACGCGGCCAGTCACCGGGCGCGGCTCCAGCCATTGGATGAGCGCGCCAGCAACGTGCTGGTAGTCCGCCTGCGGGTGTTGGCTCAGTTGCTGCAGGTCATGCAGCAACCCGGCCTTCAGCCGTACCTGCTGGTGGACGGCGCTCTGGCGCAGGAACAGGCTGCCAGGCAGGTAGGCGTCGGCGCGCGGCTGCACCGCCACCAGCGCATCGGCCAGACGCCCACCTTCGGCCAGGGTCGCCGTGCCGGGTGTCTGCACCGCGCCCTGGATGGTGATCGTGACGGCATGGGCGGTCGCGCTGCAGCTCAGTGCACAGCCGAGCAGTGCGCCCGCAAAAAGATGAGGGATGCGCACAGGTCAGCTCCCGCTGCGGCGATAGGGTTTGAGCTGGGTCAGTTCAACGGCATAGCCAGGCGCAAGGTATTGCCGGCTCTTCCAGATGTAGCCGCTCTGCGGATCGACCCAATAGATGTTGGTGGCATTGAGTCCCGGGCCTTCAAGCTGTTCCTCGAAGCGCGTCAGCTGCAGGGTGCGGCCGAGGATCTCCACGGACTCCGTGCGGTCCCGGCGCAATGTGCCGGTGACCGCCACGCCCATCTGGTACGTGGGCAGCCAGTCGAACTCGCGGTGCACGGTGGTCGGGCCGGTCAGCGCGGCCAGCCGATCAAACGGCGAGTCGCCGATGATGCGCGTCTGGAAGTTGCGGCCAAGGCCGGCCGTGCCCGTCAACAGGCCATTGTCCGTGGTGTAGAACACCGCATGGGTACCCGCATACCAGCTCAGCCGGCCCTGGTCGACGAAGCCCAGCGCGCTGACGCCATTGATGTCGCGCGCCTGCAGTTGCATCTGGGCATAGGGCACGGCAGCCACCTGTTCCGCCGTCGGCTTCTGCTTGTGAGGCAGCAGCAGCCGCAACGAATCCGCGGTGGCGCGGCTGCCGGTAGTGCAGCCGGCCAGAATGGCCAAGGACGCAGTCGCCAGCAACAGGCTGGCGATGCGCAGGCGAGGACTCATGACCGGCGCGGCGGTCGTTGCCAGTGGCCCCATGTCAGTTGTTATCGAGGTCGTTGCGGGCGCTGGCCGCGTTGCTGATGATCGAGGTGAACGGCAACAACTGGTTTACGAAGCGGCTCCAGCGGGTGACCCCGGCGGCACCGACGAACACCACGTCGCCCGGCAGCAACTGGAACTGGCTGCCCACGGCGAAGGCCGTCGGCGAGCGCGCTTCCAGGTGATAGACGACCGAGGGTTCGGCCTGCAGGTCCTTGGAGCCCCGAATGACGTAGACCGCATTCCCATTGGACGTGGTCTGGGTCAGGCCGCGGGCACGTCCCAGCGCCTGGTTGAGCGATACATCACTGGTGCGGAAGCTGTACGCGCCGGGCAGGCCGACTTCGCCCACCACGAACACTTCCTTGCGGTCCAGGAAGGGCACGTAGATGGAGTCGCCGTCCTTCAGGTACAGCGGACGACCGCCGAACTGGGTGGCCAGCGCCTCGACGTCGATGGTGTAGGTGACGCCGTCACGGCTGAACTGCACGCCGGACAGGTCGGCGCCGGTGGCATTGAAGCCGGACTGGCTGATGGCGTCGGCCAGGGTCAGCGGCGAGGTGCCCAGCGGCACAGGAGCCGACTGCTGGGCGGCGCCGGTCACCCAGACGCGCTGGCTGCCGAAGGTCAGGATCGACACGTCGACCTGTGGCGATTCGATGAACTGGGCCAGTCGACGCGACACTTCCTCGCGCACTTGCGCTGGGCTCTTGCCAGCGGCCTGGACCTTGCCGATGTAGGGGTAGAACAGGCTGCCGTCGCTCATGACCTGGCGGCCGGCCAGGTTGGCGTTCTGCTGCGCGCCTGCCGGAACGGTCAGTTCGGGGTGGTCCCAGACGGTGATGTACAACACGTCGCCGACACCGATCTGGTACGGCGCGGGTTTGTAATCCAGCAGGCTTGCCGGCAGCGTGCGTTCATTGCGGCTGGCCTGGTTCATCGCGATCAGCTTGGGGGTGATCTCCACCATCTCCATGCGGCCGTCGTCACTCTGCTGGCGGGCGACATCGCCTTGGCGCAGGTGTTGACCAGGGGCCCAGATGCAGCCGGGCAGAACGGCAACCGCCAGCAGGGCGGTGGCGAGGCAAACGTGCTTGGTTGTCATGTGCTATCAGTCGTCGGCGGACATAAAAAACCCTCGCCAAGCATGGCCCGGCGAGGGCTGGGAAGTATAGCGGGCTGGCGATCAGCCGCCGGTGCCGCCCGTACCGCCGGTGCCACCCGTACCACCCGTACCACCGGTGCCGCCGGTACCCGGGCCGCCGCCGTCGCCGGGGCCGCCCGGACCTGCGCCCGGATCGGTTTCGCTGCCGGTGCTGTCGCCGCCAACGCTGTAAGCGACGGCGCCAACCACAACTGCGGCCATGGTGGTGGCGGCAACGGTAACCGCGGTGCTGGTTGCCGCGGTGGTGCCACCTGCGGTAGCCGCGGTGTCAGCGGCGGCGGTGGTATCGGTCTGCTGAACTTCCTGCGCCAGGACAGGAGAGGACAGCCCCAAGAGGGCCATAACGGCAAACATCTTCTTCATAACGGGGTGCTCCTAGTCCGTCAGGTGGGGAATAAACGTTGCCTATAGTCGCTTTCGGCTTGTCGCTGTGTCAAGCGGTTATGGTGTGGATAAGGCGTGAAAGTGTCGGATTCGACACGCATTTTTTGCCGGGAAGTGTGAATGGGTCGACATTTTGTTAACGATGGAATGGATGCTCGCGCCCTGACAGCCACGTCGCCAGCTGCACCACGATGTCGTGCGTGCGCAGGTCGGGCATCGTCAGCGGTACCAGGGCGCCGATCAGCAGGGCGATGGTGACCCACCACATTGCGGAACGAGGAAGACGCGTAGGTGTGTCGCGCAGGCTGTACCAGGTGGCCGTCGCGCCGAGGGCGAAGCCGCTGATGACTTCCGACCATGAGTGCGCTCCGATCGGCACCCGTGACCAGGCGATGGCAGCGGCGACCGCCAATCCGAGGCCGACACCGATTGCGCGGCCTGACGGGCGGTGGGCTAGCGCCAAGCCCAGCAGCACCGGCCAGAGCGCCGCCGACATCGCGGCATGGCCGCTGAAGCCGGTGAAGTCCAGTGAGCGGATGCCGATGCCCCAGCCCAGGAAGAGGAGCTTGGAGGTGAGGACGATCGCGCCTGTCACCGCAATGGCCATCGACCAGCGCAAACGGATGCGTGACGGGATTGGCTTGGCCGCAAGCAGCAGGAGCAGGGCGGCCGGCAACAGCAGGCGGCTGTCGCCGGCGTGGGCGAGCAGGTTGGGGAGGGCGTCCATCAGCAGCAGCGACACGGCGGGTCAGCATAGGGCACTGATGGGGTGGTGGTGAGGCATGGGCTGTGCGTGTGGCTTGGTCCCATTCACGGTTGCCTGTATCCTTGCAGCCCTTGTCGGCCCCGTAGCTCAGCTGGATAGAGCGTCCCCCTCCTAAGGGGAAGGTCGCCCGT
>DALZLW010000040.1:0-23959 GCA_032007425.1 Stenotrophomonas sp.
TGACGCGGCCGGGGCCGTTCGTGCAGCGCCGGGCCGCCTGGATCCAGCGCCAGGCCCGGCAGCTGGGCGGACCGGCCTACCTGACCGATGACTGAGTACACTGCCGGCATGGCCTACGACCTGCTGACCATCGTCATCGCCGCGCACAACGAAGAAGCGGCCCTGCCGGTCCTGCATCCGCGCTTGTTGGCCGTGCTGGATGGCCTGGACGAGGTGCGCGGGCGCGTGCTCTATGTCGACGATGGCAGCACCGATGGCACGTGGGGGCTGATCAACCGCCTCGCTGCGGAAGATCCGCGCGTCACCGGCCTGCGCCTGTCACGCAACTTCGGCAAGGAGGCTGCGCTTACCGCCGGTCTGGACCAGGTGCTGCAGGGCGCAGCCATGATCCTCGATGCCGATGGCCAGGACCCGCCGGAACTGTTGCCGCAGTTCATCGCGCGCTGGCGCGAAGGCTACGACAACATCCACGGCACCCGCCTGGAGCGCGATGGTGACAGCTGGCTCAAGCGGACCACGGCCAGCCTGTTCTACCGCACGATCGGGCGCCTGTCGCGCACCCCGATCCCGGCCGATACCGGTGACTTCCGCCTGTTGTCGCAACGTGCGCTGGCCGCATTGCGCAGCATGCGCGAGCGGCACCGGTTCATGAAGGGGCTGTTCAGCTGGGTCGGCTATCGGCGCGTGGCCATCCCGTACCACCGCCATGCGCGGGTGGCCGGCAGCAGTAAGTTCACGTTGTGGAAGCTGTGGAACTTCGCACTGGAAGGCATCACCAGTTTTTCTACCGTACCGCTGCGCGCGGCCACCTATCTGGGCTTGATGACAGCCGCGCTGGCCTTCGTGTTCGCGATCTGGGTCGTGGCCAAGGCCATCATGATGGGCGATCCCGTGGCGGGCTGGCCGACCATGATGGCGGTGATCCTGTTCCTCGGCGGCGTGCAGCTGATCGCCCTGGGCCTGATCGGGGAATACCTCGGCCGACTTTATGAAGAAGTGAAGCAGCGACCGCTGTACTTGCTGGACGCCCGGGTCGGCGCGTTGGATGAAGATCCGGCGGCCTCGGCCGCACGGGATATCGGGACGGATCAGCGGGCGTAGCGCCCGCCGCAGTCCACGTCCTTGCCGGGACCGGTTTCGATGGTCGCCAGCAGGGCCGCGGGCGGGGCAATGCTGCCCAGGCCGACCGCAAGTGCGCCGCGCAGTCCCAGTGCCTTGAAATCCGGGCGGAAACCCGGGTCCTTGAACGTGCCGTTGATCCGCAGCGGCGAGCGCAGCACCAGGATGCTGCGGTCCTTGGGACGCGGCCGCAGCAGCAGGTCCAGCTGTTCGTTCTTCAGATTGATCGATCCTTCCCCGAGCATCAACGTATCGGTGGTATCCACTGCCAGGCTGCGGGCGGTCATCAGCCCGTCGCGCACGCCGAAATCGGCGAAGGCGCAGCGCAGCGGAATCTGGCGATCGCCGGTGAACAGGAACTTCAGTGACTCGGTGACGTCCAGTCCTGCCAGTTCCATCACCAGGTTGCCTACATGGCCCTTGCCCATGCCGATGCCCACGTTGCCCGTGCTGCTGCCCAGCATCGCGGCGATCGAGTTGCCGTTTCCGCGCAGGTCGATGTCGCCGCCGATACCGCCCGTGGCTTGTTCGGCCAGTTTGGCGTCGGGGAACAGCTGTCCCAGCTGAACTTTGCGGACACTGGCCTTCAGCGCTGTGTCGATCTGCGGCCGTCGCGCGTCCATGCGGATGGTGCTGCGGATGTCGCCTCCGGCAACACCGAAGTTCAGCGGCTCCAGCCGCAGAAGGCCGTCGTCCAGCAGCAGGTGGGCGTCCATGTCATCCAGTGGCAAGGAGGGCGCGTTGATGCGCCGCGCCTTCCAGCGCACGTCCGCGTCCATGGCCCGCAGCTTGCCCAGGTCGTAGGGCGTATCGGGCAGCACCGTCGGCTTGGCCGCCAACTGTGCCGCCTGCGCCTTCTGCTCGGCGCTGGCTGTTTCGCCGCTGCCGGTCTTGGGCGGGGCGCCGACGAAGCCGGCCAGGTCGTCGAAATCCAGGCGCTGCGACATGAGGGTGGCGGTCAAACGCGGCCGCTCGCCGCCCAGGTCGAACTGCAGGTCGCCGCCCAGATCGCTGTCGCCCACCCTTCCCTTGAAGCCGTCATACCGCCAGACCTGGTGGTCGCGCTTGAGCTGGCCGTCCAGCGTATAAGGCGGGGAGGGCGGGATGGCGATGCCCAGCAAGGGATAGAGATCGGCCAGGTCGTTGCCGCTGAGCTTGAAGCGCAGGTCCAGCTGCTGCAGTTGGAAGGGATTGGTCAAGGTGCCGCTGGCCACGGCATGCGTTGCGCCGGCGCGGCCATCGAGATGGATGCGGAACGGATGTGCGCTGTCAGTCAGTTCCAGCGGCGATTCGGTATTGCCATCGAGGGTGAAGCGGTTGCCCTGCCAACTGCCCTTGCCGGTGACCAGCAGGGGCGGTGCGGTGTCGCTCTGGTTGGACTGGCCGCTGCGCACGTTCACCAGGATGTCGGTGCGGCCCAGCGCATCGAGGAACTGCAGCCGGCCATCGTCGATGCGCAGCCGTTGCAGGCGCGGCGGCTCGCCACCGCTGCTGTCGCCGAGGAAGTCCCAGTTGCCGGGATCACCGGCCTTGGGCGCGGTCTGCAGCAGCACGTCCGGGCGGGTGAGGCGGATTTCAGGCAGGTCGATTCTGCCGCGCAGCAGTGGCCACACGCGGATATCGATTTCGACCCGATCGGCGCGCGCCATCTGAGCCTGCTTGGCCCAGCGGGCATTGGCGAAGGTCAGTGCGTCGGCGCGTACTGTCGTGGTGCGCCCGAGGTCGACATCCAGATGACCCAGTTGCAGTGCGCGTCCGGTCCGCGCTTCGACCATCCGTTCGACGGGACCCTTGAACCAGTTCCAATCCCATAGCGCGATCAGCAGCAGCAAGGCGGCGAGCAGGAACACCAGGACGGCCAGCACACCCTGGCCGCGACGGCCATGCAGCCAGCGGCGAGCGGGAGATTTGACGGAGGCGGCCGATTCGTTCACGGGGCCATGGTTGCCCGTTCATCGTGCACGGGATGCGAAACAACAGTTGTCTGCGCGTGCAGGCAGCGGACTACGGCCACCGGTCCGCGCGGGCAACCGTGGCTTGCCGGCCGCGCGGCACCGGGGCGTGCTGCGTTGAATTCAGAGGATCTGCATGGTCACGGCGACGAAGTGGCAGACGCTGCCCCCGATCACGAACAGGTGCCAGATGGCATGCGAATAGGGAACCGATTCACGGTGGTAGAAGTAGGTACCCAGGGTGTAGGACAGTCCCCCGGCCAGCAGCCAGCCCAGGGTCCAGGCATCGAT
The DNA here is from genome assembly GCA_032007425.1 of Stenotrophomonas sp. Taxonomy (GTDB): domain Bacteria; phylum Pseudomonadota; class Gammaproteobacteria; order Xanthomonadales; family Xanthomonadaceae; genus Stenotrophomonas. The sequence goes on from DALZLW010000040.1 coordinate 3,363, forward strand.
GGAGGCCAGCATCGGTTTGATCGCGACCACGACCAGCCAACCCATGCCGATGTAAATGCCGGTGGACAGCGCCTTGAAACGGCCGGTGTAGAACAGCTTGAACACCACGCCGGCCAGCGCCAGCGCCCAGATGGCGGCGAACAGGCTCCAGCCCCAGGGGCCGCGCAGGCCGATCAGGGTGAACGGGGTATAGGTGCCGGCGATCAGCACATAGATGGCGCAGTGGTCAAAGACCTTCAGCCGGCCTTTGGCGACCGGGTGCTGGATGGCGTGGTACAGGGTCGAAGCGGTGTACAGCAGCAGCAGTGCGACGCCGAAAACAATGGCGCTGGCCAGTTCCCAGCCATCACCGTGGATGGCGGCCAAGGTGATCAGGACGGCGCCGGCGGCCAGCGCGAACACCGCGCCCAGGCCGTGGGTCAGTGCACTGGCGATTTCTTCACGGATGGAGGCAGCTGTGGTCATGGGCAGGACGGTAACGGCGGGGGAGGGGGACCCGCGGTCCCCCTATCATCGCCGCGATGGCTGCCACATGCACGCCCGTGCGTTGACGGGACGTGCGTGGTTCAGCCCGCCGCCACCGTGTGGGCGGCTTCGCGCGTTGCGGAAAAGCGCACGTCCGGCGCGCGTTCCTGGGCCAGTTGCAGGTTGACCCGGGTGGGCGCCAGGTAGACCAGGTGACCGGCCGCGTCCACCGCCAGGTTGTTGGCGTTCTTCTCGCGGAACTCTTCCAGCTTTTTTTCGTCGCTGCAGCTGACCCAGCGCGCCAGCGTCACGCTGACCGGCTCGAAGGTGGCCTCCACGCCGTATTCGTCCTTCAGTCGGTAAGCGGCCACGTCGAACTGCAGCACGCCGACCGCACCGAGGATGAGGTCGTTGCTCATGATCGGGCGGAAGAACTGTGTTGCGCCTTCCTCGGACAATTGCGCCAGGCCCTTCTGCAGCTGCTTGAGCTTGAGCGGGTCGCGCAGGCGCGCACGGCGGAACAGTTCCGGGGCGAAGTTGGGGATGCCGGTGAAGGTGATCGCTTCTCCCTCGGTGAAGGTGTCGCCAATGGAGATGGTGCCGTGGTTGTGGATGCCGATCACATCGCCAGGCCAGGCCTCGGCGGCGATTTCGCGGTCGCTGGCCATGAAGGTCAAGGCGTTGGCCAGCTTCATCTCCTTGCCAGTGCGCACATGGAACGTCTTCATCCCGGCATTGAAGCGCCCCGAGCACACGCGCATGAATGCCACGCGGTCACGGTGCTGCGGGTCCATGTTGGCCTGGATCTTGAACACGAAACCGGTGAGCTTGTTTTCCTGCGGGGCGACTTCGCGGCCGGTGGTCGCGCGGGCCTGCGGCGAGGGCGCGTGTTCGACGAAGAAATCCAGCAGCGGCTGCACGCCGAAGTTGTTCACGCCCGAACCGAAGAACACCGGAGTCTGCTGGCCGCGGCGGTACGCCTCCAGATCGAAGGGATGGCTGGCACCCTGCACCAGTTCCAGTTCGTCGCGCAGCTCGGCCAGCATCTGTGCGCCGATCTTTTCGGCCAGGCCGGGGGCGTCGATGGACGGGAAGATGGTGGAATCCTGGCGGGTGAAGTTGCGGCCTGGTTCGTACAGGTGCACCTCGCCGGTGAGCAGGTGCACCACGCCCTTCAGGCGCTGGCCCATGCCGATCGGCCAGGTCACCGGGGCGCACTGGATGCCCAGCACGGTTTCCACTTCATCCAGCAGCTCGATCGGGTCCTTGCCCTCGCGGTCGAGCTTGTTGATGAAGGTCATGATGGGCGTGTCGCGCAGGCGGCACACTTCCATCAACTTGATGGTGCGCTCTTCCACGCCCTTGGCCACGTCGATCACCATCAAGGCGGAGTCGACCGCGGTCAGCACCCGATAGGTGTCCTCGCCGAAATCGGCGTGGCCGGGGGTGTCGAGCAGGTTGACGATCTTGCCTTCATAGGGGAACTGCATCACCGAGGAGGTCACGGAGATGCCGCGCTCCTTTTCCAGTGCCATCCAGTCAGAGGTGGCATGGCGGGCGGCTTTGCGACCCTTCACCGAGCCGGCCATCTGGATCGCACCGCCGAACAGCAGCAGCTTTTCCGTCAGCGTGGTCTTGCCGGCGTCGGGGTGGGAAATGATGGCGAACGTGCGGCGACGCGACGCTTCGGTGGTGACTTCGGACATGGCGTTGGCGCCCGCCGGGGCGCGATAGAGACAGTAAGCCGCTGATTATAGCGGGCTGCCGTTCGCTGGGGACGTTCGTGGTTGCGATCGCAACAATCCATCTCTTCATCCGAATAAAGGGATTGACAGTGATGCAGGGGGCTGGCATCTTAGCTTCACCATCGAGACCGGCAGAGGGACAGGCCCTTTGAAGCCGGGGCAGCCCGCAGGCGCGCAAGCGTCGGCGTAGGTGCCAAATCCTGCGGGGACCGTGGTGTCCACCGAAAAGATGGTTCAGGAACGTCCCTCGTTGGATGTCCTGGACGCGAGCCCTGCGAACGCTCGATGGCCGTTTTTCCTCACAGGATTGCTGCCATGAGCTTTGCCACTGCCCTTGCCGTGAACCCCGCCGAGCTGCTGCCCACGGACAACGTCGCTGGCGTTGCCGTCGTCCAGACCATGCGTGGCGAGTTCGCCACGGTGCTGGCACTGCGCCATGCCGGCGTCCATCCGGTGCGGCTGCGCTATGAATGGACCGGCCCGTTGGATGCGCCCGTGGTGGTGCTGGCTGGCGGTATCTCCGCGCATCGACACGTTGCCGCCAATGCCGCGTTCCCGGAGAAGGGCTGGGCCGAAGGCCTGGTGGCCGATGGCCGTGCGCTGGATCCGCGGCAGCTGCGGGTGCTGGCCTTCGACTTCATCGGCGCCGACGGCGCCATCGATGTGCCGATCGACACGGCCGACCAGGCTGACGCGTTGGCCGTGCTGCTCGATCACCTGGGCATTGCCAGGCTGCAGGCTTTCGTCGGCTATTCCTACGGCGCGCTGGTGGCACAGCAGTTCGCCGTGCGCCACGCCCCGCGCGTGGAGCGGCTGGTGGTGGTCAGCGGCGCGCACCGTGCCCACCCTTACGCCGCTGCATGGCGCGCATTGCAGCGGCGCGCGGTTGCGCTTGGCCAACTGCAGTGCAGCGAGGAGAACGGGCTGGCGCTGGCGCGTCAGTTCGCCATGCTCAGCTACCGTACGCCGGAAGAGTTCGGTGAGCGCTTCGATGCGCCGCCGGAAGTGGTCAATGGCCGCGTGCGCGTGGCCGCCGAGGACTATCTCGACGCCGCCGGTGCGCAATATGTCGCCCGTACCAGCGCCACCGCCTGGCTGCGCCTGTCCGAATCGATCGACCTGCATCGGGTTGACCCTGCCGCGCTGCACGTCCCCACCGTGGTCGTGGCAGTGGAGGGCGACCGCCTGGTGCCGTTGTCCGACCTGGTCAGCCTGGTCGAGGGCCTGGGACCGCGCGGCAGCCTGCGCGTGCTGCGCTCGCCTTACGGCCACGACGCCTTCCTCAAAGAAACCGATCGCATCGACGCGATCCTCGCTACCACCCTCCGTCCCCTGGGAGAAACCGCATGAGCCAGCACGCTTCTGATACGCCGTGTAGTCGCACCACCGCCGCCGTCCGCGCCGGCATCGACCGGGATACGGCCTATGGTGCGGTGACCCCCCCGATCGTGCTGAGCTCCAACTTCAGCTTCGATGGCTTCGGCAACAAACGGCAGTACGATTACACCCGCAGCGGCAACCCGACCCGCGACCTGCTTGGTGAGGCGTTGGCCGACCTGGAAGGTGGCGCCGGCGGGGTGGTGACGGCCACCGGCATGGGCGCGATCAATCTGGTGCTGGCCGCGCTGCTCGGCCCGCAAGACACCCTGGTCGTGCCGCATGATGCCTATGGCGGCAGCTGGCGCCTGTTCAACGCCTTGGCCAACAAGGGCCACTTCAAGCTGGTCACTGCCGACCTCACCGACCCACGCTCGCTGGCCCAGGCATTGGCGGCGCAGCCGAAGCTGGTGCTGGTGGAGACGCCGTCCAATCCGCTGCTGCGCATCACCGACCTGCGTTTCGTCATCGACGCCGCGCACAAGGCCGGCGCACAGGTCGTGGTGGACAATACGTTCCTGTCCCCGGCGCTGCAGCAGCCGCTGGCCTTCGGCGCCGATCTGGTGCTGCACTCCACCACCAAATACATCAACGGCCACAGCGATGTGGTGGGTGGGGCGGTCGTGGCGCGCGACCCGGAGTTGGCGACGCAGTTGACGTGGTGGGCCAATGCGCTGGGATTGACCGGGGCGCCGTTCGATGCGTTCCTGACCCTGCGCGGGCTGCGCACGCTGGACGCACGCCTGCGCGTGCACCAGGAAAACACCGCGGCCATCGTCGACCAGTTGCAGGCGCATCCGGCCGTGGCCAAAGTCTACTATCCCGGCCTGGCGGACCATCCGGGCCACAGCATCGCCGCACGCCAGCAAAACGGTTTCGGTGCCATGTTGTCCTTCGAGCTGGCTTCGTGCGCCGGTGCTGATCCACATGCCGCCGTGCGGGCGTTCGTCGATGGACTGCGCTACTTCACCCTGGCCGAGTCGCTCGGTGGTGTGGAAAGCCTGGTCGCACACCCGGCCACCATGACCCATGCCGCCATGACGGCCGAAGCCCGCGCTGCGGCCGGCATCAGCGATGGTCTGCTGCGCCTGTCGGTCGGCATCGAGGCCGAGCGTGACCTGCTGGTCGATCTCGCGGCCGGACTGGACCGCGCGGCCGCCGTGATCGCCGCCGAGGCCCGCGAAAAACAGGTGGCTGACGCATGAGTGCGGTGCTGGCTCCCCGCCTTGATCCGGCTGTCCCCGCGCGCATGGCCCTGCTGGGCACGGGGACAGTGGGTTCGGCCTTTGTCAGCCGTTACCAGTACTTGCAGACACGCGGCGTGGCGTTGCCGCCGCTGGCATGGCTGGCCAATTCGCGCACTACGCTGGCCATCGACGGCCCGTTGCAACTACAGCTGCAGCAGGCGCGCCGTGCATCGCGCTCCGATGGTGACGTCGTCGATGAGCGTGGGCAGGTGCTGGACCTGCAGGCAGGGGATGTGGTTGTGGATGCGACGGCCAGCGAAGCGGTGGCCGCGCGGCATGCCGACTGGGCGGGGCAAGGCATCCACGTGGTGACCGCGAACAAGCTGGGACGGGGCGCTGCGCTGGCGCGCGCCGACGCCATTGCCGAAGGACTGGTGCGCAGTGGCGCACGGTACGGCGATAGCGCGACCGTCGGCGCGGGCCTGCCGCTGCTGGCCAGCCTGCGCGCACTGGTGGCCGGTGGCGATCGCATTCACCGCATCGAGGGTGTGCTTTCCGGCTCGTTGGCGTGGCTGTTCAACCGCTACGATGGCAAGGCGCCCTTCTCCCAGGCGGTCGGCGAGGCGCTGGCTGCAGGCTTTACAGAACCCGATCCGCGCGATGACCTGTCCGGTGAGGATGTGCGCCGCAAGCTGCTGATCCTGGCCCGTGCCAGTGGTTTGCCGTTGCAGGTGGCGCAGGTGCAGGTGGGCTCGCTGGTTCCCGCCGCGCTTGCAGCGCTGCCGTTGCAGCAGGCGTTGCAGCAGTTGGCGCTGCTCGATGCGCCGATGCTGGCACGCTGGCGGGCCGCCACGGCGGCCGGCCAGGTCCTGCGTTTCCTGGGGCGGGTGGACGAACACGGTGCGCAGGTCGGCGTGCAGGCGCTGCCGCTTGACCATCCCTTTGCACACGGTGCCGGGACGGATAACCGCTTGGCGATCTACAGCGACCGCTATCGCGATCAACCTCTCATGATCCAGGGCCCCGGTGCCGGTGCCGAGGTGACGGCGGCCGCGCTGCTCGATGACGTATTGCAGATCGCCGGCCACGGCTGAGCCCGGGCGGCCTTGCTTCAACGGCTGTCCAAGGCCTTGAGCAGGGCTGCATTGAAGCGCGCTGGGTTCTGTACCTGTGGCGAATGACCGAGCTCGGCGAACTCCACCAGTGTGGCACCTGGAATGGCCTGGGCTGCCGCGCGGCCCAGCACCGGGTAGTTGCCCAGCGTGGCCTTCAATGCCGTGGGGGCGCGATCACGGCCAATGGCGGTGCGGTCCTTCTGGCCAATAAACAAGGTGGTCGGCACGGCAATGTGCTTCAGTTCGTAAACCACGGGCTGGTTGAACACCATGTCCGAAGTCAGTGCCTGGCTCCAGGCGACCGCTTCTTTGCCGGGACCGGTGTACATGCCGGCCTGCATGCGCGCCCAGTGCTCGTAATCGGGTTTCCATTGGCCGTCGTAGTACACATCCAGCTGGTAGCGCTTGATGCTGTCGAAACTGGTCTTGAGTTCATTGGCGTACCAGGCATCCACGCTGCGCCACGGCACGCCCAAGGCTTTCCAGTCCTCCAGTCCGATCGGATTGACGAGCGACAGGCTGCGCACTTCCTGCGGGAATAGCAGGGCGTAGCGTGCAGCCAGCATGCCGCCCATCGAATGGCCGACCACATGCACCGGTGTTTCCTTAAGGCCCAAGTGCAGCAGCAGGGCATGGGTGTTGGCCGCCAATTGACCGAACGAATACTGATACCCCTGCGGCTTGCTGGACTTGCAGAAGCCGATCTGGTCCGGGGCGACCACACGGTAGCCGGCGGCGAGCAGGGGCTTGATGGTTTCCTGCCAGGTGGCGGCACAGAAATTCTTCCCATGCAGCAGCAGTACCGTGCCCTGCTGCGGGCCTTCAGGCGCGAGGTCCAGGTAAGCCATCTGCAGCGTCTGCCGTTGGCTGTCCAAGGCAAAGCTCTGCACCGGCCAAGGGTAGTCGAACCCTTCCAGTTGCGGGCCATAGCTGGGCGCGGCAACGACTGTCAGGGGCAGGCAGGCAAGCAGGGCGGTGGCCAGCAGGCGCATGGGGGGCATCCGTCGGGGGAAATCCTGAGCCTAACCGGAAACCGCCCCGGATGCCCGTGCGGGTACGCGTTACCTGCAACGGTCCGTCAGCACTCGATGACGTTGACCGCCAAGCCGCCGCGGCTGGTTTCCTTGTACTTGTCCTGCATGTCACGGCCGGTGTCACGCATGGTCTTGATGACCTTGTCCAGTGACACCTTGTGCTTGCCGTCGCCGCGCATGGCCATGCGCGAGGCATTGATCGCCTTCACCGCACCCATGGCATTGCGCTCGATGCACGGAATCTGCACCAGCCCGCCGATCGGATCACAGGTCAGCCCCAGGTTGTGTTCCATGCCGATTTCCGCGGCGTTTTCGATCTGGCTGGGACTGCCGCCCAACGCCGCCACCAGGCCGCCAGCGGCCATCGAACAGGCAACGCCGACCTCGCCCTGGCAACCGACTTCCGCACCGGAAATCGAAGCGTTTTCCTTGTACAGGATCCCGATCGCAGCCGAGGTCAGCAGGAAATCGAAGATGCGCTGCTCATTGGCACCTGGGCAGAACCGGTCGAAGTAATGCAGCACCGCAGGCAGCACGCCGGCAGCACCGTTGGTCGGTGCCGTGACGACGCGGCCGCCGGCGGCGTTTTCCTCGTTGACGGCCAGTGCGTACAGGTTCACCCAGTCCAGGGTGGTCAGCGGGTCGCGCATGGCGGCTTCGGGCTTGGACGACAGTTCGCGGTACAGCGTGGGCGCGCGCCGGCCTACCTTCAGGCCGCCGGGCAAGGTGCCTTCTTCGCGGATGCCGCGCGCCACGCAGGATTGCATCGCCGACCAGATTTCCCGCAACTTCTGCCGAATTTCCTCTTCGCTGCGCCAGGACTTCTCGTTCTCGAACATCATCTGCGCGATGCTCAGGCCGCTGCGCGCGGTCTGCGCCAGCAGTTCGTCACCACTTTTGAACGGGTAGGGCAGCGGTGTCTCGTCCGGCACGATGCGATCGTCCGCGGCATCGTCCTGGTTGACCACGAAACCACCGCCGACCGAGTAGTAGTCACGGGTGGCGATCACTTCGTCGTCCGCGCCATAGGCGGTGAAGCGCATGCCATTGGTGTGGTAAGGCAGCTTCTGCCGCTTGTTCAGGCCCAGGTCGCGCTTCTCATCGAAGCTGATCGCGTGCTGGCCCATCAGGTTCAGCCGCTTGGTGCTGCGGATGCGCTCCAGTGTCGCCGGGATGATGTCCGGATCGATCAGGTTCGGACGTTGGCCTTCCAGTCCCAGCAGGACGGCTTTGTCGGTGCCATGGCCGCGGCCGGTCAGTGCCAGTGATCCGTACACGTCTGCGCGGATGCGCACGACGTCCTGCAGGCGGCCAGGATCGAGCAGCCAACGATGAACGAAGCGCTCGGCCGCCTTCATCGGGCCCACCGTGTGGGAAGAGCTGGGACCGATGCCGATCTTGAAAACGTCGAACGTGCTGACTGCCATGGTTGCCGTACTGCGGGTACCGGGAAAGCCGCTATTCTACCGGTTCATGCCGCGTCGCCTTGGCTGCGGCGCAGCAAATCTTCCATGGGGGCGAGGACGTGCTGATCCTGCTGCAACGTGACGACTGCCAGCTGTGCGACGAGGCGCTCGCGGTGCTGTCGCAGGCCCGGGTGCCAGCGTTCACATCGGTGTTCATTGATGGGCAGGCGGTGCTGGAAGCGCGTTACGGTGACCGTGTCCCGGTGCTGCGCGACGACGCCAATGACAGTGAATTGAACTGGCCCTTCGATACGGCTGGCGTGCAACACTGGCTGACGACGCGCGGCTCCGAGTGACGATCGGCAGCCCCGGCGGGTGACGACCGAAGGGTCGTCACCGCTTCCGGACGCAGTGTCCCGGCTCATGCCCGGTCGCAAGCGTCACTTTGCCGTGAGCTTGACCACGGTGCTGATCGCGGTTTCATCCGGGATCGTCTTGGTGTCGGCCCAGTCGCCGCCGCCGACGCCGAAAGCCAGACGGTTCACCGTTGCCTTGCCTTTCAGCACCGGCTGCGCGCCTGGGGTGAAGGTGAAAGTGAAGGTGACCGGCTTGCTGACACCACGCAGTTCCAGGGTGCCATCGGCGGCATACTGGCCTTCACCCACCGCACGGAAACCGCTGGCGGTGTAGCGAGCCTGCGCGAACTTGGCCACGTCGAAGAAATCGGCGGTCTGCAGGGTCGAGTCGCGGTCACTGTTGCCGCTCTTCGCACCGGCCAGCGGAATGGTCACGTCCAGCTTGCCCGCGGCCGGATTGGCCGGATCAAAGCTCAGCTGCGTGGAGAAGCCGGGGAAAGTGCCGCTGAACACTTCGCCGTCGTATTTCGTTGCAAAGGCCAGCGTCGAACCGTTGCCGGCGGCCTGCACGTAATCGGCCGCCATCGCCGGTGCGGTAGCGAGCAGGCCAGCCAGGGCGGCGGCGACAGCGGTCGGGGTGGTGAGCTTGATGGTCATCGGTCAGTCCTTCTGTGGGGAGGTGAGCCAGCCGCGCGGCAGCATGCGGGCCAGGGTCTGGTCGCGTTGGATGAAATGGTGGAACAGCGCGGCACCGGCGTGGGCCAGCACTACGGCGATCAACAGCCAGAAGCCGTACTCATGGATGGCATGGGACACGGCCACCACCTGCGGGTCTGGACCACTGAGCTTGGGGACGTCGACCAGCCCGAACCAGCGGAACGGTCGCAGGCCACTGGCCGAATCGTACAGCCAGCCAAAAAACGGGACGGCGAACATCAGCACGTAGATCAGCCAATGTGTGGCACTGGCGATGCGTTCCTGCCAGCCCGGCGTGCCCGGCACCGGCTCGGGGGCACCGGCATACAGTCGCCAGCCCAAGCGGAAGGCGACCAGCGCCAGCACGGTGATGCCCAGCGATTTATGCGCTGTGTAGACCCAGAAATACTTGGGCGTGCGCGGGAGCTCGCCCATGGTCAGGCCGACGACGCCCAGGGTGAGGATCAACAGAGCGATCAGCCAGTGCAGCGACTGGCTGACGCTGCCCCAGCGGGTGGTGGAGTTCTTTGCGCTCATCGCGGGCTGCCTGCAGGAGATGTGGGGAGCGGAGGGGTGGGAAGGGAGTCTTCGTTGGCCGAGCGGTCACGGACGGCCTCGGCTTCGATACGGATCTGCACCGCATCACCGATCATCGACGACCACGCTGAAATCCCGAAAGCGGCACGGCTGAGTTCAGTTGTGGCGGAAAAGCCGACGGTACGGCGAAACGGGGGCAGCGGGTGGCGTTTGAGCGCGTTCAGGGTGACCTCCAACGTGGCGGGCTGGGTGACCCCGCGCAGTGTCAGTTCGCCGTGGATGCGGGCATGCTGCGCATCGATCGGCTCGATTCCCGTGGAAACGAAGCGCGCCTCCGGGTGACGTTTGCCATCGAGCAGGTTGCGCGCCAGGGTCGCCTCGTTCCACTTCGCATCGCCCAGGTCAAGCCGGCTGACCGGTACGCGCACGTCGACCCGCGCGCTGGTCCAGTCTTCCGGATCGAACTGCAGCGTGCCCTCGCTGCCGGAAACCGTGCCCAGGGCCTGGGAAAAACCGGCGTGGCTGACGCTGAACAACACCCGGGTATGTACCGGGTCGATGCGGTACCCCTCGCTGGCTGCGTGCACACGTGCCGGTGCCAGCATCAGCAGCAGCGGCAAGGGGATCAGCAGCAAGGGCCGCAGGGCGGGGGGCAGCATGGTGGAACTCCGATCGTGTTCAGCGTTGATCATACGCATCCCCCCCGCCTCTGCAGCAGCCACACCGTTGCAACAGTTCATGGCAGTAATGATCCCTTGGCCTTTTTGCCGACCAAGCCATGAGCGGTGTAACGACGTGCTGTCAAGGCTGTGTGACAATGGCCGATCCAGCGGCTGAGCGGGCGACGGTAGGGGATCCAGGTGAAGGGCCAGGGATGGAAAACCATGTGGCGGTCACTGATCGTGGTCGTTGGCCTCTGCGCAGCCGGCGCTGCGCTGGCCGTGGACGTGGGGCCGCTGCGCGCCACGGAGGCGGCTGACACGCCCAGGTTGCGACGCCTGGGCACGGCCGATGGACTGCCTTCGCGGATGGTGTTGGCCTTGGCCGAAGATCGCCAGGGGCACGTCTGGGCAGCTACCGATGGCGGGTTGGCCCGCTACGATGGCGTGGCCCTGCGCAATTGGCGGCACGACCCCCAGGATCCAGGCTCGCTGCCCGGCAACGAAATCGAAACGATGCTGGTGGACTCGGCCGATACGCTGTGGCTGGGGATCAACGGCGTGGGGCTGGTCCGCATGGGGCCTTCGCGCGCCCGTTTCGAAGCATTGGAAACGTTCAACGCCCGTTGCGATGGGCAGGCGTGGACACTGGCTGAAACCGACAATGCCTTGTGGGTAGGGACCAGTGCCTATGGCGTGTGTCGACTCGGCCACGACGGGCGCATCCAGGTGTTCCGCCATGATCCGGGTGACCCGACGAGCCTGCCGAGCGATACGGTGTATGCCAGCCTGACCGATGACCGCGGGCAGCTGTGGCTGGGTACGGAGGCGGGCGTGGTGCGCTGGGATGGCTCCGCTTTCGTCGCGGTACGAGGGGCTGGCCTGGACCGGCAACCGGTGCTGCGATTGAGCCGTGACATGGACGGCACGTTGTGGGCGGGAACGCAGTCGTCTGGTCTGTTCCAGATCAGCGCCGATGGCGGTGTGCGACGACCTGCCTGGCCCGGCAGTGACACGCTGCGCAGCGGCACGGTCCTGCGTGATCGCCTGGGGGGCTATTGGGTGGGCGGATCCGACGGCCTGATGCGCGGTGACGCCCATGCCGTGTGGCGGCTGCAAGGTGACCGCGGCAGCGGCTTTCTTACCGAGCACAGCGGCGTGCTGGACCTGCTGCAGGACCATGAAGGGGGCATCTGGGTCGCCCTGCTGACCCAGGGATTGGCTTACCTGCCGCCGGACTGGCGGCGCTTCGCCACCTGGTCCCAGGTCGACGGCAAGCCGCTGGACAGTCAGTACCTGCTGGGTGCCGGCAGCGATGGCCAGGATTACTACGTCGGCGCCGCCCATGGCGTGTATCGCCTTGATGCGCAGGGCCGGCTGTCGCTGCTGGTCGGTACCGCGCAGATCGGCGAAGGTGCCGTGTGGTCGGTCCTGCCGCGGCCCGATGGCCAGCTGTGGTTGGGGCGCGCCGGCCGCATCACCGTCTACGATCCGGCGACCGGGCGCCACGTTGACTGGCCGATCGGCGGCGGTGCCGATATCCGCCAGCGTATCGATCTGATGCAGGCCGCCGCCGATGGCACGGTGTGGCTTTCGGTCATGAACCATGGCCTGCAGCAGCGTGCTGCCGATGGGCGTGTCCTGCGCGATGTACCCGCCTCGCTGCTGCGGGCCGACATCGATGCGCCGATGGAGTCACTGCGTTTTCATCCCGACGGCCGGCTCTGGGTTGTGGGAGACATGGGGGTGCGTCGCGCTGAGGGCGAGCGCTTCATCGCGGTACCCGGCGTGGCGGAGGGCAACATCCACGACCTGGCCTGGGTCGACCCACAGACGGTGTGGCTGGCGCGCGTCGGCGCGCTGGAGCGCTATGAGTGGGACGGCCTGCAACTGCGGCTGCGCGAACGGGTGGGCGCCGCCCAAGGGGTGCCGCCGGTGTCGATGGGAGGGCTGGTGATCGGCGCCGATGGGCGGCTGTGGGCGACCACGCCGCGTGGCTTGTTGCGCTGGGATGGTGAGCGGCGGCAGGTCACCTTGTTCAACGAACGTCACGGGCTGCCGGATGCCGAATTCACTGGCCGCCCGCCAGCGCAGGGCGCCGATGGCAGGGTGTTGGCGGTAACCCAGACCGGCCTGGTGGGTTTCAATCCTGCGCAGCGCGACATCAGCTTGCCGCCGTCGACGCTGGTGCTGGGGGCGGTCAGGGTGCGGCGTGACGACGCCGAAGCCTGGCAGAACCTGCCGGTGGACCGGCCGGTCGTGTTGGGGCCGGACGATCGCGATCTGCGAATCAGTGCGCGCCTGCTGTCCTTCGCCAATCCACTGGACAATCACTACCGGTTCCGTGTTCCCGGTTATGACCTGAACTGGGTCGAACAGGGCGCGGACGGGGAGCGTACGCTGTCGCGGCTGCCGGCAGGGCAGTACGCGGTGGAAATCCAGGCCCGAAGTGGCAACAACCATTGGAGCCGGTCGCAGGAGCTGATGGTGGAGGTGCTGCCACCGTGGTGGCGCACCGGACCGGCGCTGCTGCTGTATGCCGTGGCCGGCGTGGTGCTGTTGGCCCTGGTGCTGCGCTACGTGCGCCTGCGCCTGAGGCGCCGCCAGCAATGGCAGCTGACCGTGCACAAACAGCAGCTGGCCGAACAGGCATCGCAGGCCAAGAGCCGCTTCCTGGCGACCCTGGGCCACGAAGTACGCACGCCGATGACCGGGGTGCTGGGCATGAGTGAGCTGCTGCTTGACACCCGGCTCGATGACCAGCAGCGGGGCTATGCACAGGCTATCCAGCAGGCCGGTACGCACTTGTTGCGGCTGGTCAATGATGCGCTGGACCTGGCCCGGATCGAGGCTGGACGGCTGGAGCTGGAGCTGCGTCCATTCGATCCAGCGCAGATGCTGGAGCAGGTGCAGTCGCTGATGGCCCCCATCGCGCAGCGACGTGGCCTGGCGTTCCGGCGGGCGCAGCCGCCGTCTACACCGGTATGGGTCAGCGGCGATGAGCTGCGTGTGCGTCAGATCCTGATGAACCTGCTCGGAAATGCCATCAAGTTCACCGAGCGTGGCGAGGTGGCGGTGTCGTTGAGGCTGTGCGAAGGCGGGGCAGGTGTGCAGCTGGAAGTCGCCGACACCGGCCCTGGCATTGGCGAGGAGCAGCATGCACGGTTGTTCCAGCGCTTCGAACAACTGGATGGGCCGCGCACCACCTCGCGTTATGGCGGCAGCGGCTTGGGCCTGGCCATCTGCCAGGAGCTGGCACTGGCGATGGGCGGCAGCATCGCGCTGGCCAGCCGCCCCGGCCACGGCGCGCGCTTCACCGTCGATCTACCCTTGCCCTGGGTGGTGCAGGGTGCGCCGGCGGCGGATCCGGCCGTCACCGCAGCGCATACGCTGCCTGCCCTGCGCGTGTTGCTGGTGGAAGACGAGCCCACCGTGGCCGAAGTCATGCGCGGGCTGTTGACGGCGCGTGGCCTGCAGGTGGTGCATGTGCCGCATGGTCTGGCGGCACTGGCCGAGGCGGCGACCGCGCACTTCGACGTGGGGCTGTTGGATCTGGACCTGCCAGCGTTGGATGGAATCGCACTCGCGCGGCAGCTGCGGACGCTTGGCTATGAATTCCCGCTGGTGGCGGTGACCGCGCGTTCCGACGCGTACGCCGAACAGGCGGTGCGGGACGCTGGATTCGAAGGCTTCCTGCGTAAGCCGGTCACGGGTGACCTGCTGGCGCAGGCGATCGCCCGGGCCTGCGGACGAACGGGGGCGGGCAGCTGATGGACCCGACCCGGCAACGGCTAAGATCGCAGCACGGACGGAACGCGCAGGTGGAGATCACGATGAAGCAATGGGCCTTGCGCCTGTGCATTGTGCTGTCGGCTTGGCTGGTCCTCAGTGTGGCCCACGCGCAACCTGTGCCACCCACCCCGCGGCAACTGACGGTGTTCGATGGTTTGCCCTCCAACACCGTCAATCGCATGGCCGAAGACCGGCTGGGTTACCTGTGGATCGCCACCAATGATGGCTTGGCGCGGTTTGATGGCCGCAACTACCGCACGTGGCGGGCCGAGGACGGACTGCGCGACAACCGCATCTGGACGGTGCTGGCCGATGCCAGCAACCAGCTGTGGATCGGTACGGAAAACGCCGGCCTGGTCCGCATGTCGGCCGACCGCCGCCAGTTGACGTTCTTTGACCGTGACAGCCAGCCGTTGCTGACCAGCAACACGGTCTGGAGCCTGGCCACGACCCCGGACGGGGCGATCTGGTTCGGCACATTCGAAGGTGGGCTGTACCGGTTGGACGCTGACCAGACCCTGCAGCGGTTCCTGCCCGAGCCCGGCAATCCACGCAGCTTGCCGGTCAATACCGTGCCCTTCCTGACGACGCTGCCAGATGGCAGCCTGTGGATCGGGACGCGGCGCGGCCTGCTGCGCTGGACCGGCCTGGACTTCGAACGGGTCAACATCCCGGGCCTGGTCGATCCGGTCATCAATGGGCTGACCGCCGACAGCGATGGCAGCTTGTGGGTCAACACCTTGTCCGGTGCGCGGGTGCGACGGCCCGACGGGCGCTTCGAAGCGCTGCCCTGGCAGGTGCCGGGCGACGACCAGGTGCTTGGCGTGATGCTGCGTGATACGCGCGGCGGCTACTGGTTGGACACGCGTTCGGGGTTGGGGCGCGGCAGCGGGCGCCAGTACCAGCCGGTGCCGCTGTACAGCACGGTAGCCCGTGGCGTGGTTCGTCCCAACTGGACCGGGGCGTTCCAGGACCGTGAAGGCGGTATCTGGCTGGCCAGTACCAACTCCGGTTTGTGGCACCTGCTGCCACGGTGGTGGCAGTTTTCCGTATTGTCGCGGCTGGAGGACGACCCCGGGTCCTTGCGCAATGCTTATGTGCTGGGTACGGCGGCGGCGGCCGATGGCGGTATCTGGACAGTGGGTGGGCACGGCGCACTGGATTGGTTCGATCCGGCAACCGGGCGCATCCAGCAGCACCTGACCTGGGTCAACGATCACCACTGGCTGGTGTCGGTGGCCGAAGACCCGAGTGGCAACGTGTGGATCGGTTCGGCCGATGCGCTGACCCGCTACGACCCGCGCAGCAAGGCGCAGCGGCGCTGGCTTCGCGGCGATGCGGTGGATGGTCCGCTGGACGGCAATGTGCAGGCCATCCGTGCCTGTGGCAACCACCTGTGGACGCTGGCCCCGACGGGGCTGCAGCAACGTGACCTCGACGGTCATGTGCAACTGCAGTTGCCCGCCGGCCAGGGCGGGCAACAGCCCGGGCAACTCAATCTGTCGCTGACCTGCGGGCCACGCGACCAGTTGTGGTTGTCCAGCAGTCGCGGCCTGCAGTACTGGGATGCAGACAGGCATACCCTGCGACCGGTTCCCGGTGCACCGCAGGGGGCCGTCCATGCCGTGGCCGTGCCCGGTGACGGCTCGGTCTGGCTGTCCGAAGATGGCCGGCTCAGTCGCTGGCGCTGGCACGATAGTGGCCTGCAGCGCGAGCAGGTCATCGGTCGCAAGCAGGGCTACCCGGCCGTGGCGGCCAATGGGCTGGTGGTCGACGGCGAGGGGATTGCCTGGGCAACGAGCCTGCGTGGCCTGTTGCGGGTCGATGCGCGCGCTGGAACCGTGCGCCTGTACGGCGTGCACGATGGCCTGCCCAGCCAGGAGTTCCGCGAAGGGTCGCTGATGCTGGGCGCGGCGGGCTTCATCGTGGCCGGTACGCCATCCGGCGTGGTGGTCTTTGATCCGGCCCGTGTCAGGCCTTCCACCCAGGCGGCGCCGCTGGTGATCGAACGGGTCGAGGTCAGTCGCGGTGAACAGGTGCTGGACCTGACCCATGCAGCGCCGCTGGTGGTCGAAGATGGGGACCGTGACCTGCACATCGTGGCCCGCCTGTTGTCCTTCAGCGACGCGGCGTCCAACCAGTACCGCTTCCGCTTGGCCGGCTATGACCCGGACTGGGTCGATGCCGGTCCGGGCGGCGAGCGGGTGTTTTCGCGCCTGCCCCCCGGCGCCTACGAACTGGAAGTACAGGCGCGCTCGGCCGACCAGGTATGGTCGCAGGTGCAGGTGCTCGCGTTCCAGGTTCGGCCTCCGTGGTGGCGCAGTCTGTCCGGCGTTCTGGTGTTGGCTTCGGCGGTGTTGCTGCTGGTGGGCTGGTTTGCCTGGTTGTACCGACGCAGGCTGCAGCGTCGCCATGCCTACCAACTGGCGTTGCAGCAGCAGGAAATGGCCGAGCAGGCTTCCGCGGCCAAGACCCGTTTCCTGGCCAATCTGGGGCATGAAGTACGCACTCCGATGACCGGCGTGCTGGGCATGAGCGAACTGCTGCTTGCCTCACCCCTGGATGCGCAGCAGCGCGGGTTCACCGAGTCCATCCGCATGGCCGGTGAGCATTTGTTGCTGCTGGTCAATGATGCGTTGGATCTGGCGCGGATCGAGTCGGGACGACTGGAACTGCGGCCGGCAAGCTTTGAACTGCGTGCGTTGCTGCTGGATATTGAATCCTTGATGGCGCCGCTGGCGCGGCAGAAGGGATTGGTCTTCGAACTCGATGACACCCTGCCTGCCGAACTGTGCGCCATCGGTGACGTGCTGCGGGTGCGGCAGATCCTGCTCAATCTGGTGAACAACGCGATCAAGTTCACCCAGCGCGGCCGGGTGCGGCTGTCTGTCCGCCAGCAGGGCGAGGCGCGCGGGTTGCATTTCGAAGTGGAAGACACCGGTCCGGGCATCAGCAACGAGCAACAGCAGCGCTTGTTCCGGCGCTTTGAACAGGGCGACGGTGCCCACACCGCTGCCCAGTACGGCGGTAGTGGCCTGGGGCTGGCGATCAGCCGTGAACTGGCGCTGGCCATGGAAGGCAACATCGCCCTGGAAAGCCGGTTGGGGCAGGGCACCCGCTTCACCGTCAGCCTGCCGTTGCCACTCCAGCGCTGCACGCCGGCGACGGATGGCGGTGCCTGCCGCGCCACGCTTGCGCGACCGACCACGGGGCGCCCCTTGCGGGTGCTGCTGGTGGAAGACGATCCGATCGTGGCCGAAGTCGTCACCGGACTGCTGGAAGCCCGTGGGCACATCGTGCTGCATGCAGCACATGCGCTGGCGGCCCTGCGCGAGGTCGCCGATGGTCCGTTCGACATCGGCCTGTTCGACCTGGATCTGCCTGGCCTGAGTGGATTCGACCTGGCCCAGCACCTGCGCAACCAGGGCCATGACCTGCCGCTGCTGGCGATCACGGCGCGCACCGATCCGGATCTGGCGCAGAAGGTCAGCGCGGCTGGCATGCAGGGGTTCCTGCGCAAGCCGATCACCGGTGAGCTGTTGGCCGAGGCCATGACCCACGCGCTGGAGGCTCCGCCGTCAGCGTAACTGGGGCCAGGCCATGCCGCGTGGCTTACTCGGCGACCTTTTCCACGTCCTTGGGTTCCGGCCCGGTATCAGGCAGTTGCCAGAAAATCAGCGTGGACGACAAGGTGATCGCACCCACGCAGAGGAAGGTGGCATGCAGTGCGGCCGTGGCGTTGGCGGCTTCGATGTGCAGGTGGCTGCCGAAGGCGGCCAGCAGGCTGCCGGCTGCCGCTGCGCCGAAGCCGGCGGCCAGCATCATCACCATCGACAGCAGGCTGTTGCCCTGGCTGGCCTGATCGCGGTCCAGATCACGCAGGGTGACGGTGTTCATCACGGTGAACTGCAACGAGTTGACCGCGCCAAACAGGGCCAGTTGCAGCAGACGCCAGCCCAGGTGCTGGCCAGGGGTCATCAGGGCGAAGCTCGCCATGGCCAGCCCGACCAGGACCGTGTTGACCATCAATACGCGGCGGTAGCCGAAACGCTCCACCAGCTTTACAGCGGCCTGCTTGGCCAGCATGCCGGCAGCGGCAACCGGGATCATCATCAAGCCGGCGCGCATCGGGCTCATGCCCATGCCGACCTGCAGCAGCAAGGGGATCAACAAAGGCATGGCGCCACTGCCAATGCGCGAGAACAGGTTGCCGAGGATGCCGATGCGATAGCTGGGCAGGCTGAACAACGCCAGCGAAAACAGGGGGGCGGTGGAATTGGCGGCGTGCAGCCAATAGCCGACCAGGGCGGCCAGGCCGATGACGGTCATCAGCATCACCACGGCGTGTGGCGTGCCCATGCCGGAAATACCATCCAGGGCCAGCGACAGGACGATCATGCCGATGGCCAGCATGGTGTAACCGCGCAGATCGAAGCGCGTGCGATGGCGCCCGTAATGGTCAGGCATGACCTTCAGCGCAGCGATGAAACCGGCCACGCCGATGGGCAGGTTGATCAGGAAGACCCAATGCCACGAGGCGATTTCCACCAACCAGCCGCCCAGGGTCGGGCCGATCAGCGGGCCGATCAGTGCCGGGATGGCGATGAAGCTCATGGCCCGCAGGAACTCTTCGCGCGACACCGAGCGCATCACCGCCAGGCGGCCGACCGGGAGCAGCATGGCCCCACCGATGCCCTGCAGTACGCGCGCGGCGACCAGTTGCGGCAACTGCTGTGCCACCGCGCAGGCCAGCGACCCGAAGGTAAACAGGATGATGGCCGCGAGGAAGGTGCGGCGCGTGCCGTAGCGGTCGGCGATCCAGCCCGAAGCGGGAATGAACGTCGCCACCGCCAAGGCATAGCTGAAAACCACCGACTGCATCTGCAGGGGGCTTTCGCCCAGGCTCTGCGCCATCGCGGGCAGGGCAGTGTTGACGATGGTGGCATCCAGCATCTGCATGAAGATGGCCAGGGACACCAGCCAGAGCAGGGGCCGGATGCGGATGTAGTCAGGGCTGTTCACAGCGGTGGCGGTCGCGGCGGGGCCCACCATGATCGCGCAATGCGTGTCACGACGCGATCAGCGCGGGCCTGCCGCCGCATGCGGCAAACCCGCGGTCAACTGTCAGTGGACTGCGGGCGACGGCTGTGGGCGTGGACGGCATCGACCAGCACGCGCACATGCTCTGGATCCATGTCCGGTGACATGCCATGGCCCAGGTTGAACACGTGGCCTTCGCGCGAACCGCCATTGCCGGCGGCGTAGGTGTCCAGCACGCGTGCGGCGGCAAGGCTGATCGCCTCGGGCGCAGCATACAGGGTGGTGGGGTCGAGGTTGCCCTGCAGGGCAACGCGTCCGCCGGTGCGGCGCAGCGCTTCGTCCAGGTCCAGGGTCCAGTCCAGTCCAAGCGCATCAGCGCCGGTACGGGAGAGGGCTTCCAGGTGCAGGCCGGTGCCCTTGCCGAACAGGATCAGCGGGGTGCGCTCGCTGCCCTGACCGCGTTCCAGTCCGGCGGCGATGCGTTGCAGATAGCGCAACGAGAACTCCTGGTACATCGCCGGCGAAAGCACGCCGCCCCAGGTGTCGAACACCTGCAGGGCCTGTGCGCCGGCCGCGCGCTGGGCCGACAGGTAGGCGATCACCGCCTCGGTGGTGACCTCCAGCAGCCGGTGCAACTGCTCCGGATGGTTGAGCGCCATGGCCTTGATGCGGGCGAAATCCTTGCTGCCGCCGCCTTCCACCATGTAGCACGCCAGCGTCCAGGGGCTGCCGGAGAAGCCGATCAGTGGCACCT
This sequence comes from Stenotrophomonas sp., assembly GCA_032007425.1. Taxonomy (GTDB): domain Bacteria; phylum Pseudomonadota; class Gammaproteobacteria; order Xanthomonadales; family Xanthomonadaceae; genus Stenotrophomonas. The sequence goes on from DALZLW010000040.1 coordinate 23,526, forward strand.
GGCCATCCAGTTCGCGGCGGATCAGGCGCACGGCATCCATGACATAGCGCAGTTCGGTTTCCATGTCCGGTACCGCCAAGCGCGCCACGGCAGCGGCATCACGCACCGGGTGGCGGAATTTGGGGCCTTCGCCATCGACGAAGTACAGCTCCAGGCCCATCGCATCGGGGATGGTCAGGATGTCGGAAAACAGGATGGCCGCGTCCAGCGGGAAACGGCGCAGCGGTTGCAGGGTGATTTCGCAGGCGATCTCCGGGTTCTTGGCCATGGCCAGGAAACTGCCGGCCTTGGCGCGGGTGGCCCGATACTCCGGCAGGTAGCGCCCGGCCTGGCGCATCAGCCAGACAGGGGTGTAATCCACCGGTTCACGGCGCAGGGCGCGCAGCAGGCGGTCATTGCGGAGGGGGCTGGTCACGGGATGATCCTTAGAGCGT
>DALZLW010000041.1:0-23951 GCA_032007425.1 Stenotrophomonas sp.
CCTGGCGGCGGCCGTCGATGAGGATCAGGGTGTACTGCTCGGGCAGGCCGCGCAGCTTGATCTTCGACTGCGCGCCCGACAGCGCGTAGCCACCGGTGACGCCCGGCACCGTGCTGAGCAGCTGGCCGATGCTGCTGACCGGCTTGCGCTCGATGTCTTCGCGGGTGATCACGCTGATGCTGGCGGGGGCGTCCTTGATCCACTGCTGGTTACCGGTGGCGGTGACCACGACGGTATCCATCTGCTTGGCCGAGGAGGCATCGGCGGTGGCATCGGCATGGGCGGTAGCCGAGAGCGCAAGACCAATGGCCGAGGCCAGCACGGCAGCGCGGTGCAGGGCCGGGGAAGAACGGTGTGACATCGAGCAGTACTCCAGATCAACGGGTCCGCTGGCGACGGCTGGGACATCCATGTGAATGAGGGGGCCTAGGAAAACTTAACAAATGTAGCGCGAATCATTCGCGTTTGAAATGTGGCGACACTGTGTCAGCTGTAACAATTGGTCGCAGTGGCGCGGCGCACCGCAGCCACGGCGAAGGTCGGCTCAGTACATGCCCGCGAGCGCGCGCTGGGTGCGCAGTTGGTGCACCACCCAGGCGGCGGGCGCCGATAGGGGCCATTGCGCGCGGTGGATCAGCCACAAGGTATCGACAATCGGATCGCCGCACTCCACGACCCGGATGGCCTGCTGGCGCGCGAACGATTGGCGTGCATGCCGCGGGATCACGGTGAAGCCCAAGCCGAGTGCGACGGGCTCCAGGATCAAGGCCACCTGATTGGTGAAACCGTGAACGGGCAGGCTGCTGATGCCCGGATTGCCCGGAAAGCGACGCGTCAGCAGCCGGGTGGCCATGCCATGGCCGTCCGGATGGTCGATGAAACCCACGTGCTGCAGGTCTTCCCAGCATTCGGCCCGCGCTCTGGCTGGCACCACCAGTTCCAGCACCTCTTCGGCGAACACGCTGGCGGCCAGGTGTGGATCGTCCGGCGGCTGGCTCACCACTCCCAGTTCGTACTCACGGCGACGTACTGCTGCCAGGACCTCCGGTTCGGGCGCGAAGCGGTGCCGCATGACCAGGCCGGGATGTTGGCGCTGCAACTGCAGCAGGACCGGATACAGCGCCAATCCAACGCTGCCCGGGGTGATCAGGCCGATCTCGCCCTGGTCGGTGGCTGTATCGGAAAGCCGGGCGTGCAGCCGCTGCTGGGCGCGTTGCAGGTCCTGCCAGTACTCCAGCAGCAACTGTCCGGCCGGGGTGACCTCCACCCCTTGCGCATGGCGCAACAACAACGGCCCATATGTCGTTTCCAGCTTGCGCAGGTGCTGGCTGATGGCCGCCTGGGTGAGCCCCAGGCGCATGGCCGCGCGGGTAAAGCTGCCGCTCTCGGCGACCGCCGCCAAGGACCGCAACCAGTGTGGATTGGTCATAACAATCTTTTATGCAGCAGATAAGGGTCCATTAGACCAATGCCCCTGCGGCGTCGCTAGGCTGGTGAATGCGACACTGCATCTTCCTCTCCAAGAGACTTCCATGGCTGCTCTGTTTACCCCGTTCACCCTGAAAGACGTCACCCTGCGCAACCGCATCGCCATCCCGCCGATGTGCCAGTACATGGCCCACGAGGGTTACCTCAGCGACTGGCACACCACCCACTACGCGGGCATGGCCCGTGGCGGTGCCGGCCTGGTCATCGTCGAGGCAACCGCGGTTTCGCCCGAAGGCCGCATCACCCCCGGCTGTGCCGGGCTGTGGGAGGACGGCCAGATCGAAGGCATGGCACGGGTGGCGGCGGCCATCAAGGCAGGCGGTGCGGTCGCTGGCATCCAGATCGGCCACGCCGGCCGCAAAGCCAGTGCCAATCTTCCGTGGGAAGGCGACGACCATATCCCGGAAGGTGATCGCCGCGGCTGGGACACGCTGGCGCCGTCGGCCATCGCCTTTGGTGGTGGCCTGCCCAAAGTGCCTGCGGCGATGACGGTGGAAGACATCGCCCGCGTGCAGGCCGATTTCGTGGCCGCTGCCAAGCGCGCGCTGGCGGCAGGTTTCCAATGGCTGGAACTGCACTTCGCCCACGGTTACCTGGCGCAGAGTTTCTTTTCTCCGAAGGCCAACCAGCGCACCGATCAGTACGGCGGCAGCGCGGAAAACCGTGGCCGCTTCCTGCTCGAGACCCTGGCTGCGGTACGTGCGGTGTGGCCGCAACACCTGCCGCTGACTGCGCGATTCGGCGTTGTCGAATATGACGGAACCGACAACACCTTCTATCCGGAAGCACGCAAGTTGGTGCGGCAGATGCACGCGGCCGGCCTGGACCTGATCGATGCCAGCATCGGTTTTTCCACCGCTGATGGCCGTGCACCGTGGGGTCCCGGGTTCTTCGTGCCAGTGGCTGGGCAGCTGAAGCAGGACACGCAGATGCCGGTCGCCGCGGCGTGGTGCATCGACGACCCACAGATGGCGGAAGATGCAGTGGCCAACGGTCAGCTGGACCTGGTGCTGATCGCGCGCGCGCATCTGGCCAATCCGCACTATCCCTACCAACTGGCCTTGGCGCTGGGCGAGGTCGATCCGGCATGGGTGCTGCCGGCACCGTATGCGCATTGGTTGGCGCGCTATCGCGGTGCGGGCAAGGGTGCCGCTCAGTAAATGCTGCAAGCGCGTGCTGGATCGGTGCAGTCACGCCGTCCGGCATGCGCCGTGGCTTGGTGTGCAGTGTGCCCGCGACGTTCGGTGGATCTGCATCCATCCAGCTGTTGCAGAAGAGGCGGCGATCGCTGCCGGATACGCGCATCGACGGCGATACCCGTGCCGTATCGTCGAGGCGTGTTGAATGTATTGGAAGCGGCGAGGGCGCTGCCTTCACGCTATATAGATGAATGACTTCAGCGTTTCCTTCGAGGGCCAGGTTGGCTTGATCACCGGCGCGGCGGGCGGCCTTGGCTTGGCGTATGCGCGTCTGTTGGCACGCTTGGGTGCGCAGGTGCTGATGCACGACGTGGGCGCCGATACCGATGGCGAAGGCACTGATCCGCAGCGACTGGACGCTGCCGTGCAGACATTGCGCCGCGAAGGCCTGCAGGTGGAGCCGGTGCATGGATTCCTGGACACGCGCGCGCAATGCCGCGCGTTGATCAAAGTGGCGTTGCAGGCGCGTGGCCGGTTGGATTTCATCATCCACAACGCCGGCTGGGTGGAATACCAGAACATCACCGAAGTCGACGATGCGCACCTGGCGCGGATGCTGGCCATCGCGGCAAAGGCACCGTTGTGGTTGGCGCAGGCCGCGTGGCCGGTGATGCAGGCGCAAGGTGGCGGCCGCATCGTGGTGACCACGTCCGACCGCGCATTGTTCCCGCAGTACGTGCAGCATGGCCTGGCCAGCTACGCGATGGCGAAGATGGCGGCGTTGGGCGTGGTCCATGCGCTGGCGGCCGAAGGGCGGCAGGAAAACATCCTGGTCAACGCAATTTCGCCGGTGGCCAAGACGCGGATGTGGGGTGTCAGTGGCGAGCCCGATGAGCTGCTTCCGGCCAGCGTGGCCCCGGGTGTCGCCTGGCTGGTGTCACCGCACTGCCAGGCGACTGGCTGGATCCTGCGTGCCAGCAATGGTCAGTTCCGTGCGCTGAAGCTGGAGGACGATGAAGCGGTGGTGTATCCGCGTGACCTGCGTGCGGTGCACGCCAACTCGGTGGAGGCGGTGGCCGCGCAGTGGCACGTTATCGCTGCACGGGCGTGAGATGCGCTCGTGGTGCTCGCCAGCTGTTGAGCTGGGCGTTACCCTCCACGTCCCTTCATCACAGACGTTGCCATGATTGATCTGCGTCTGTTGCGCCAGTTCGTGGTGGTTGCCGAGGAGCTGCATTTCCATCGTGCTGCGCGTCGGCTGCATATGTCACAGCCACCCTTGACTGCGGCGATCCAGCGGCTTGAAGCGCAAGTAGGCGCCGCGCTGATCGCCCGCGGTAACCGTACGCTGGGCCTGACCGCTGCCGGACAGATGTTGTTGGAGCAGGCGCGGCAGACGCTTGAACACGCGGCGCAGGCCTTGCAGCTCACGCGTGATGTGGCGGCCGGACGGCAGGGCAGGTTGCGTATCGCCTACGTGGGCAGTGCGCTGTACGGCCGCCTGCCGGTGGTGATCCGTGCGTTCCGTCATGCGCATCCTGCAGTGCAGCTCGACCTGCGCGAAGCGACCAGCAGTGAGCAGAAACGCCTGTTGCGCGACGGTACGATCGACCTGGCCGTGCTGATTCCATCGGCACCTGACGGCGGGGATCTGGTGATGGCGGCCTTCGACGAGGACAGCCTGGCCATCGCCCTGCCACGCGACCATCCGTCGATCGGTGGGCTGGCTGACCTGGCCCAGTCGCCGTTCGTGCTGTGGCCGGCCGATGAGGGCGCTGGTTTCCATGCGCATGTGCTGTCGATGTGTGCGGCCGCGGGCTTCCAGCCGAAGGTGGTGCAGGAAGCACACGGCATGCATGGCGTGCTGTCCCTGGTCGCGGTGGATGCCGGTGTGTCGGTGGTGCCGGCCAGCATGGTCGGGTTCCGTCCCGAGGAGATCCGCTACCAGCGGCTTTCCGAGCCGCAGGCGCGCTTCAGCCTGCACACCTGTTACCGGCCACAACAGGACCATCCGGCGCGCGATGCCTGGCTGGCGATGGCTGCGGCGATGGCCTGAGCAGAGTACTGCGATCGGCATGCGCGTGGTGTCCACCGGGCACGCGACGTCGACGGGACCGGGCCATGGCGGCTGATTCATCTGCCGCTGCGCCCGCCCGGGATGGCCCGGCGCCAGGAGAGCAGGCTGGCTGAACGCCCCGGTGATACCGCCGCGACGCGGCTTGTGGCTAACTAGGCGGCCACAAGGATCAAGAGCAGGACGTCGGTGAGAACCGCAGCACGTTGCAGCCTGGCTGCCCTGATGGCCGCCGTGGGTATCTGGATGGCCGGTCTGGTGGCCTATCAATTGCCCGGGCCGACGTGGCTGGGTACAGCGCTGGGCGTGGCCTGGCTGCTGGCCGCGTTGGCGATGGCCGCGCAGGTTTTTCGTGGAAGAGTTGGCCGGCGCGTCACCTGGGTGTTCGGCGGGGCCCTGCTCGGGGCTGCTGTCTGGTGGTGCTGCCTGCAGCCGCGCCAGGACCGGGTGTGGGCCGATGACGTGGCCCAGCGGCTGCAGGTGGTGTCCTTCGACGGGCGTCACGTGGTGCTGGACAACGTGCGGGATTTCCAATGGCGTAGCGAATCCGACTATGACGCGCGCTGGGTGCGCCGGGCCTATGACCTGGACCAGTTGCGTGCCGCCGACCTGGTGCTGTCCTACTGGATGGGCCCGGCGATCGCGCACACGCTGGTGTCCTTCGAGTTCGCCGACGGGCGCCACGTGGTGTTCTCCGCCGAAATCCGCAAAGAGCGCGGTGAATCGTTCTCTGCCTTGGGAGGGTTTTTCCGGCGTTTCGAGATGACCCTGGTGGCTGCCGAGGAAACCGACATCATCCGCACGCGGACCAACGCGCGTGGCGAGGATGTCTACCTGTTCCGCCTGCACGGCCTGCGCCCGGCGCAACTCAAGGCGCTGTTCGCCGGTTACATCGAACAGGCCCGTGCGCTGGATGCGGCGCCGGCGTTCTACAACACGCTGACCAGCAACTGCACCACCGTGGTGTTCGATCTGGCCCGGCACATCGCACCGGGGCTGCCATTGGACTATCGCCTGCTGCTGTCGGGTTACCTGGACCGCTATGCCTATGACCAGGGCGCGCTCCAGCCGGGCTTCAGCGAGCAGCAGTTGCGCGAGCGCGGTGCGATCACCGCACGTGCGCGGCAACCGCAGGCCGACGCGGCCTACTCGCGTTGGATCCGGCGTGGCATTCCAGGCATGCAGGACACGACCGTCAGTGAACAGGCGCAAGGAGCGCAGGTGCGATGAGTACGCTACAGCAAGGTTTGCGAGTGGGTGTCCGGCTGCGCCTGGTACTGGCAGCGGCCATGCTGCTGCTGTGCAGCGGCTGTGCGATGGTCACCGTGAAGGAGGTGGCGGCCACCGACTACATGGCCAGCAAGCGTGGCGATGTCCTGACCACGAAAACGCTCAGCGCGGCGTCGCAGGAAACGTTGAGCGTGGTCGGTTTGGACGAGGATCAGTGCGCCAAGGACATCGTGGTGTGCCGGGCGACGTTGCTGGAAACCGAGGGCGTCAGCGTGGAGCAGCGTCTGTCCGCGCTTTCCGAGTTGTGGGTGCAGACCGCGCTGCAGCTGTCGCCCAAGCCGAAGGACGCCGAGAAGCAGCCGATGGGCGAGGCGGCCATCGATGCCTGGCTGGAAGCGGCGCGGTACGCCTATGCGTACTTGTTCTTCAGCGGCCGTTCGCCCTCGCAGCGTGCGTTCGAAGACCGGCAGACCCAGGTGCGTGATTACTTCAATTACGCCGCCGAACAGACGGCCGGGGTGGTGTTCCGGCGCGCCCGCGCGCGGGCGCTGGAAGGAGAGGACTACAACGCGCCGGTGGCAGGCGAGCGCTGGACGATCACCTCCAATTATGACCGGCTGGCCATGCCGACCTTGCCCACGCAGATGGTGGCGGCCAGCTCGGTGAGCTTCGTGGGCTTGCGCAGCACCTACCGACGCGATGGCTTCGGGGCCGAGCTGGTGGTGATGATGGACCCGCCCCGCCTGAGCACGCCGCTGCCGCAGGCCGATGCGCCCCTGGACGGACACCCTGCCGCCGCGGCGAAGGCGGAGGTGCCGCAGTACAGCGAGATGAGCGCGATCAACGTCACCGCCCTGCTGCGTTTCAAGGGCGACTCGCTGGATGAAGTGTTGTCTACCCGCCAGGTCCTGCTGGACGTCTATTCCCCCGAGGCCACCGAACAGGTGCAGCTGCATGGCGAACCGGTGCCGCTGGCGGGAAACTTCACCGCGGCTTACGGGCTGTGGTTGGCGCGCAGCGGCTTTGCCACCCAATCGCTGCGTACCCTGTTTGGTCTTTCCGAAGGCATCAACGAGCCGCACATCTACCTGATGCAGCCCTGGGACCCGGACCGGCGGATCATCTTCATGCTGCATGGGCTGGCCAGCAGCCCCGAGGCATGGGTCAACGTCGCCAACGAAATCATGGGTGAGCAGGAGCTGCGCCGGGAGTACCAGGTGTGGCAGGTCTATTACCCGACCAATGCGCCGATCGCCTTGAACCGCTATGAAATCGCCAAGGCCTTCGATGCCACGTTGAAACATTTCGACCCGGCAGGGACCTCGCGCGCCTCCAGGGACATGGTGTTCATCGGCCACAGCATGGGCGGCGTGCTGGCGCGCCTGTTGGTCAGCTCATCGGGCGAGGTGCTGTGGGACGATCTGTTGGCCAACTATGACCTGAAGGGCGAGCGGCTCAAGCGGGTCCAGGCCAAGCTGGGCCCTTTGCTGCATTTCGATGCGGAGCCGGACGTGGAGCGGGCCATCTTCATCGCCGCCCCGCACCAGGGAACCGACATTGCCGGCAACCGGCTCGGGCGGATGATCGGCAAGCTGGTGCGGCTGCCGTTGACCATCCTGGGCAAGTTCGAAGATGTGTTCCTCACGCTGCAGCAGGCCGAACCCAAGGGCGGGGCAACGCCGCTGCGCATCCCCAACAGCATCGACAACCTCAAGGCCAGTGATCCTTTCGTGGAGGCCTCGGCACGGCTGCCGTTGCGGCCTGGCCTGCAGTACCACTCCATCATCGCCCAGCGCAAACCGGACGTGCCGCTACAGCAGTCTGACGATGGCCTGGTGCCTTACTGGAGCGCACACCTGCCGGGCGCATTGTCGGAGAAGGTGATTCCTTCCGGCCACAGCGTGCAGGAAACGCCACAGGCGGTGCTGGAGATCCGGCGGATCCTGCGTGAGGACGTGGAGGCCGTGGGCGCGCGGCCGTGACCGCCGCCCACGCAGGCGCTGACCTTGTGGTGTCAGCGCGGGACGATGCGCCGGGCGATAACCGTGGCCAGCATGGCCAACAACAAGGTGACGGCCAGGCACAGCAGGTAGCCCAGCTGCTCGTGGCCGCCGACGAACATCGCGAACAGGGCCCCGGACAGGGCAAGCGTGGTCGCCACGGTGACCGCCTCGCTCAGCTGCAATGCCGAGCTGTTGGCACCCTGTTCGTGCGGTGGCGACAAGGACAGCGTGAGGATGGACAGGCTGGGGTAGATCAGCCCCATACCCAGTCCGGTCAGGGTCCAGCCGCCCAGGGCCAGCGCGAGCGGCGCGCTGGGCAGCAGCGCCAGCGAGGCGACCACCAGGCCGACGCACATCATCCAACTGCCGGTCTGGACCAGCAGCGGGCGTTGCCAACGTTGCTGGTGGCCCTGGAACCATGACCCCGCAAACCAGCCGAGCGCGCCGAGGCTCAGTGCGGCGCCTGCCCCTATCGGCGAGAGCCCACGCTCGCGCTGCAGCAGCAGCGGCAGGAAGGCTTCGGCACCAAAGAAGGCGGCGGCGGCGACGCCGCGCAGGGCGATCACACTGGGCAGGCCGCGGCGCAGGTGCAGCGTGCCGGCGGGTAGCAGGCGCCGGCTGCACAGCAGCAGCCCCAGCAGGGCCAGCAGCATGAGGCTGATGGCGAGCAGGCCGTGTTGCTGCCCACCCAGGTAGAGCAACAGCGCGGCGACGGCGGCGCCGACGGCCCAGCGGACGATGGCTGGCTGCGGTGCCCCGTTGCGCGGTGCTTGCAGGCTTTCGCGCAGCGCCGGCAGCAGGAGCAGCGCCGCAGGCACGGCCAGCAGTGGCACGCCGAGGAACACCCAACGCCAGCCCAGGTGCTCCACGATCATCCCACTCAGCCCCGGCCCGATCAGCGACGGCACCACCCAGCCGGCGGAGAAGGCGGCAAACACTTTGGGCTGCAGCGCGTGTGGGAAAGTACGTGCGACCAGTACGTACAGCGATACCGAGACAGCGCCGATGCCCAATCCCTGCAGCAGTCGGCCAGCGATCAACACCTGCATGTGCTGGGCTGAGCCGGCCACGACCAGGCCGCTCAGGAAGCAGGCCAGGCCCAGCCACAGCGGACGGGCCGGGCCCTGCTGGTCGCACAGCCGACCCGCGACGGTCATGCCGACCACGCTGGTGGCCAGCGCGCCACCGAACGCCAGGCCATACAGGCGCAGGCCATCCAGTGCCTGCGCCACGGTCGGCATGGCGGCGGCCACGGCCAGGGCTTCAAAGGCGATCAGCGCCACCAGCGCGACCATGCCCAGCGTGGTGGCTCGGTAGCGTGGCGAGAGAATGGAACGTTCGGGCACGGGTAGGGGGATCGGACAGAAGGAGACGCTCATGATGGCAGGGCGGCACGTGCCGCGCTTGAATCCATGGGGAGGGGAGGGCAGCATGGGACCTGAACCATGGTTGAGGTCAAGCAATGCCGGTGCAGGAACTGGGTGTGGGTGAAGTCGCTTCGCGCAGCGGCGTGGCGGTGTCGGCGCTGCATTTCTACGAGCGCAAGGGGCTGATCAGCAGTCTGCGTACGTCGGGCAACCAGCGCCGCTACGGCCGTGATGTCCTGCGCCGTATCGCGGTGATCCGGATCGCGCAGCGGGTTGGCATGCCCCTGGAAGCGGTGGCAGCCGCCTTCGCCTTGTTGCCCGAAGGGCGTACACCGACCAAGGCCGAATGGGCCCGGATGTCGGCGCACTGGCAGCAGGAGCTGGAGGAGCGGATTGCCACGCTGCAGTTCCTGCGCGATCAGCTGACCGATTGCATCGGCTGCGGCTGCCTGTCTCTCAAACGCTGCCGTCTGGCCAATCCAGGGGATGTGTTGGGCCAGGCCGGTGATGGCGCGCAGCGTTGTGGCTGAACCGCTGGCGTCACTCAGGCAATCGGTTCGGCTTCGCAGCGCAGGCTGAGCCAGGCGCCGCCGTGGTCGGTACTGCCGGCGCGCAGCCTGAAACCATGCAGGCCGGCGATGGCCGCGACAATGGACAGGCCCAGGCCGAAGCCATCGCTGCTGCTGCCAGCCGGACCACGGTAAAAACGCTGGAAGATGCGTTCGCGCTCGTCCCGGGCAATGCCAGGCCCGGAATCAAGCACATCAATGCGCGTCGCACCGTCGTCATCCACGGCGCGCAACACGATGCGTCCCTGGTCGGGGGTGAAGCGGATGGCATTGGACACCAGGTTGCCGATGGCTTCAAACAGCAGTTCGCGGTCGCCGCGCAGCGGAGTCGCCGCGTCGCTGAGTTCCAGCACCAACTGCTGGTGCTTGTCTTCGGCCAGGGGAAGGTAGAAGGCGTGCACTTCCTGTAGCAACGCCTTGGCGTCGACGGCCTCAAAGGCCGCGCGGCGCTGCCCGCTTTCGATTTCGGACACGCGCAGCAGCGCGCTGAAGCGGGCCATCAGCAGGTCGGTTTCGTCCAACGCCCGGTCCAGCTGCAGGGCGCGCGGGTCTTGTTCGGCGATGTCCACGCGCAGGCGGTACAGGTGCGCGCGCAGCCGGGTGAGGGGCGTGCGCAGATCGTGGGCAATGTTGTCACACACGCCTTTGACTTCGGTCATCAGCTGTTCGATGCGTTCCAGCATGGCGTTGACGATGCTGGACAGGCGATCGATTTCATCGCGCCGGTCGGAGACCGGCAGGCGCTGGCCCAGATCGCCGGCGACGATGCGGTTGGTGGCATTCTCGATCTGCTGGATGCGCTTGAGTGGCCTGCGGCGCAGGGCGTGCCAACCGGCCAGGCCGGGGATCGCGGTGAGCGAAACGCCCCACAGCAGGGCTTCCAGGATGATGCTGTTCACCGCCGTCAGCTTGCCGCTCTGCCGCACCAGGACGAGGATGCGGCCGTCGCGGGTGTTCATGGCCAGGGCACGGCCGGGTTCATCACGAACGCCGCTGGCCAGGGTCCAGCGGGGGACTTCGTGGGATGCACCGTCTATCGGCAGCGGCGTGGGGATGGCGACCAGTGGCCCGGCAAGTGGGCTTCGGTCGGGGTTGAAGAGCCCATAGGCGTAGGAGCCGTGGATGTCGAAGCGCAGGCTTTCATTCAGGGCCTCGTCCAGTTCCGCGCCCTGGAAACGGTCAAACAGATGCGCGCGCTGCAGCAGTGCCGATTCGGCCAGGTCGGTCAGGTAATCGGATACGCGCCAGTACATCACCCCCAGCAGCACGCTGGACCAGGCCACGAACAGCAGGCAGTAGATGCCGAGCAGGCGACTGCTGGACGAACGCCAGCCGTCAGTGATGCGGGTCGTAGACATAGCCGGTGCCGCGCACGGTACGGATGGGTTGGGGACGCTGGGGCAGTTCGATGCGCTTGCGCAGGCGGCCGATGTGCACGTCGATCAGGTTGGTGCCGGGATCGAAATGGTAGCCCCAGACCTGCTGGAACAGCATGGTGCGCGTGAGCACCTGGCCGGCATGGCGGACCAGGTACTCAAGCAGCTTGAACTCGGTGGGCAGCAAGGGGATCTCGGTGCCTGCGCGACGTACCACGCGGGCGACCAGATCCAACTCCAGGTCGCCCGCGCGCAGCAGGTTGTCCGCCTGTGGCGGCTGCGCCTGCCGACGCACCAGGACTTCCACCCGCGCGGCCATTTCATCGGACGCAAATGGTTTGGTGAGGTAGTCATCGCCGCCAGCGCGCAGGCCACGTACGCGTTCATCGACATCGGAAAGCGCGCTGATCATCAGCACTGGCGTGTTCACCCCTTGGCGTCGCAGCTCGGTGACCAGGGTCAGTCCATCCAGCCCCGGCAGCATGCGATCCAGCGTGATGACGTCAAAACTGCCCGACAGTGCGCGGGCCAGGCCAGCGTCGCCATCGGCAACCGATTCGACCTCGAAGCCGTGACTGCGCAGCTCCGTGGCGATCTCCTGTGCGGTGACCTGGTCATCTTCGATGGTGAGGATGCGTGGCATGCCCAGAATGCTGTCTGCGTGTGGTGACCATCGTCGCAAGCAGGCACGGACGCTGCAAATGAAAAATGTTTCATCCATCTGTCGCGGCCACGGTGGCGGGGCTCTTCTATATTCAACCCCGCGCACTGGCCCGCAGGCCGGCACACCGCAACGCTCCCTTCCCCCGGATGTCTGCTCATGAATCGCCCCCATGCTCCAGGCACTGATGTGCCTTCCCTTGCCCGGCTGGCGCGCGCGCTTGCGCGCCGCGGCAAGGCCGTGCTTGCCCCTCTGCTGCTGGCCGTGCCGCTGCTGTTGTCCAGCTGCAGCCGCGAGAAGGCACCGGCGGCCGCCAAAGAGAAAGCCGTGGAGGTCATCACCCTGGCGGCCAGTCCGGTGCCCTTGGCCGAGGAGCTGTCCGGACGCACGGTGGCGGCAGAAGAATCCGACGTGCGCCCGCAGGTGTCCGGGGTGCTGGTCAAGCGGCTGTTCGAGGAAGGCCAGTGGGTCAAGGCCGGCCAGCCGCTGTTCCAGGTGGAGCCGGCGCTGTACCAGGCCGCTGTCAACGAGGCGCAGGCCAACCTGCGCACGGCACAGGCCACGGCCACTGCGGCGACAGTGCGGGCCAAGCGCCTGCAGGCATTGGGTGAGCAGCAGCTCAGCTCGCGCCAGGAAGTCGACGATGCCCGTGCGGTCAGCCAGGAAGCGGATGCGGCCGCCGACGCCGCTGCCGCCGTGCTGGCCACGGCGCGTACCAACCTGGGCTTTGCCACGGTCACCGCGCCGATTGCCGGGCGCATCGGCCGAGCCCTGTTCACCCCCGGTGCGCTGGTGACGTCTGGCCAGGCGGAGCCGTTGGCGCGTATCCAGCGCACCGATCCCATGAATGTGGACATCCCTCAATCCAGCAACCAGTTCCTGGCCCTGCGCCGGGCGGTCGCCGGCGGCGGCGTGGACCAATCGACCACGCCGGTCACCCTCAAATTATCCGATGGCACGGCGTATGCGGCACAGGGCACCGTCCAGTTTGCCGATATCGACGTGGACGCGGCGACGGGCAGCATCACCCTGCGCGCGCGTTTCCCGAACCCTGATGGACAGCTGTTGCCGGGGATGTACGTGCGTGCCACGGTGGGCCAGGGGACGCTGCAGCAGGGGCTGCTGGTGCCGCAGGCGGCGGTGGACCGTAGTCCGAAGGGCGAGGCCCTGGTGTGGCGGGTGGAGCCGGACGGGGTCGTGCGCCAGCATGCCTTCAGCACCGCGCGAGCGGTGGGCGATGACTGGCTGGTGGACAGCGGCCTGGCGGCCGGCGACCGGATCGTGGTGCGTGGGGTGCAGGGACTTGCCGATGGTGACAAGGTCACCATTACGGCAATGCCGTCCGCTTCGTCGGCCGTGGCGCAGCAGGACTGATTGCCATGCTGCCACGCTTCTTCATCCATCGACCGGTGTTCGCCTGGGTGCTGGCGATCTGCATCATGGCGCTGGGCACGATCGCCGTCACCCAGCTGCCGGTGGAACAGTACCCGGACATCGCGCCACCGCAGGTCAACATAACCGCCAACTACACCGGTGCGTCCGCGCAGACGGTGGAAGACAGTGTCACCCAGGTGATCGAACAGCAGATCAAGGGCATCGATCACCTGCTGTACTTCTCTTCCACCAGCTCCTCGACCGGTCGTACCCGCATCACCGTGACCTTCGACCAGCGCGCCAACCCGGACATCGCCCAGGTGCAGGTGCAGAACGCGGTCAACCAGGCCGTCAACCGGTTGCCGCAGGAAGTGCAGCAGCAGGGCATCACAGTGGCCAAGTCGCAGGGCGATCCGTTGATGGTGGTGTCGCTGTATGACACCACCCGGCGCATGCAGCGGGTGGATGTGTCAGATTTCCTGGTCAGCAGCGTGCAGGACCCGGTCAGCCGCATTCCCGGCGTAGGCGAGATCGATGTGTTCGGCTCGCCCTACGCGATGCGGGTCTGGCTGGACCCGCACAAGCTTGCCGCCTACCAGCTGATGCCTTCGGACGTGCGCACGGCGATCCAGGCGCAGAACACCCAGGTCACTGCGGGCGAGTTGGGCGCACTGCCGGCCGATCCGCAGCAGAGCCTGACTGCGACGGTGACCGCGCAATCGCGCCTGCAGACCGCCGAACAGTTCCGCGCCATCATCCTCAAGACCCTGCCCAGTGGCGCCAGCGTGGTGCTGGGGGACGTGGCGCGGGTGGAAATCGGCGCGGAAAACTACCAGACCAGCAGCTTCCTCAACGGCTACCCCGCGGCGGGTTTCGCCGTGACGCTGGCGTCCGGGGCCAATGCACTGGCCACCGCCGATGCTGTGCGCGCGGAAATCGAACGGCTCAAGCCAACCTTCCCGCCGGGCGTGGAAGTGGCCTACCCGCGTGACAGCACGCCGTTCGTGCGCGTTTCCATTGAAGGGGTGGTGCACACCCTGATCGAGGCCATCGTGCTGGTGGTAGTGGTGATGTTCGTGTTCCTGCAGAACCTGCGGGCCACGCTGATACCGGCCATCACCGTGCCCGTGGTCCTGCTGGGCACCTTCGGTGTCCTGGCGGTCGCCGGCTTCACGATCAACACGTTGACCTTGTTTGCGATGGTGTTGGCGATCGGCCTGCTGGTGGACGATGCGATCGTGGTGGTTGAAAACGTGGAGCGCATCATCCACGAAGAACACCTGCCGCCGCGCGAGGCCACCGAAAAGTCGATGGGCGAAATCACCGGGGCGCTGATCGGCATCACCGTGGTGCTCGGCGCGGTGTTCCTGCCGATGGCCATGTTCGGTGGTTCTACCGGCATCATCTACCGCCAGTTCTCGATCACCCTGGCCTCGGCGATGGTGCTGTCGGCGATCGTCGCGCTGACCTTGACCCCAGCCCTGTGCGCCACCCTGCTCAAACCGGCGGCAGCGCACAGGCCACAAGGCCGCTTCTTCCGCTGGTTCAACGGCGCGGTTGAACGCAGCCAGCAGGGTTACCAGCGGCGATTGGGCCGCATCGTCGGTGCACCCAAGCGCTGGATGGCGTTCTACCTGCTGGTGATGGTGGCCGTGGGTGCGTTGTACATGCGCATGCCGACCGGCTTCCTGCCGGTGGAAGACCAGGGGCTGGTGATGTTCCAGTTCAACACCCCCGAAGGCACCACCATGGCCCGGACCGAAGCGCTGGGCGAGCAGATCGGCCAATACTTCATGGACAAGGAAAAGCACAACCTGGACGTTGTGTTCGTGGTGGTGGGGCGCAACAACGCAGGCAACGGGCAGAACGCCGGACAGGGCTTCCTGTCCTTGAAGCCGTGGAGCGAGCGCGGCAGTGAAGGCAGCGCGTCGGCGATCATCGCGCGGGCCAATGCCCACTTCCGCGGCATTGTCGATGCGCGGATCAACGTGCTGTCGCCGCCCGCGGTGCGTGGACTGGGACAGTCCAGTGGCTTCGAGCTGTGGCTGCAGGACAGCAATGGTGCCGGTCGCGCAGCGCTGCAGCAGGCACAGCAGCGGGTGGTTGCCGCCGCCAATGCCGATGCAGGGCTGGAGGCGGTTCGCCTGAATGGGCTGGGTGACAAGGCCGAGCTGAAACTGGACATCGATCATGCCCAGGCCAGTGCCACCGGACTGGCGCAGGCCGATATCAACAGCACGCTGTCGGCGGCCTGGGGTGGTTCGTACATCAGCGACTTCCTTGATCGCGGCAGGGTGAAACGGGTGTACATGCAGGGCGACCAGCCCTATCGATCGGTGCCCGATGACATCGGGCAGTGGTATGTACGGGGCGGTGACGGGCAGATGGTGCCGTTCTCCAGCTTCGCCAGCAGCCATTGGACCCGTGGGCCACAGCTGCAGGCACGCTTCAATGGGCTGCCGGCGATGGAACTGCAGGGCAGCGCGGCGGCGGGCAGCAGTTCCGGCCAGGCCATGCAGCGCATGCAGCAGCTGGTGGGCGAGGAGGCGGGCTTCAGCCTGCAGTGGAGCGGACTCTCTTACCAGGAGCAGCTTTCAAGCCAGCAGACGGTGTGGCTGTATGCCGCTTCGATCGCCTTCATTTTCCTGTGCCTGGCGGCCTTGTATGAGAGCTGGAGCGTGCCGGTGGCGGTGCTGCTGGTGATTCCGCTGGGCGTGCTGGGGACCGCGCTGGCGACCACGCTGGCCGGCTATGTCAATGACATCTACTTCCAGGTGGGCTTGCTGACCACCATTGGCCTGTCGGCGAAAAACGCGATCCTGATCGTGGAGTTCGCCGAAGCCCGCTACCGCGCTGGCAGCTCGGCGATGGAAGCCGCCCTGGAAGGCGCGCGGCTGCGGTTGCGGCCGATCGTGATGACCTCGTTGGCCTTTGTCGCCGGCGTGGTGCCGCTGGCGCTGGCGACCGGCGCCGGTGCGGTCAGCCGGCGCGAGATCGGCGTCAGCGTGATCGGTGGCATGGTGTCGGGCACGGTATTGGCCATCGCGCTGGTGCCGCTGTTCTTCGTGCTGGTGCGCCGCTTGGGAGGACGGCGCACGGCGGGCTGAGGGGGCCGTGCGCCGACACGGCGGTCAATCGTTGGCCGCCGACAGCTGCCGCCCGCGCACCTGCGCGGCAGACAGTGCAGTAGCCACCAGCGATTCAAAGCCGCCGGCCTGGAACGCTTCGATCGCGGCCTGGGTGGTGCCGCCGGGCGAGGTAACCCGGCGGCGCAGCTCGGCCGGTGCCTCATCCGCTTCATCCAGCATGCGGGCAGCGCCCAGCAGGGTCTGTACCACCAGGGTGCGTGCCGCTTCGGCAGGCAGCCCCTGGGCGATGCCCGCTGCTTCCATGGCCTCGGCCAGCAGGAACACATAGGCCGGGCCGCTGCCGGACACCGCGGTCACCGAATCCATCAGTGATTCGTCGTCTACCCACACCGTGCGGCCAGCGCTGGCAAGCACTGCATCAGCCTGCGCGCGCTGCGCGGCGGCGACAGCCGAGGTGGCAAACAGGCCGGTGACCCCGGCGCCGAGCAGGGCCGGGGTATTGGGCATGGCGCGTACGATCGGCAGTTTGCCGCCCAACCAGCGGTCCAGCTGGCCGCTGGTGATACCGGCGGCGATGGACACCACCAACGGCGCGTGCGCCTGCGCCAGCGGCTGCAGTTGCTGGCACACCTCGCGCAGCACCTGCGGTTTCACCGCCAGCAGCCAGACCTGGCCGGCGGCGCCCGCTGCTTCCGCACTGGCATGCACGGCCACGCCGAAGTCGGCGTGCAACTGGTCGCGCAGCGCCTGCTGCGGTTCAGCGACATGGATGCGGGCCGGGTCGGCACCGCGTCGAACCAGACCGGCGATCAGGCTGCGGGCCATGTTGCCACCACCGATGAAGCTGATTGAGCTGTCTTCCATTGCAGGTCCTCGCAGGGGTCAGGTCGGGCGCGGGCGCGCGCCGAACAGGGCGGTGCCGATGCGCACGAGGGTCGCACCTTCGGCGATTGCATCGGCGAAATCGGCACTCATTCCCATCGACAGGGTATCCACGCTGGCGTGGGCCGTGGCCAGTGATTCGTGAAGGGCGCGCATTGCGGCGAAGGCCTGCCGGCGTTGTCTGGCTTCCGGCCACGGCGTGGGAATGGCCATCAGCCCGCGCAGGCACAGCCGCGGCTGCGCGGCGATCGCGGCGGCCAGCGCCGGCACTTGTTCGGGCGTGCAGCCGTGCTTGCTGTCCTGGTCATCGATGTTGACCTGGATCAGCACATTCAACGGTGGCAGCTCGGCGGGGCGGTGGCGCGCCAGCGCGTCCACCAGTTTGAGCCGGTCCACACTCTGTACCCAGTGGAAATGCCGCGCGGCCAGTTCGGCTTTGTTGGACTGCAGGTGGCCGATCAGGTGCCATTGGAGATCGAGCGCGGCCAGCGCGTCGATCTTGAGGATGGCTTCCTGCACGTAATTTTCGCCGAAGGCGCGTTGGCCCTGGGCTGCCAGTGCCTGCACGGCTTCAGCCGGTTGCGTCTTGGATACGGCCAGCAGCGACGGCGACGGACGGTCGGCAGATCGGGCGGCCTGTTGCAGTGCCTGCAGCAGTTCGGGCAGGGGAGAGGACACGTCACGCGTTCCATGGGGGCAGGGCGCTATACTGCCGCCCGGGACACAATCCTTCCAGTCACCGCCGCATCCGGGGAGTAGCCACGTATGGACATCGCCGAGCTGTTGGCGTTCTCCGTGAAGAACAAAGCATCCGACCTGCACCTGTCGGCAGGCCTGCCACCGATGATCCGTGTCGACGGCGATGTGCGTCGCATCAACATCCCGGCGCTGGACCACAAACAGGTGCATGCGTTGGTTTACGACATCATGTCGGACAAGCAGCGGCGCGATTACGAAGAGTTCCTCGAGGTGGATTTCTCTTTTGAAATCCCCTCGCTGGCGCGCTTCCGTGTCAACGCCTTCAATCAGAACCGTGGCGCTGGCGCGGTGTTCCGCACCATCCCGTCCGAGGTGCTGACCCTGGAAGACCTGGCTTGTCCGCCGATCTTCCGTGAGCTCATCCAGCAGCCGCAGGGCCTGATCCTGGTCACCGGGCCCACCGGTTCGGGTAAATCGACCACGCTGGCGGCGATGATCGATTACATCAACAAGACCGAATACGGGCATATCCTCACCGTCGAGGATCCGATCGAGTTCGTCCATACCTCGCAGAAATGCCTGGTCAACCAGCGTGAGGTGCACCGCGACACCCACGGATTCAACGAAGCGCTGCGCTCGGCGCTGCGTGAAGACCCCGATATCATCCTGGTGGGCGAACTGCGCGACCTGGAAACGATCCGCCTGGCACTGACCGCGGCCGAAACCGGCCATCTGGTGTTCGGCACCCTGCACACCAGCTCGGCGGCCAAGACCATCGACCGCATCATCGACGTGTTCCCCGCGGGCGAAAAGCCGATGGTGCGTTCGATGCTGTCCGAATCGCTGCGGGCGGTCATTTCGCAGGCGCTGCTGAAGAAGGTGGGCGGCGGCCGCACGGCAGCATGGGAAATCATGGTCGGCACTCCGGCCATCCGCAACCTGATCCGCGAAGACAAGGTGGCGCAGATGTATTCGGCCATCCAGACCGGCCAGCAGCTGGGCATGATGACCTTGGACCAGCACCTGCAGGACCTGGTGCGGCGCAGCCTGATCACCCGCAACCAGGCGCGCGAGTACGCCAAGGACAAGCGACTGTTCGAGTAAGGCCCGACCGGCGCCGGCGCCCGTGCCGCCCGCGCCGCTGTCTTTCACCGTCCTGCCTCAGCTGCGTTCCTGGAGCCCGCCGTGAACACCACGCCCACCGCCATCGATTTCACCTCGTTCCTCAAGCTGATGGCGCACCAGCGTGCGTCGGACCTGTTCATCACCGCGGGCATGCCGCCGGCGATGAAGGTCAACGGCATGATCGCGCCGATCACCCAGACCCCGCTGACGCCACAGCAGAGTCGTGACATGGTGCTCAACGTCATGACGCCGGTGCAGCGCGAAGAGTTCGAGAAAACCCACGAGGCCAACTTCGCCATCGGTCTGTCGGGGGTGGGACGGTTCCGGGTCAGCTGCTTCTACCAGCGCAACCAGGTCGGCATGGTGCTGCGCCGGATCGAAACGCACATTCCGACGGTGGAGGAACTGGGCCTGCCGCCGATCATCAAGACGCTGGCGATGACCAAGCGTGGCATCATCCTGTTCGTCGGCGCGACGGGTACTGGCAAGTCGACCTCGCTGGCCTCGATGATCGGTTACCGCAACCAGAATTCGACCGGACATATCATCACCATCGAAGACCCGATCGAGTTCGTGCACAAGCACGATGGCTGCATCATCACCCAGCGCGAAGTGGGCATCGACACCGACAGTTGGGAAGCAGCATTGAAGAACACGCTGCGCCAGGCGCCGGACGTGATCATGATCGGTGAGGTGCGTACCCGCGAAAGCATGGACCACGCGATCGCGTTCGCAGAAACCGGCCACCTGGTGCTGTGCACGTTGCACGCCAACAACGCCAACCAGGCGCTGGACCGCATCATCAACTTCTTCCCGGATGACCGCCGCAACCAACTGCTGATGGACCTGTCGTTGAACCTGAAAGGCATCGTGGCGCAGCAGCTGATCCCCTCACCGGATGGACGCTCGCGCAAGGTGGCCATGGAAATCCTGCTGGGCACGCCGCTGGTGCAGGATTACGTCCGCGACGGCGAAGTGCACAAGCTCAAGGACGTGATGAAGGAGTCCACCCAGTTGGGGATGAAGACCTTTGACCAGAGCCTGTTCGAACTCTACCAGGCGGGCGAGATCAGCTATGAGGATGCCCTGCGCCATGCCGACTCACAGAACGAAGTGCGGTTGAAGATCAAGCTCAACCAGGGCGGCGATGCCCGCACGTTGTCGCAGGGGCTCGATG
This sequence comes from Stenotrophomonas sp., assembly GCA_032007425.1. Taxonomy (GTDB): domain Bacteria; phylum Pseudomonadota; class Gammaproteobacteria; order Xanthomonadales; family Xanthomonadaceae; genus Stenotrophomonas. Next base: position 20,254 of record DALZLW010000041.1, read on the forward strand.
GTGTGGGGATTTCCGGCCTGGGCTGAATCGCGACGTGCCTTGCTCGGGGCGCAGGCAGCGCCTGGCGGCTGGCCGTGGTCAACCAGCGTAGGCCAGTGTTTCGGCGCAGCCCCGCTGGGGCCGGTCATTCCATGCCCAGCTTCTTCAGCTTGTAGCGCAGGGCCCTGAACGTGATGCCGAGCTGGGCCGCGGTGCGGGTCTTGTTCCAGCGGTTTTCTTCCAGCGCGCGCTGGATGGCGCTGCGTTCCATCTGCTCGATGTAGGACGGTAGGGCGGCATTGCCAGCCGGCAGATCGGCGACGGCCTCGGTAGCATCGGCCGCCGCCGCGATGCTTCCGCCGGCCATTCGCGCCGCCACCGGCAGGCGCAGGTCGGCGACCGTCAGGGTATCGCCGTCAGCCAGTGCCAATGCGCGCTCCAGGATGTTCTCCAGCTCGCGGACATTGCCCGGGAACGGATAATCGAGCAGGGCCTCCAGCGCTGCAGGGGCAAGCCGTGGCGGCGGGCTGCCATGCTGGAGCGCCAACCTTGCCAGGATCGTGGTCACCAGTTCCGGCAGGTCCTCGCGGCGCTCGCGCAAGGGCGGCACCCGGAGTTCGATCACATTGATCCGGTAGTAGAGGTCATGGCGGAAGCGACCTTCCTCCACTTGCTGGGACAGATCCTTGTGCGTGGCCGAGAGGATGCGTACATCCACCGATGTCTCACTGGAAGCGCCGACCGCACGCACCGATTTCTCCTGGATCGCGCGCAGCAGCTTCACCTGCATCTGCAGGGGCAGTTCGGCCACTTCATCCAGGAACAGCGTGCCGCCATGGGCGGCTTGGAACAGTCCCGGCTTGTCCGCGTGGGCACCGCTGAAGCTGCCTTTTCGATGACCGAAAAATTCGCTTTCCATCAGTTCGGAGGGAATCGCCCCACAGTTGACCGGAACGAAAGGGCCAGCCGCGCGCGCGCCCTGTTCGTGCACCGTGCGTGCCACCAGTTCCTTGCCGACCCCCGATTCGCCCAGGATGTAGACCGGTGCCTGGCTGCGTGCCACCTTGCCTAACGTGCTGCGCAGGCCGTCCATCGCAGCCGACTGGCCGAGCAGGCGGCCGAGTGGGCCGATGGCTTCGGCCGGACGCGGTGTGGCCTTGTTGTTCAGTTCAAGGGCGTGCTTGACCAGTCCGCGCAACACCGCGATATCCACCGGCTTGCTGACAAAATCGAAGGCGCCGGCCTTCAACGCCTCCACGGCCAGATCCATGCTGCCGAACGCGGTGATCATGGCCACGGGCGTACGCGGATACTGCTGGGCGATTTCACTGACCAGTTCGATGCCGTTGCCATCAGGCAGCCGCATGTCGGTGATGCAAAGGTCGTAGGGATTGCTGGCCAGCAGTTCGCGGGCATCGGCCAGGTTGGCGGCGGTGCTGATGCGCAGGCCCATGCGGCCCAGGGTCAGCACCAGCAGTTCGCGGATGTCGCGCTCGTCATCGACGACGAGGGCGCTACGGGTATCGGTCATGGGAGCAAGATAGCCGAGCAGGGAAGAGGCGACAAATCCGCCAGATCATGGTGCGCGTGGGGTAAACAGCGTATGCGGGCCGGGCAGGGTCAGGCGGAAACAGGCGCCGCCGGCGGGCAGCGGCACGTAATCCAGCCGCGCCTGGTTGGCCCGGCAGAGCTCGCGGGCGATGTACAGGCCCAGGCCGGTGCCATGTTCGGACGTGGTGAAAAACGGGCGGAACAACTGCGGCACCACGCTGTCGGGGATGCCGGGGCCCCGGTCGGTGACCTCGATGATGGCGCTGCGGTCGTGGCGATACACATGCAGGCGGACCTGTGCGGGATGTCCGCCAATGCGCCCATACTTGAGTGCGTTGTGCACAAGGGTGCTGAGCACCTGGTGCAGGTGCCGCGGGTCGACCTGGGCGGCGACGGGGGTGGTCACGCCGGCCTCCAGGCGGTCGGTTTCCAGGCTCAGGCCCTGGCGGTATTCCTCGACGAAGCGCTGTACGAAGCCGCCCAGCTCCACGTTTTCCGGATTGGCGCGCTCGCGCCGGGCCAGGCCGAGCACGCTTTCGACGATGCCATTGGTGCGCAGGCACTGCTGGCGGATGATCTGCAACAGGCGGCGATCGGCTTCGTCGAAACGCTGCCCATCTTCTTCCAGCAGTTGCACGGCGTAGCTGATGGCTGCCAGCGGGTTGCGGATTTCATGGGCGAGGCTGGCGGAGAACCGGCCCATTGTGGACAGGGTCAGGGACTCGGCGCGGCGCGAGACCACGCTGGTATCGTCCAGGAACACCAGGGTCAGCGCACTGTCTGCACGCAGGCGGGCGAAACGCGGTTGGACTTCGGGCAGTTCGGGCACCAGTTGCAAGGGGGACTCTTCGTGCTCCCAGCCATTGCGCCAGCGCAGCAGGCGCCGCGCCAGCGCCGGCGACGCGCTGTCCAGCAGCAGTCGGCCGCTGTCGCCGTGCCCGTCACTGTCACCGAGCAGGCGTGCGGCCGCTTCATTGGCCACGCTGATGCGGTTGTCTGCATCCACCACCAGCACGCCCGTCCGCAGGCGGCGGATGATGAGTTCGTTGATCTCATACAGGTTGGCGACTTCGTCGCCTCGTTCGTTGGCCAATTGCTGGTTGCGCCGCGCGCGCTGCGCCACTTCCGAGCTGATATAGGCCACGGCGAGGTAGCTGGTGGCAAACATCGCCAGCTCGGCCAGGCTGCGTGCCGGATCTCCCCCCTCGGCCAGCTTCCAGGCATAGCCCACGGCGGTGGCCAGGCTTGCGGCGACCGCCAGCAACATGCCCATGCTCAGTGGCAGCAGGGTCGCCGCGGCGGCCACGTTGAACAGCAGTGACACCGAAAGCCCGGCACTGGCACCGGGCAAGGCATGGGCCAGCAGGCAGGCGGCGACGATGTCGATGCCTACACCCACCACCACGATTGAACGCAGCCAGTGTTCGCTGCGCCCCAGCACCAGCATCAGCACGGACAAGGCGAAGTAGCCGGCGGATGTGGCCAGTGCCAGCTGCGGTTTGTCGGCCTGGCCGACCAGGGTGGACAGGGGACTGAACATCAGTCCGGCGATGACTGAAGCGATCAACAGCCGGTACAGGGCGAAAAAATACAACTCGCGCCGGGGGATGGATTCAATCCCGTTGATCAACATCGCGGTGGGTGGCACGCCGGGGCTCCCGATGGGGCTGGAGGCAGTATAGGCAGGAGCTGGCTGAAAACGTCTTTTAGGCCCGTCATCGCTTTGTAACCTGCGGCCCTGGCTGCGCATCGTCGTCGTTCTGGTACGGATCAGCGATAGGCCGGAACTGGGCAACTGACTGAAATGTATTGAAAATCTGCTTCATTTTCGGATTTTGTACAGACTTCTTTGCGCCACGGGCGCGGCTCGGCCACAATAACGGGCCCGCTCGCGGTCCGTGCAGGTGCTCCATGGGGGCTCCCGGAGGTGCGTGCGGTCGTTCCTAACCCACGGTGACGCATGAATTTCCACGAGTACCAGTCAAAACAGCTGCTTGCCGAGTACGGCATCCCGGTCCCGGCCGGCAAGGTCGCGGCAACCCCGGATGAGGCAGTCGAAGCTGCCCGGTCGTTGGGCCAGGGCCCCTGGATGGTGAAAGCGCAGATCCACGCAGGCGGCCGCGGCAAGGCTGGCGGCGTCAAGTTCTGCAAGACCACCGACGACGTGA
>DALZLW010000042.1:0-22915 GCA_032007425.1 Stenotrophomonas sp.
CCTGCTGGAAGTGAACACCGCGCCGGGCATGACCAGCCATTCGCTGGTGCCCAAGGCCGCCGGCCAGGCCGGCATCGGTTTCGAGGAACTGGTCTGGCGCGTGCTGGAGCAGACCCTGCCGGATACAGCCCAGGAGACTGCCTACGCATGAACGCGCTGCTGCGCATCTTCGTCTGGCTGCTGGCATTGTCCGTGGTGACACTGCCGGTCGTGGCCGTGCTCAATGGCTGGGTCGGCGCCGAGCGCTGGCCACTGGCCAAGCTGCGCGTGCACGGCGAGTTCAAGCGCGTGCCCGCCGAACAGTTGCAGCAGGTGGTGTTGCCTTATGCACGCGCCGGCTTCTTCGCTGTGCGCCTGCAGGACGCCCAGGACGCGCTGGAGCGCCTGCCGTGGGTGGAAAGTGCGCGGGTGCGCAAGCAGTGGCCCGACGTGCTGGAAATCACCCTGGTCGAGCACAAGCCGTTCGCACGCTGGGGCGAGGGTCGGCTGTTGTCAGAACAGGGCAAGCTGTTCCCCATGCCGAAGAAGCTGGCCGACCTGCGGTTGCCCGAGCTGGATGGCCCGGACACCCAGACCGAAGAAGTCGTCGCGCTCTACAACGATGCGCGGGCGCTGTTCGCCCCGGCCGGGCTGCAGGTGCAGCGGCTGGGCATGGATGCGCGCGGCAGCTGGTCGCTGCAGTTGAGCAACGGCACCGAAGTGGTGGTCGGGCGCGACGATGCGCGTTCCCGCCTGCAGCGCTTCGTCCGCGTACTGCCGCAGCTGGCCAGCCAGGCCGCGCCGATCGAGCGTGCCGACCTCCGCTATACCAATGGCTTCACGCTGAGCTGGGGTACCCCGCCAGCGGATGCGCCGAAGAAGACGCAGGAAAGAACATGAATCGCAAGGGTGATAAATCGCTGATCGTCGGCCTGGACATCGGCACCTCCAAGGTGGTGGCGCTGGTGGGCGAGTACTCGCCGGGCAATCCGATCGAAGTGATCGGCATCGGCTCGCATGAATCACGCGGGCTCAAGCGCGGCGTGGTGGTGGACATCGAATCGACGGTCCAGTCGATCCAGCGCGCCGTCGAAGAAGCCGAGCTGATGGCCGGCTGCGAGATCCGCTCGGTCTACGCATCGATCTCCGGCAACCACGTGCAGTGCAAGAACTCGCCGGGCATCGTGCCGATCCGCGATGGCGAAGTGACCTGGGGCGACCTCGACCGCGTGCTGGATGCGGCCAAAGCCGTGGCCATCCCCGCCGACCAGAAGATCCTCCACGCCATCCCCCGCGAATACGTGCTGGATGATTCGCAGGAAGGCATCCGCAATCCGGTCGGCATGACCGGCGTGCGCCTGGAAGTGCACGCGCACCTGGTGGTCTGCGCGCAGTCGGCGGCGGCCAACATCAGCAAATGCGTGCAGCGCTGCGGCCTGCAGGTCGACGACCTGGTGCTGTCCTCGCTGGCCTCCAGCGTGGCGGTGCTGACCGCCGACGAACGTGAGCTGGGCGTGGTGCTGGTGGACATGGGCGCAGGTACCACGGATATCGCGGTGTTCGTGCAGGGGGCGATCTGCCACACCGCTTCGTTGCCGATCGCAGGCGACCACGTGACCAACGACATCGCCCACATGCTGCGCACGCCGACCCCGGAAGCCGAGCAGATCAAGGTGCGCTACGCCTGCGCACTGGCCCAGCTGGCCACCGCTGAAGAGAGCATCCAGGTGCCCAGCGTCGGCGACAGGCCGCCGCGCCGCATGCCGCGCCATTCACTGGCGCAGGCGGTGCAGGGGCGTTACGAGGAAATCTTCGAGATGGTCCAGGCCGAACTGCGGCGTTCCGGCTTCGAAGAGCTGGTCCGCGCCGGCATGGTGCTGACCGGCGGTGCTTCGAAGATGGAAGGCGTAGTCGAGCTGGCCGAGGAAATGCTGCAGATGCCGGTGCGCGTGGGTATCCCCCAGCACGTCAGCGGGCTGGGCGAAGTGGTTGGCAACCCGGTGCACGCCACCGGCGTGGGCCTGCTGCTGATGGGCAGCCAGCTCGAGCACCCGCGGCGCCCATCGCTGCCCACGGGCCGCGCAGGCAGCCTGTTCAACAAGTTGCGGAACTGGTTCCGCGGCGAGTTCTAGCCGGTGCCGGGCACGCCCGGCGGGCTGGAAAGGCAACACCGTTACACAGCAACAAACGCAAGGCAGTCACCGAGTTACACACCACAACAGCCGCAACGGCGGCATGCAGCGCAAGGGCAGGATCGCCCGACCGATGGATGCCAAAGGAAGCGGATACACACCGAGGACACGGACATGGCGCATTTTGAACTGATCGAAAAGATGGCACCCAATGCGGTGATCAAGGTCGTTGGCGTGGGCGGCGGCGGCGGTAACGCCGTGGCGCACATGGTCAACTCAGCGGTGGATGGCGTGGAGTTCATCACCGCCAACACCGACTCGCAGGCCATCAAGAACTGTGGTGCCAAGCTGCAGCTGCAGCTTGGCACCAATGTCACCAAGGGACTGGGCGCTGGTGCCAATCCCGAAGTCGGCCGCCAGGCCGCGCTGGAAGACCGCGAACGCATCATGGACGCCCTGCAGGGTGCGGACATGGTGTTCATCACCGCCGGCATGGGCGGCGGCACCGGCACGGGTGCCGCGCCGGTGGTGGCCCAGCTGGCCAAGGAAATGGGCATCCTGACGGTGGCCGTGGTCACCAAGCCATTCCCGTTCGAAGGTCGTCGCCGCATGCAGGTGGCGCTGAAGGGCATTGAAGAACTGAGCCAGCACTGCGATTCGCTGATCACCATTCCCAACGAAAAGCTGATCACCGTGCTGGGTCGCAACGCGACCATGATCCAGGCCTTCCGTGCCGCCAATGATGTGCTGCAGGGCGCGGTGCAGGGCATCGCCGATCTCATCGTGCGTCCGGGCCTGATCAACGTCGACTTCGCCGACGTACGCACCGTGATGTCGGAAATGGGCCTGGCGATGATGGGCACCGGCACCGCCCGCGGTGATGACCGCGCCCAGGCGGCCGCCGAATCGGCCATCCAGAATCCGCTGCTGGACGACGTCAACCTGGCTGGTGCCAACGGCATCCTGGTCAATATCACCGCCGGCGCCGATTTCACCATGGCCGAGTTCGACGAGATCGGCCGCACCATCGACGGCTTTGCCTCGGAAGACGCGACGGTCGTGGTCGGCACCGTGCTGGATCCGGACATGCAGGACGAAGTGCGGGTGACCGTGGTGGCCACCGGCCTGAACCGCGTGGCCGCCGGCAAGAGCCAGCGCCCGGGCGAGCGTGCCCCGATCAAGCTGGTGCGCAACGCGACCACCGGTCAGCCGGAGTTCGGTGACTTCGACAACAGCGGTGCCGACGCCGTTTCCAAGGCCGTCGGCGGCGTGGGCCTGGGTCTGCGTCGGGCCAGCAGCGACAGCGTGGCGGCATCGAGCAGCAGCGCGTCCACCGCCAGCAGCGCGCCGGCGGCAGCCGAACTGCCCAACGACTACCTGGATATCCCGGCGTTCCTGCGCCGCCAGGCGGACTGAGTCCTGCCGCGGGGCTTGTCCTCCCCGCGAACAGGTACTGTGTCCTCAACGACAGGCTGCCGGGCCAGGAAGGTCCGGCAGCCCCGTCGTCCCCTGCGTGGTAGACGCGTGCCGGGTTGACGGTTGCCGCGCGTACCACCGCCGTCTTGCCGCTGGCGCCTTCAGCCAGGGTAAGGCACAGCCCGTGTTAATCTAATGCATCCCTTCGGGTTGGCCGTGGCCGACTCACATGCACTGGTTCTGCCCATGATCCCGCAACGCACCCTCAAGAACACGATCCGCGCCACTGGCGTTGGCCTGCACAGCGGTGACAAGGTCTACATGACCCTGCGCCCGGCGCCGGTCAACCATGGCATCGTGTTCCGTCGCGTGGATCTGGAACCGGTGGTGGACGTGCCGGCCAAGGCGGAACTGGTCACCGAGGTCACCCTGTGCACCGGCCTGACCTGCAACGAGGCCAAGATCCAGACCGTCGAACACCTGATGTCCGCGCTGGCGGGCTTGGGCGTGGACAACATCATCGTCGAACTGTCCTCGGCCGAACTGCCGATCATGGACGGTTCCTCGGGGCCGTTCGTGTTCCTGCTGCAGTCGGCGGGCATAGTCGAGCAGGAGGCTGCCAAGCGCTTCATCCGGGTGCTGAAGAAAGTCGAAGTGACCGAAGGCGACAAAGTCGCCAGCTTCACGCCCTATGAAGGCTACAAGCTGGGCTTCACCATCCAGTTCAACCACCCGATGATCCCGGCCAAGCAATCGCGCCAGGAGATCGAATTCTCCAGCATGGCCTATACCAAGGAAATCTCCCGGGCCCGCACCTTCGGCTTCATGCGCGACCTGGAATACATGCGCGAGCGCAACCTGGGCTTGGGCGGTTCAATGGACAACGCCATCGTGCTCGATGAGTTCCGCGTGTTGAATGAAGACGGCCTGCGCTACGCCGATGAGTTCGTTCGCCACAAGATTCTTGACGCAATTGGCGATCTTTATCTGGCCGGTGGCCAGGTGTTGGGTGCCTACGAAGGTTACAAGTCGGGCCACGCGCTCAACAACAAGCTGGTGCGTGCCCTTCTGGCCGATGCCAGCGCCTGGGAGTGGGTGAGTTACGAATCGCCCTCGCAGGCGGAGCCGGTGGTGTACGGCACGCCTGCCTACGCATGACCCGGAACCCTTGCCGTACAAGGTCTGGACGCCGCCGCTGGGCGGCGTTCCTGCATCTGGGGCCTGACCTGCGTGACGCCGGTTCAGCTCAGGCGGCTTCCCCCCGTACACGATCACAGTTTGTGAATCAGCTCAGCATCAAAGCTGAACTTAACGGATAAATAACAAAAGACTAACGACTGTGCGTGGATCCACGGTTAGGATGCACTCGGCCCTCGCAAATGTTTCACGCCACGGTGACACGCCGTTGGCGCGCGAGGAACGGAGCAGGAGTGCTCTGTCGCGTCAGGAACCGGATCTGTCCTTTTCCTCGAAGCATGCCAAGGCGTCGCGCAGCCCTTTGTGCGTGGCGGCTGAGACTGCGTGTGGTCCGTTCCGGTTGTCCGCTGCTGGGGAGCGCGGTGGGGGCGGGGATGCAGTCTTGACGGTCACCTTGGTGGCCTTCAGCCCGATGGATCGGGCCGCGTCGATCAGCTGGGCCTCGGCAAGCCGCACCTTGGCATGCCAGACCGGCGAATCGACGACAAAAACGAGGTGTTCCCTGTTGATGTTCGCCAGCCGGCAATGGCTGCGCAGCGTCGGCGGGAGATGGGGACGGATCTGCCGGTCCAGCGCGTCGAGCCACAGGGCACGACGCAGCGGGTTGCCGGATTTGTCAGCCATCACCACGTCAAGGGCCGGTTTCGGTGATGACGCGGGACGAACGCTGGATTTCGGCTCAGACATGACAGCTCACTGATGGCATTCAAGAAGATCGTAATCAAAACGCGAGAAGGACAGGCCCGGTCGCCCTTGGCGCGTGCCCGATTCTATTTCGAAGACCGGCCCCGCGCCCTGCTGGGCAGCGTGCTGGGCCTGGGCTGCATTATCGGCTTCGCCGGCGGAATGGGCGCCAACCTGCTGGGCGATGCGCGCCTGCAGGCCAAGGTCGAGCGGCAGGAGCAGGAACTGGCGAAAGTGCAGCGTGATGCCCAGACCCAGGTCAATGCGCTGGCTGCGCGGCTGGGCGAACTCCAGGCACAGGCCACCCGACTCAACGCCTTGGGCGAACGGCTGACCCAGATGGGCAAGCTGGAGGACGGTGAGTTCGACTTCAACGAAACCCCGGGTCTCGGTGACGGTGATGCGGCCGGCCCGATCAACGACATTCCGGTCAACGACGTCAACGCCGACTTACAGGTGCTGGAGCAGCGGTTCGCTGCTTCAGGCCGCCAGTTGTCGGTGATGGAATCGCTGATGTTCGACCACCAGCTGCAGCAGAACGCCGTGCCGTCGCGCATGCCGATCCGCAACAGCTATGTCACCTCGGGCTTCGGTACCCGTGCCGATCCGTTCGGTCGCGGTGCGGCCAGCCACAAAGGCATCGATTTCCATGCCAGGGTGGGTGACCCGGTGATGTCCGTTGCCGACGGCGTGGTCAGCTTCTCCGGCGTCAAGGGGGGCTACGGCAATGTGGTCGATGTCGATCACGGCAATGGCTACATCACCCGCTACGCGCATAATTCCCGTCTGGTGGTGAAGGTTGGCGACCTGGTCCGCGCTGGTCAGGAAGTGGCCAAGGCCGGCTCCACGGGGCGCTCCACCGGTGCCCATGTGCACTTTGAAGTCTGGGAGAACGGGCGTGTGGTGAATCCGCGCACCTTCCTCGGTGATGGCCGCAACACCCCGGTGGGGCGTGTGAGCCGCGGTTGAAGCGGCTTGCCGCGCCGGCCGATGGCGCAGGGGGGGGGGGCGGCGAGCGCGCAGTGCGGCAGGCCGACCTCTCCCTTGCTGCCGGGCACGGCCCGGCACCATGCAGACAAACGGGGTTGAAACCCCAGCCGGCCAACCCAAGCTACAATGGGTGATGCCATCGACAGGGCGCCAGGCGCCCTGTTTCGTTTGCGGCGGACGGATCCCCTGGACCGTGCGGCGTTCACCTGACAACCGGTTCCCTCAATGATCAACAGCCTGCTTACCCGCGTCTTCGGCAGTCGCAATGAACGCCAGCTGCGCCAGCTCAACCGCATCGTCGCCAAGATCAATGCGTTGGAGCCGGAGCTGGAAAAGCTCAGCGATGCCCAGCTCCAGGCCAAGACCCCGGAATTCAAGCAGCGCATTGCCGATGGCGAGGGCCTGGACAAGATTCTTCCGGAAGCATTCGCCGTCTGCCGTGAGGCCAGCCGCCGCGTGATGGGCATGCGCCATTACGACGTGCAGCTGATCGGCGGCATGGTCCTGCACCTGGGCAAGATCGCCGAAATGCGCACCGGTGAAGGCAAGACGCTGGTGGCCACCCTGCCGGTCTACCTCAACGCACTGGAAGGCCAAGGCGTTCACGTGGTGACCGTCAACGACTACCTGGCCCGCCGCGACGCGGCCCAGATGGGCAAGCTGTACACCTGGCTGGGCCTGAGCGTGGGCGTGGTGTACCCGGGCATGCCGCACAGCGACAAGACCGCCGCTTACGCCGCCGACATCACCTACGGCACCAACAACGAATTCGGCTTTGACTACCTGCGTGACAACATGGCGCTGTCCAAGGCCGATCGTTACCAGCGTGGCCTGCATTACGCCATCGTCGACGAAGTCGACTCCATCCTGATCGACGAAGCGCGTACCCCGCTGATCATCTCCGGCCCGGCCGATGACTCCCCGGAGCTGTACATCCGCGTCAACCGCGTGGTCCCCGGCCTGGTCAAGCAGGAGTCGGAAGAAGGCGAGGGCGATTACTGGATCGACGAGAAGGGCAAGCAGGTCCACCTGTCCGAGGCCGGCATGGAGCACGCCGAGCAGCTGCTGGTGGAAGCGGGCATCCTCACCGGCGAGACCGAAGGCCTGTACGCGCCGCAGAACCTCACCGTGGTCCACCACCTCAATGCCGCCCTGCGCGCGCACGCCATCTACCAACGCGACGTGGACTACATCGTGCGCGATGGCGAAGTGGTCATCGTCGATGAGTTCACCGGTCGCACCCTGTCCGGTCGCCGCTGGTCCGATGGCCTGCACCAGGCCGTCGAAGCCAAGGAAGGGGTGCCGGTCCAGCGCGAGAACCAGACGCTGGCCAGCATCACCTTCCAGAACCTGTTCCGCATGTACAAGAAGCTGTCCGGCATGACCGGTACGGCCGATACCGAAGCCTTCGAGTTCCAGAGCATCTATGGCCTGGAAGTCGTGGTGATCCCCACCAACCGGCCGACCGTGCGCAAGGACGGTGCCGACCAGGTCTTCCTCAACCGCAAGGGCAAGTTCAACGCAGTGCTGGCCGACATCGAAGACTGCGCCAAGCGCGGCCAGCCGGTGCTGGTGGGTACCACGTCGATCGAAACCTCGGAAATGCTGTCCGAGCACCTGGCCAAGGCCGGGGTGAAGCACGAAGTGCTCAACGCCAAGCAGCACGACCGCGAGGCGACCATCGTTGCCAACGCCGGTCGTCCGGGCGCCGTGACCATCGCCACCAACATGGCCGGCCGCGGTACCGACATCGTGCTCGGCGGTTCGCTGGAAGCGGAACTGCATGCCCTCGGCGAAGACGCCAGCGACGAACAGAAGGCCGCCATCAAGGCCGACTGGCAGCAGCGGCACGACGCGGTCAAGGCCGCCGGTGGCCTGCATATCGTCGGCACGGAGCGCCATGAATCGCGTCGTATCGACAACCAGTTGCGTGGCCGTTCCGGTCGCCAGGGCGATCCGGGTTCGTCCCGTTTCTACTTGTCCCTGGAAGACAACCTGATGCGCATCTTTGCCTCTGACTGGGTGCAGAAGGCGATGCGCATGATGGGCATGAAGGAAGACGATGTCATCGAAGATCGCCTGGTCAGCCGGCAGATCGAGAAGGCGCAGCGCAAGGTCGAAGCGCACAACTTCGACATCCGCAAGAACCTGCTCGACTTTGACGACGTCAACAACGACCAGCGCAAGGTGATCTACGCCCAGCGTGATGAACTGCTGGACGCCGAGTCGGTCAAGGACAACGTCGACGGCATCCGCGCCGATGTGGTCTACGATCTGGTCGGTCGCTTCGTGCCGCCCAACTCCATCGATGAACAGTGGGACCTGGCCGGCCTGGAAGCCACCTTGCAGGCCGATTACGGCGTCAGCATGCAGTTGCAGGAACTGGTCAGCGCGCACGAAGAACTGGACGCGGAAACCATCGCCGAGAAGGTGCAGGAGCGCATCAACCAGCACTTCGCCGAAAAGGAAACCGGCGTCGGCGTGGAGACCATGCGCGCGCTGGAAAAGCACGTCATGCTGACCGTGCTCGACCAGAGCTGGAAGGAACACCTGGCCCGCATGGATTACCTGCGCCAGGGCATCTATCTGCGCGGTTACGCGCAGAAGCAGCCCAAGCAGGAATACAAGAAGGAAGCGTTCGAGCTCTTCTCCAGCATGCTCGACAGCGTGAAGAGCGAAGTGGTTGCCCTGCTGGCGCGTGTACGTATCCGCAGCGACGAGGAAGTGGCTGCACTGGAAGCGGCCGAACGCCAGCAGGTGGAAGCGCGCCTGCGACAGTCGCAGTTCCAGCATCAGGATGCCGGTGGCTACGGGGCCGACGAAGAGGCCGCCGAAGTGGAAGCGGCGCAGGCCGGTGTTGCCCAGGTCCAGCGCGATGAACCGAAGATCGGCCGCAACGATCTCTGCCCCTGCGGCAGTGGCAAGAAGTACAAGCATTGCCACGGTCAGCTGAGCTGATCGCAGGTCATCGCTGATCGTTGACGAGAAACCCCGCCTTGGCGGGGTTTCTCCGTTGAGGCCCCGGCAGCAGGCGTGATGGCGGCGGCCGCCCGGCTTGCGCCGGGCCAGCCGTTTTCGGCATGCTCCTTCCATGCCATCTCCCACTCGATCGATTCACGTGGTTGCTGCCGTCATCACCGATGCGCGCGGCCGGATCCTGTTGAACCGCCGCACGGAAAACCGTGACATGGCCGGCCTGTGGGAGTTTCCCGGCGGCAAGCGCGAGCCGGGGGAGACCTCCGAGGCCGCGCTGGTGCGCGAGCTGCGCGAAGAACTGGGCATCGAGGCGGAGATCGGTGCATGGCTGATGGATGTCCCGCAGGTCTACCCGGACAAGCACCTGTTGTTGGAAGTCCGCCACGTCCGCAGCTGGAAAGGCACCCCCCGCGGTCGCGAGGGGCAGGCGGTCACCTGGGTTGCCCCGGACAAGCTGAGCCGTTACTCGATGCCACCGGCGGACCTGCCGGTCGTGGCGGCGCTGCGCGAAGCCGATCACTACCTGATCGTCGCCCCGCCCGATGCAGGCGACGATGCGCCGGCGCGCTGGCAGGCGCAGTTGCAGCAGTGGGTCGCGCAGGGCCAGCGCCGTATGCAGTTGGACCTTGCACCCGGGCACCCCACGACGATTTCGGCAATCGGCCCGTTGCTGCGCCAGCAGAAGCAGCCGGTGGAGTGGCTGCTCAGCCGGGACGTGGCGGCGGCGATGGCGCTTGGTGTTGGTGTGCATCTGGGCAGTGACCAGCTGGATGCGCTGGTCGAACGTCCGTTGCCGGCCGGCCAGCCGGTGGCCGCTACCTGCCACACGCTGCAGCACCTGCAAGCGGCACAGCGGCTGGGCTGTGACTTCGTCGTGCTCGGGCCCGTCCAGCCCTGCGCAGCGCAGCCACAGGCGGCGGCGCTGGGGTGGGCGGCGTTTGCCGAGCTGCGTGCGCAGGTCAGCCTGCCGATCTATGCCCACGGTGGGCTGGACGCAGCGGACCTGGCGCACGCGCGCCGCCATGGCGCGCAGGGCATTGCGACCGCCCTGGTGTGACCGCCCATGCGTCTACGCGCGATTTCCCTCGTGCGGCACGGTGCCAGACCTTCCGGCGGTCAGCCGCGCAGCAGTTCCAGCACCGATGTCGTCGGTTTGGCCAGATTCAAGGTATAGAAGTGCAGTGATGGCGCGCCGCCATCAAGCAGGCGTTGGCACAACTGGGCGACCACCTCGGCGCCGAAGGCGCGGATGGATTCACTGTCATCGCCATAGGCCTGCATCCGTCGGCTGATCCAGCGCGGGATTTCCGCACCACATTGTTCGGAGAACCGCCGCAGTTGGCTGAAATTCGCGATCGGCATCACCCCCGGGATGATCGGTACCTCGACGCCCAGCCGACGCACCGCATCCACGAAATGGAAATAGGCGTCGGCGTTGTAGAAGTACTGGGTGATCGCCGCATCGGCACCGGCGTCCACCTTGGCCTTGAAATGCTTCAGGTCGGCCAGTGCATCGGCCGCCTGCGGGTGGGTTTCCGGATAGGCACCGACCTCGATGCGGAAGGCATCGCCGTGTTCGGCGCGGATGAATTCAATCAGTTCCGAGGCATAGCGTAGATCGCCCGGGAAACCCATGCCCGAGGGCAGGTCGCCACGCAGGGCCACCAGGCGCTGGCAACCGATCGCTCGGTACAGTTTGAGCAGTTCGCGGATTTCCTGCCGCGTGCCGCCGACACACGACAGGTGCGGGGCCGCTTCGAAGCCGTGGTGCTGTTTGAGGTGGCGGACCGTTTCGGAGGTGTAGCTCAAGGTGGAGCCGCCGGCACCAAAGGTGCACGAGACGTACTCGGGCGTGTGCGCGGCCAGCTTGCGGGCCGTGCGATCCAATTGTGCGCGCTGGTCGTCGGTCTTGGGCGGATAGAACTCGAAGCTCAATGGGATCATGGCAGCGGCGGCATCGTGCGGGCGTGCCTATATCATATCGCTCCATCAAGATGGATGTTGTCAATTCGCGGGCGCGGCGCTTCCGTGGCCGCCGCCGGGACTGGCCAGCCACCGTTTGTCAGCGCTGGCGGCCGTTGCTCATCCAATGCCCACGCACAGCGGAAAACCCCCTCATCCTGCCCCCACACCCAAAACAAGGAGCAGGATGATGCGCATCGTTCAAGGCTGGATCCGTTGCATGGCCACGGCGCCGGTGTTGATGCTTGGCGCGGTGGCGGCGCTGGCACTGGCCTGTGGTGGGCCGGCACAGGCGGCATCGACCGGGCGGCCCGGGCATGTGCAGGTGGAGGTCCTCGGCCAGGGCCGCCCCGTGCTGATGATTCCCGGCCTGAACAGCGCTGCCAGCGTCTGGCGCGATACCTGCCTGGCGCTGCGCGATGTGCAGTGCCACCTGGTGCAGTTACCGGGCTTTGCCGGTGCTGCGCCAGCCACGCCGGTGCCTAGCCCCTTCCTGCCGGCCATGCGCGATGAGCTCCTGGCCTACGTTCGCGCGCAGAAGCTGGACGCTCCGGCCGTCATCGGGCACAGCCTCGGCGGTGTGCTGGCCTTGCAGATGGCCATCAGTGCACCGCAGGCGGTAGGTCCTCTGGTGATCGTCGATGCCTTGCCCTTCTACGCTGGCATCCAGAACCCCGCAGCGACCGCTGCCAGCGTGCAGCCGCTGGCCACGCAGATGCGCCAGCAGATGCTGGCACTGGATGCGCCCACGTACCAGAAGCAGGCCGAAGCGGCACTGGCCGGGATGAGCAACCAGCCGGATCGGCTGGCCACGCTGCAGCACTGGGGCCGCAGCAGCGATCGTCGTACCACCGCCGAGGCCATGTACTCCTTGATGGTGCATGACCTGCGCACCGACGTCGCCGCGATCCGCAGCCCGACGCTGGTGCTGGGGGCCTGGGCGGCGTACGCGTCCTTCGGTGCCACCGAGGCCTCGACGCGAGGCATCTTCCAGGCCCAGTATGCCGCATTGCCCGATGCACGCATTGCCATGAGCGCGGCCGGCTACCATTTCCTGATGTGGGATGATCCGCAGTGGCTGCGGGAACAGGTGCAGGGTTTCCTGGCCGAACACCCTTGACCCCGGCGGCGCATGCAGTTGCAGCGCCCGTCACTGCAGGAAGCTGGATGACCGCTGACCCGCGACATCGTCGATTCTGGTGGCTCAACGCGCTGGCGTGGCTGGTCTATGCATTGCTCAGCGTGTTGCTCACCCATCTGTTCACCGGACGCACCGGCGCCGTGAGCCTGATCATCAGCGGCATGCTGGCCATCAGCCTGTTTGCCTGGAGCGGGCTGCTGCGCCATCGGGCACTGACGACGGACTGGTGGCAGGGCAGCACGCTGGGGTTGCTGGGGCGGCTGGTGCTCGCGGTCGTGGCAGGGGCCACCGCCGCCCAATTGCTGCTGGCCGTGGTGCTGTTGAGCGCGCTGGGCAGCGGCTGGGTCAGCATGCCCAACGGCCGCATCGCCTATACGCCTGCGTCCACCGCCGTGTATTGGATCAATACGGCCATGGTGCTGGCGCTGTGGACAGGGCTATGGGCCGGTCTGCACAGCATGCGCCGGGCGCGCCAGTCCGAGTTGGCGCGGCTGCGTGCCGAAGCCCGCCACAGTGCCCTGGAGCGTGATGCGTTGCGCGCGCGACTCAACCCTCACTTCGTGTTCAACGCCTTGAACAACCTGCGCGCGTTGATTCTGGAAGATCCCGAGCGTGCCCGGGAAATGGTGACCCGGCTCTCGCGCACGCTGCGCCACGCGCTGGAGCACGGTGGCGCAGGGCTGGTACGGCTGGACGAGGAACTGGCGGTGGTGCGTGATTACCTGGCGATCGAGGCCGTGCACCTGGAGGCACGCCTGCAGGTCGAAGAAGAGGTCGTCCAGGATGCGGGCGATGCCCTGCTGCCGGCGATGGCGCTGCAGGTCCTGGTGGAAAACGCGATCAAGCACGGTATCGCCGTCAGTGCCGCTGGTGGCGTCCTGCGCATCCGCGCGTGGCGCGAAGGCAGCCTGTTGCGCGTGGCGGTGGACAATCCGCTGGGGCAGGGACAGTGCAGTGATGGCCACGGTGTCGGCCTGGCCTACCTGCGTTCGCAGTTGCAGGTCCATGCCGGGCGCTTTGCGCTGACACCGCGCGATGGCCGCATGCACGCCGTGCTGGAGATGCCGCAATGACCGAGGTACTGCGGGTGTTGGTGGTGGATGACTCGCGGCTGGCGCGGCAGGAGCTGCGCACGCTGCTGGCCGGCATCGACGGCGTGGCCTGCGTGGGCGAAGCCGACGATGTGCCGGCGGCCTGCAGCGCGATCCAGTCCCTGCAGCCGGACGTGGTGCTGCTGGACGTGCAGATGCCTTCGGGTAGTGGCTTCGAGGTGCTCGAACAACTGGCCGCGGTGCCGCCGGTGGTGTTCGTCACCGCGTACGATGCCTACGCGGTGCGTGCATTCCAGGCCAATGCGCTGGATTACCTGGTCAAGCCGGTGGAGCCGCAAGGCCTGCAGGTGGCGTTGCAGCGCGTGCGCCAGCAGCGCGGCGAACGACCTGCCGGCCTGCCATCGACCGCGGTGGATGACGTGCTGCAGGCGTCCACGCTGGGGCCACAGGACCAGGTATTCGTGCGCGACGGCGAACGCTGCTGGTTCGTGGCGGTGGCGGAGATCAGCCGCATCGTGGTCGATGGCAACTACAGCCGGCTGTGGTTCCGGGGCCATGATGCGCTGCTGGCGCGCAGCCTGGGCGCGCTCGAGGCCCGCCTGCCACCGGCGCTTTTCTTCCGTGCCAACCGCAACAGCCTTGTAAACCTGCGCATGGTGCGTGCGGTGGAACCATCCATCAGCGACGGCTACGACCTGGTCCTGGCCGATGGCAGCTGCGTGGAAGTCTCGCGGCGCCAAGCGCGGGCACTGCGTGAGCGGCTGGCGCTGTAGCGTTCAGTGGGCGGCGGCTGGCGGCAGGTCGGTGCGAACACCGGTCAGGCAGGCCTGCACGCGCTCATGGCCAACGGTGATCTGCAAGGACATCCCCTGTTGGTCGCACAAGCGGCGCATGATGCTCAGCCCCAGGCCGCTGCCGCGGCTGTCGCTGCGTTTCTCGAAGGCGTGTGGCGTGGGCCAGGAGTGCAGGTCGGTGCTACCCATGGCAGGGTTCTCGATGACCAGCACGGGCCCTCGCTGGTCGATGGTCACCGTGCCATGCAGCGAGTGAGCGAAGGCATTGCCGATCAGGTTGGACAGCACGATGCGCAGCACGGGTTCAGCGGCGTGCAGCGTGGCATCGTCGGCAAGGTCCAGGGTAACGTCGACCTGACGGTCTTCCAGCAGTGGCGCCTGCTCGATGATCAACTGCTCCAACAGTGGTCGCAGGCGTACGTGTGTCGTGCTTGCGGCAGGCCCCACTTCGCGGGCAAGCGTCAGCAACGCCGTGACGGCCTGTTGCAGTTGCGCCGAAGAGGCACGGATCTGCTTTACCTGCGCGCGCCCAGTGGCACTGAGCCCGGGTTCGTGCAGCAGTCGTCCGGCGGCCATCGCGATGACGGTCAACGGTGTACGCAGCTCATGGCTGGCATCACGGGTGAAGGTGGTCTCGCGTTCGACGAACGCGCCAATGCGTGCGTACAGGCGGTCGAGAGCGCGGGCCAGCACGCCGATCTCATCGTCGGCCTGGCCTGCCGCCAAGGACGGCGACGGTGTCGCCTGTAATGGCAGTGCTTCCACCTGCTGCACCAGGGCGTGGAGCCCGCGCGTGCCACGATGCGCCAGCCAGACCCCCAGGGCGATGGCCAACAGCACCATCAGCAGCCCGGTGCCCACCAGCACCAGGACCACCTTGTCGCGGATCGGCCGCACCACCAGTTCATCGCTGACCTCGCTGACCAGCCAGCTTTGTGCCCCCTGCGGATGCAGCAATCGGCGCACGTGGTAGTGCCGCCCCTGGGTACCCGCCACTTCCGAACGCCAGGGCTCGTGCTGCAGCCCGGCCTGCAGATCCGCGGGCAATGCGGCGGCGTCGCGGAAAAGGTGCACCCGCGCATCCGCCGGAGGATGCCAGTCTCCATTGCCGGCCAGCCCGGTCATCTGTCGATCGGCTTCCTGCTGCAGGCGGGCATTGAAGATGCTGTCTTCCACGGTGTACATGAACACCACGGCGTACAGGGCGAACACCGCCGCGACGACCACGGTGAAGCCGCTGAAGGCGAACACCAGGCGGCGACGCAGCCGATGTACAGGGCGGCTCATGGATCGGCTTCCAGGCGGAAGCCCACGCCGTGCACCGTGCGCAGCATCTCGCCGTCGAATGGCCGATCCAGCGCCTGCCGCAACAGATACAGATGCGAGCGCAGCGGGTCCGAAGGCGGTGCCTCCTCGCCCCAGAGCCGCTGCAGCAGCTCGCTGCGGGTCAGCGTACGGGGCCAGGCCTCGGCAAGCAGCAGCAGGATGCGCTGCGGCAATTGCTGCAGGACCAGTGGCTGGCCGGAACGCCAAGCATCGCCGGTGCGCCTGTCCACCTCCAACGGGCCGATCCGGAGGCGGTTCGGCTGGCCCATGCGCTGGCGCCGCGCCAGCGCATGGCAACGTGCGAGCAGTTCATCGTCATCGAAGGGCTTTACCAGATAGTCATCGGCACCGGTCTGGAAGCCACGCAGCTTGTCACTGACATGGTCACGGGCGGTGAGCATGAGCACCGGCACATGGCGTTCGCTGCGCTCGCGCAGCAGGCGGCACACCTCGAGGCCATCCAGGCCGGGCAGGCCGAGGTCCAGCAACAGCACATCCGGCGGCGCGGCCAAGGCCATGCGCAGGCCACGGCTGCCGTCGGCCGCATGGTCCACCCAGTGGCCGTGCTGCTGCAACAGGTCGACGATCGCCGACGCCAGCGGCAGATGGTCTTCGATCAACAGCAGGCGCAGGCGCTCGGCGTCCATGGTCAGGGCTGCATGCGGTCCAGGAGGGCCTTAGCTTGGTCCAGGCCGGCGTGCTTTGCCAACAGAGCGCGTGCCGTCGGCGCATCACCGAGCCGCCAATGGGCTTCGGCCATCGCCACGTCCAGGCGCGGCTCCCCCATATGCGGCTGGGCCAGCTGCATGATGGAAAGCGCATCAGCGATGGCTTGATCAGACCGCGCAGCCTGTAACTGGTAGTAACCGAGGATGCCGATCAGTTCCACATGGTAGGCCGACGGATCGCCGGCCAGTTGGCTGGACGCTGCCGTGCCGCGGTCCTGCAGGTGGGCCTGCGCCAGGGCCATGCTGCGCTCGTCGCGCCACGCTTGCCGGGGCACTGGCTGGCGACCGCTGGCGCGCACGAAGGCTTCGGTCATCGCGGCAGTGGAATAGGGGTTCTGGCCGGTGACCAGGCGGCCGTCGACGACCACCTTGGGCATCATCAGCGGTGCTTCCTGCCACCGTGCACCGTGGGCGCGCAGCGCCGGCTCCAACTGGAAGGGGAACTGCGTGGCCCAGCGCTTGCCGAACACCGTTTCTTCCTCTTCGGTGAAGCCGGTCATCTGCCGGCCTTCGACCAGTCGACGACCGTCCTCCAGCCGCACCTCGACCAGCGCTGCCGGGCCATGGCACACCGCACCGATCACCCCGCCGCGCTGCCAGATGCGCGCCAGCGCCTGCTGCAGGGCAGGGTCGCCGGGCAGGTCGAACATCGCGCCCTTGCCGCCGATCACCAGCGCGCCGGCGTAGGCGTCGGCCACCACGTCCTGGGTGGTGAGCGTAGCGGCCAGTTGTTCTGTGGCATCGGCATCGGCAAGCACCGCTGCGTTGAAGGGTTCAGCGGCATTGTAGGCATCGGCTTCCACCGGCCCGCCTGCCGGACTGGCGACATCGATGGCGAAGCCATTGGCCTTGAGGATGAGCCAGGCTTGGGCAAACTCGTCCATCTCGAATCCGGGGCGCGTTTTGCCTTTGTCGCGGCCTTCGCTGCTGACCACCAGCAGCACGCGGGGTGTTGGTGCATCGATGGCCGGGGACGCCGTGGCACTGGACTGCGGCAGCAGCCACAGGGCCAGCAGGCCAAGTACGAGGCGAGGATGTCTGAACGTCATGATCGGGCTCCAGGGCGAGGTACGGGCGAGTCTGGGCTGCCCATGTGAAGCAGACTTCAAATGGCCATGGCGTTACCCTGAGCCCTTGTTCACGCTTCGATGCCCGAATGTCCATCGTCCTCACCGAGTTCGCCCGTCCGCGGCTGTTTCCCCGTACCTTCCGCGGCAACACCATCCGCGACTGCACGGCCGAGCAGTTCCAGGCCCATCTCAATGAACATCCGCCGCTGAAGGTCATCGACGGCTATGCGCCGTTCTGCAAGCTGCATGTGCATGAAAACTGGACCAGTACGCGTTGCCTGACCGTGCCGGTCACCGATGACAACAGGCATCTGCTGCGTAGTGGCTATGAAGCGCGCAACCGCGATGAGCTGCCGGTGCTGGTGCGCTGGTTCGAGGGAGTGGAAGCGCCGGTGGCTGGCTACCTGGTGGTGATCCTTTACAGCGCCGAACAGCTGGCCAAGGAAGGCGCGCCGATCGAGGCGGACTGGGGCATCGTCGGCTGTATCTACAGTGCCGAGCCGGAGGAGATTCCGATGGCACCCATCACCATGATGCGCAACGCGCTGGGTGTGGCCGAAGGGGGCTCGGGTGTGCCCCTGGACCGGGAGGCCTACCTGCGCGCCGTGCAGTTCTGGGAAAACAACGCCAACTGGCGGTAGCGCCGCGTGGTGCATGGCAAGCGCAGTGGCAACAGCAACGCCGGGCATCGTCCGCCGCCAGCCGTGCCATCGGAGGGCTCAGTGAAGGCATCTGGCGACATCAGCGAAGGCGTCAGGGACGCCGGATCCGGTGGAACCGGGCGTTGGTCAGACCTGCCAGGTCAGCCGGTGCCAGCGCCACTTCCAGCCCGCGCCGGCCAGCGCTTACATGCATCGTCGGCAACACCTGCGCACTGGCATCGATGAATGTGCGCAGTCGCTTCTTCTGGCCCAGCGGACTGATGCCGCCCACCAGATAGCCGGTCGCGCGTTGCGCGGCATCGGCTGCGGCCATCTCGCAGCGGCGGCAACCGGCCGCCTCGGCCAGGGCCTTCAGGTCCAGCTGACCGGCCACCGGTACGATCGCCACCAGCAGTTCGCCGGTTTCGCTGCTGGCCAGCAGGGTCTTGAACACCTGCCGTGGATCCAGTCCGAGCTTCTCCACGGCTTCGCCGCCGTAGGATGTAGCCTGTGGGTCGTGCACATAGCTGTGCACCGTGTGGGCGATCTTCTCGCGCTTGAGCAGGTTGATGGCCGGGGTCATGCAGGGATGGTAGCGTGCCGCGCCTGTCCCCCAGTGCACGTTGCGCGGCGATTGCCCGGCGCCTTGCACCTCGAACGCCATCGGAAGGAGCGGCACGACGCCGCTCCTTCCGATCCTGGCTCAGTAGCGGTAATGGTCCGGCTTGAACGGGCCTTCCACCGGCACGCCGATGTAATCGGCCTGTTCCTGGCTCAGCGTGGTCAGCTTCACCCCGATCTTTTCCAGGTGCAGGCGCGCCACTTCCTCGTCCAGCTTCTTCGGCAGCAGGTATACCTTGTTCTCGTAGCTGTCCTTGTTCGCCCACAGGTCGATCTGTGCCAGCGTCTGGTTGGCGAAGGAGTTGGACATCACGAAGCTCGGGTGGCCGGTGGCGCAGCCCAGGTTCACCAGGCGGCCTTCGGCCAGCAGGAAGATGGCGTTGCCGTTGGGGAACACGTACTTGTCCACCTGCGGCTTGATGTTCACGTGCTGCACGCCCGGGAACGCCACCAGCGCATCAACCTGGATTTCGTTGTCGAAGTGGCCGATGTTGCAGACGATGGCCTGGTCCTTCATCGCGCTCAGGTGCTCGATGCGGATGATGTCCTTGTTGCCGGTGGTGGTGACGTACAGGTCGGCACGGCCCAGGGTGGACTCGATGGTGTTGACTTCATAGCCTTCCATCGCCGCCTGCAGGGCGCAGATCGGGTCGATCTCGGTGACGATCACGCGGGCACCGTAGGCACGCAGCGAGGCCGCGCAGCCCTTGCCCACGTCGCCGTAGCCGCAGACCACGGCGACCTTGCCGGCCAGCATCACGTCCATCGCCCGCTTCAGGCCATCGGCCAGCGACTCACGGCAACCGTACAGGTTGTCGAACTTGCTCTTGGTGACCGAGTCGTTGACGTTGATCGCCGGGATCAGCAGGGTGCCGGCCTGGGCCAACTGGTACAGGCGGTGCACGCCGGTGGTGGTTTCTTCGGACACACCCTTCCAGTCCTTGACCACGCGGCCCCAGTAACCCGGACGCTCCACCGCCACGCGCTTGAGCAGGTTCTTGATCACCTGTTCTTCGTGCGAGGACGAGGCACTGTTGACCCAGTCGCTGCCGTTTTCCAGCTCGTAACCCTTGTGGATCAGCAGGGTGACGTCGCCGCCATCGTCGACCACCAGCTCCGGACCGGTCAGGGTGCCGTCTTCCAGCGTGAAGGTCAGCGCGTCCAGGGTGCAATCCCAGTACTCTTCCAGCGTTTCGCCCTTCCAGGCGAACACCGGGGTGCCGGTCGCGGCGATGGCCGCGGCGGCGTGGTCCTGGGTGGAGAAGATGTTGCACGAGGCCCAGCGCACGTCGGCACCGATGTCCTTCAGCGTTTCGATCAGCACCGCGGTCTGGATGGTCATGTGCAGCGAGCCGGTGACACGCACGCCCTTCAGCGGCAGCTCGGCCTGGTACTTGCGACGGATCGACATCAGGCCCGGCATCTCGTGCTCGGCGATGTCCAGTTCCTTGCGGCCCCAGTCGGCCAGGGTGATGTCGCGGATCTTGTAGTCACCTTCGGTGGAGAAGGCGTTGGCAACAGCATTCATGAGTAGCTCCGGTAAATGATGGCCGCCCATGGATGACGACCGCAGGTCGCCACGCAGGGCTGGCATCAGCCGGGCGCCGTTGGAACAATGCAATCACCGAGCCTGGCCGGTCCATGCAGAGCCGGTCGCAGCGCCCCTCGGTGAAGGAGGCGGCCATTATATCGCTGCCTCCGGTCCTGCGCGCCGCCCCAACCAACGGCAGGGGGTGGCCGCGCTGCGAATTGTTAAGGTCAGCGTCTTACTGGACGATGACGAGGTGGTGGGATGGGCATGCGCATGCGCAGCGGGCGGCATTGGACCGGCCTGGTGCTGTCGATGGGCTTGGTGGCGGTGGCCCCGCTGGCTTGGGCGGCGACGCCCACTGCCCAGGCGCCGGTGGCGGGCTACCAGTTGCCGTCAGCGGCGTTGCAGGCGGTGGTCGACCAGCCGCGCGCGCCCAGCCTGTATCTGTCGCCACAGCGCGACCAAGCGGCGATGCTGCAGATGCCGTCGTTGCCGTCCATCGCGGTGGTCGCGCAACCGGAGCTGAAATTGGCCGGCGTGCGCATCAACCCGCGGACCTTCTCTGACAGCCGCTTCAGTTTTGGCCAGAAGTTGTGGCTGATGAACATCGCCGATGGCAGCGAGCGGCAGATCAGCGGCCTGCCCGAGGCGCTGTCCATCGCCAGCCTGGCGTGGTCACCGGACCAGCAGTGGCTGGCCTTCAACCAGGTGGACGCCAGCACGGGCGGCAACGAGCTGTGGTTGGTGGATGTACGTGCCGGCACGGCGCGCAAGCTGCAGGACAACCTGAGCACGGTGCTCGGCGACGGTTATCAATGGCGTCCGGACAGCCGCGGCCTGGTGGTGATGAAGCGTGCGGCCAACGGGCCGGCGCCAGCCAGCGAGGGCGTGCCCGACGGCCCGGCGATCCAGCAGACCACCCAGGGCAGCGGCGTGGTGTCGATCCGAACCTACCAGGACCTGTTGAAGAACGAGGCCGACGCCCGATTGTTCGACTACTACGCCACCACCCAGCCGGTTGAAATCGGCCTGGACGGTGCGGTGCGCACGCTGGGCACGCCGGCGGTGTACGTCGGCTTCGCGCTGTCGCCCGATGGTGCCTACGTTCTCAGCCAGCGCGTGCAGCGTCCTTATTCCTACGTGGTGCCGCTGGGCAGTTTCCCGCGGCGCATTGAAGTGCTGGACCGCGGCGGCAGGCTGGTGCATACCGTGGCCGTGCGGCCGCTGGTGGAAGGCCTGCCGACCGGCAACGATGCCGAAGTCACGGGCGTGCGCGATATCGGCTGGCGCGGTGATGCCGATGCCACCCTGGTCTGGGCCGAAGCGCAGGATGGCGGCGATCCCAACCGCGAAGCCGCCATCCGCGATGCGGTGTTCATGCAGGCGGCACCCTTCGACAAGCCGCCGGTGACCCTTGCCCAGCTGGGCAGCCGCTACGGTGGCATCAGCTGGAGCGCGCAGGGCGTTGGTCTGCTCAGCGAAGGCTGGTGGAAGACCCGCCGCAGCAAGACCTGGTTGATCACCGCCGACGATGCCACGCAGGCGCCGAAACTGCTGTGGGATCGCAACACCCAGGACCGTTACAACGATCCGGGCCGGCCGATGACCGCGCGTGACGCGCGTGGTCGCACCCTGCTGCAGACCAGCGCCGATGGCCGCAGCATTTTCCTCGCCGGTGCCGGTGCGTCCGACGAGGGCGATCGTCCGTTCGTGGACCGCTATGCGCTGGACAGCGGTGAGACCACCCGCCTGTTCCAGTCGCAGGCACCGGAGTATTCCGCACCGGTGGCCCTGCTCGGTGACGATGCCTCGGCGCTGCTGTTCACCCGCGAAAGCCAGGAGGCGCCGAGCAACTTCTTCATCCAACCGCTGGGCGATGCACAGGCCAGTGCACGCGCGTTGACCCACTTCCCGCATCCCTTGCCGCAACTGCGTGGCATCAACAAGGAGCAGATCCGCTACAAGCGCAAGGATGGCGTGGACCTGACCGCCACGCTGCTGCTGCCGCCGGGTTATGACCCCAAGCGCAGTGGCCCGCGGCCTTTGCTGATGTGGGCCTACCCGGGTGAGTTCAAGAGCGCGGCCGCTGCCAGCCAGGTCACCGATTCGCCCTACCGCTTCAACGCGGTGAGTTACTGGGGGCCGCAGGCCTTCCTGGCCAAGGGCTACGTGGTACTGGCCAGCCCGACCATGCCGATCATCGGCGAAGGCGATGCCGAGCCCAATGACACCTACATCGAACAGCTGGTGGCCAATGCCGAAGCCGCGGTCGATGAAGTGGTGCGCCGTGGTGTCACCGACCGTGAGCACATCGCCATCGGTGGCCACTCCTACGGCGCGTTCATGACCGCCAACCTGCTGGCGCATACCCGGTTGTTCAAGGCCGGCATCGCCCGCAGCGGTGCTTACAACCGCACCTTGACGCCGTTTGGTTTCCAGGCCGAGGAACGCAACTACTGGCAGGCGCAGCCGGTCTACCAGAAGATGTCGCCGTTCAATTACGCCCAGCAGATCAAGGACCCGATCCTGTTCATCCACGGCGTGGACGACAACAACTCCGGCACCTTCCCGCTTCAGAGCGAACGCATGTTCGCGGCGGTGAAGGGCCTGGGCGGGACCGCGCGGCTGGTGATGCTGCCCAATGAGTCGCACGCCTACCGGGCACGCGAATCGAT
>DALZLW010000043.1:0-22703 GCA_032007425.1 Stenotrophomonas sp.
TGATCAAGCTGCTGTGGGGCGGTTACTGGGATGCCCTGCTGGCCAAGGACACCAATGGCGTCCTGAAGAAGCTGATGATGGAAACCGTCGACGGCGAATACCAGAACTGCAAGGCTTTCGGCGGCGCGTATACCCGCGAGCATTTCTTCGGCAAGTACCCGGAAACCGCCGCCATGGTGGCCGGCCTTTCCGACGACGACATCTGGCGCCTGAACCGTGGTGGCCACGACCCGCACAAGGTGTACGCCGCCTACCACCAGGCCGTGAACACCAAGGGCATGCCGACCGTGATCCTGGCCAAGACGGTCAAGGGCTACGGCATGGGCAGCGCCGGTGAAGCGCTGAACCCGACCCACCAGACCAAGAAGCTGGACGATGCGGCCGTGCGCCACTTCCGCGACCGCTTCAACATCCCGGTGACCGACGAACAGCTGGCCGATGGCCAGGTGCCTTTCTACCACCCGGGCCCGGATTCGCCGGAAGTGCAGTACCTGCAGGAACGCCGTGCCGCCCTGGGCGGTTACCTGCCGCAGCGCCGGCAGAAGTCCAGCAAGAGCTTCACCGCGCCGAAGCTGGAAACCTATGACCGCCTGCTCAAGAGCAGTGGCGAGCGTTCGTATTCCACCACGATGGCGTTCGTGCAGACCCTGAACATCACCCTGCGCGACAAGGAACTGGGCCCGCACATCGTGCCGATCGTGGCCGACGAAGCCCGTACCTTCGGCATGGAAGGCCTGTTCCGCCAGATCGGTATCTACGCCCCGTTCGGCCAGAAGTACAAGCCGGTGGACGCCGACCAGCTGATGTTCTACCGCGAAGACCAGAGCGGCCAGGTGCTGCAGCAGGGCATCAGCGAGCCGGGTGCGATTGCTTCGTGGATGGCGGCCGGTACCAGCTATTCGGTGAGCAACGTGCCGATGCTGCCGTTCTACATCTATTACTCGATGTTCGGCTTCCAGCGCGTGGGCGACCTTGCCTGGCAGGCCGCTGACATGCGGACCCGTGGCTTCCTGCTGGGCGGCACCGCCGGCCGCACCACGCTGAACGGTGAAGGCCTGCAGCACGAAGATGGCCACAGCCATCTGGCCGCTGGTGGCATCCCGAACGTGCGCAGCTATGACCCGACCTTCGGCTTCGAAGTGACGGTGATCCTGCAGCACGGCACCAAGGCGATGATGGAAGACCAGATCGATGAGTACTACTACATCACCCTGATGAACGAAAACTACACCCATCCGGAAATGCCGGAAGGTGCAGCCGAAGGCATCGTGAAGGGTATGTACCTGCTCACCGACGCGGGCAAGCCGAAGAAGAACGAACTGCGCGTGCAGCTGATGGGCTCCGGCACGATCCTGCGCGAGGCGATTGCCGCGGCGGAACTGCTGGACAAGGATTTCGGCGTGACCGCCGATATCTGGAGCTGCCCGAGCTTCAACGAACTGCGTCGCGATGGCTTCGACGCGGAACGTCATAACCGCTTCAACCCGGAAGGCGAACAGCGAAAGGCCTATGTGACCGAGCTGCTGGAAGGCCGCCAGGGCCCGGTGATCGCCGCGACCGACTATGTGCGGGCGTATGCGGATCAGATTCGTGCGTTCGTGCCTGGCTCCTTCACTGTCCTGGGGACGGATGGCTTCGGGCGTTCGGATACGCGTGCCAACCTGCGCCGGTTCTTCGAGGTTGACCGGTACTACATCGCACATGCGGCCATTGCGGCGCTGGCGAAGGAAGGGAAGATGACCGGGAAGGATGTGGCCCGGGCGATCAAGACTTATGGGATTGATGTTGAGAAGAGCAATCCTGTTGGGGTTTGATTGATTTGATGGATGAAGACGCGGGGTGCGCCCCGCGTCTCTATCTGTGAGACGGCAGTAGTGTAGATTTGCGTGCATCGGGCAAATGCCCACCGCTTGGAGCCAAAGCCATGAAGATCGACGGTCACCTTAGTACCGAAGACATGCTTGCCCAGCTGCAGGCCCATGTGATGCGTCGGTTGATGGATGAGCAGACCACGCAGAGCTTCAGCGGCGCGTTACGCGCCAAGCCAGACAAGATCGTGGTCAGCGCCAAGGACGCGCAGGCGGCCGTTGAGCGTCTGGAACGGTACCGCATAGCGCACGGTAAGTAAGTCCGATGGGGCCTGGTGGCTCAGCCATCATCCTGATGACGTTGGTCATCAGCGGTTATCTGTTCAACCTCATATTCCATCCGCTCCGCTATTTCGCCAAGCGTGCGGAAGGCCAGCGATTGTTCTTTATGTCTGCAGGTACTGGCTTGGTGCTGGGTGCCTTTGCCTTTGCTTCCGTTGGCATCCTGAAGGCGGTCTTGGCAGCCGAACATTGGTTGTTGAAGTGGGCTGGATTCTTCCACGCCGCCGTGCCTGTGGATCATGCCAACAAGTTGATGGTGACCTTGTTGGGAGGCGCGTTGTTGGCCTTCCTGCTTAACTTTGCCTCTGCGCGACTCGTCGGCGCCAGACCTTCTTTACAGAATGATTGGACGGAAAAGAGATCGACGCGCGCGCAGCGCGTCTTTGACGCGCTGACGGAACGACATGGCTCACCGATGGCGAAGCTACTGCGTCGTGCGGTAGACCAGCAGAAGCTGGTCATGGTGACGCTGAAGTCCCGCAAGGTTTATTGCGGACATATACTGGATGTAGCTGCGGACATCGACGCCGCTGATGCGTGTTTGGAAGTGCTGCCGTCCTTTTCTGGATACCGGGACAAGGACACAATGAAGATGGGCGATGAGCGCACCTCTTATCCTGCCATCGATGTCTGGCAGGCCAAGCAACGGCTGCGAACCGTTGAGGCTGAGCTTGACTGGCTGCCCACATACTTTAATCGCATGATTCCAGAGCATCGTCGCAAGGATATGGCGCCGGCGCTGGCGTTATACGAGATGGACCTGAAAGCCGAGATCGAACGGCTGACCGAGACCGTTGAGGCAGCACCTGGAGGCCGGGAGTTTGACGTGGCCGACTGGGTGAAGGTGATTCCGTTGAAGGATGTGGAATCGGCTTCATTCTATGATGCGGATGCTTACAAAGCATGGTTCTCAGATCGCACCCCGAAAAATGACTCGAAGGGGCAAAGCCGGGTACAGCCAAGTGGGGATGGGTACCCTCGCCGACGGACGGGGCGTCTCCGGGGCTGAGCCCTTGGTAATCGGCTGCGACCAATTACATGAGGGCGCCTGTCCTGAGGTTGTGGCGGAGTGCCCGATCTTCGGAGATACTGCCCCTGCGCCAGGGGAAGTTGTGAAGTAGTTCACAACTGGGCGTAGGAAGGCTTGGCACGTGAAAGGACTCGTAATTGACGAGCCATGGATATCATTGATTCTTGGCGGGAAAAAGATCTGGGAAATGCGTTCCCGACCGGCCTCACACCGGGGGCGGATTGCGCTCATTCGCAAGGGCTCCGGCACCGTTGTCGGCATAGCTGACCTCGTTGATTGCATCGGGCCGTTAGACGCCATCGCTTGGCGTGCGCACGCTGACAAACACTGCATCCCGAGCCATCTACAGGAACAGACCCAACAATGGAACACCGCGTGGGTTCTCGCGGATGTCGTTTCATTGAAAAATCCTGTCCGTTACACCCATAAGTCTGGGGCGGTTACCTGGGTGTTGCTCGACGAGCGCACTGAGGCGCTGGTTCAATCTGCTGCGACCAGCACGGTTGCCCTGCAGCGGAGTTCGTTGCCCGTCACCCTTGTAACCAAGCACAGGCTGCCTTCTGGCTCCCCAGCGGTGAGACAGTCGGCTCCGTTTCCCGAGCAGACCATGGGATATGCAGAGGCGCTGGTTCCCGTTGCTAAGGATGGAACGTGGTTCTCGCCTGGCCTGAAGCGCCTCAGTGGCTACACCATCGGCGCCAAAGGTGAGGAGATCGTCGTCGAGGACTATCAGGAAGCCCTGAAACGCCTCCGACAAATGAGCAGGCCGCATTGGCGACGGCCCAATCCCAAGGGGAATTGGGGCATCGTCACCGGCATTCAGTGGAAAAGCGTGTCCGAGCTGATGCGTGAAACCAAGGACGTACTGTAATGAACTTGTTGTGGAAGGCCATCATCAGTGATTGGCTGCATATCCTCGTCGGCAGCGTGATAGCTGTCCTCTTGGTGCTCTTTCTCTGGCTCGTAGTCTGCCGGGCTATAAAGCTATGGAACTCACTATCCAAGCTGAACAGCGCCGTTCGAAGCCAAAGTGGAAAATCGCCACCTTTGGTCAAGCGTGAACTTGCAAAGGTATTTGCGGGAACTCGTCTGCGGCCAAGTTGGGAAGAGTACGAAGATACGCTCCACGAACAGGCTGATCCAAGCGCTGTCGACCGCAACGTGGTCGCTGTTCGTGCGACTGTGCCGGCGGAATCCTTCTTCAATGCCGAGCTGATCGTTGACGGGTATCTGCATACAGAGTTCTTCAAGCATCTTCCCGGCATCTTCACCGGCCTCGGCATCATTGCGACCTTCAGTGGTCTGATCGCTGGCTTGCAGGCGT
The DNA here is from genome assembly GCA_032007425.1 of Stenotrophomonas sp. Taxonomy (GTDB): domain Bacteria; phylum Pseudomonadota; class Gammaproteobacteria; order Xanthomonadales; family Xanthomonadaceae; genus Stenotrophomonas. The sequence goes on from DALZLW010000043.1 coordinate 4,505, forward strand.
TTGATGTCAAATCGGCGGATCCCCTCGCTCTGAAGGCCAGCTTGGGCGTGTTGTTCGGCCACGTAGGCAGCGCCTTCCTGCTCTCAGCGGTGGCTATCGGCCTGGCGATGTTGTGCACGCTGCTGGAAAAGATTCTCTACGCCGGCACCGTACATTCTGTCTCAGAGATTGCGGTGGCCCTGGACGGGCTATTCAAGTCGGGTGTCGGCGAAGAGTACCTCTCAAAGCTGGTCCGCTCGTCGGAAGACGGCGCCGTCCAGACCCGTCAGTTGAAAGAGAGCCTGGTCGAGGATCTCAAGGTCCTGTTGACCAACCTCACCGAACGACAGATTGCGGCTACACATCAGCTATCCACCGATATCGGTGCAAACCTGGAAGCCAGCTTGCAGGCGCCGCTGCAGAAGATTGCGGACACCGTGCAAATGGCAAGCCAGGATCAATCCGCATCCGCTGGGCGAATGATCGAGAACCTGATGGCCACCTTCATGGGGCAGATGCGCGACACGATGGGCTCCCAGATGGGAGACCTCAGCACGCTCATGCAGCAGAGTGCGGCATCGATCATTCGCGTGGAAGAGAACCTGCGTGGCTTGGTCGGTGACATGCGCAGTGCAAATACTGCGAGTTCCGAGGGTATCCAATACGCCATGGAAGGCCTGATCAGCTCGCTTACCGCGCATCAGGAGCAGCAGCAGGCGACACTGGGCGGTGCACAGGCGCAAATGCTGGCCCAGGTGCAGGCGGCTGTCGAAGGCATGGCCTCTGCGCAGGCGACCGGTGCGGGCCAGATCGGCGAGGCGGCCGCAACAGCGACAGCGCAAATGGCGGCGGCCGCCGGCGAGGCGCAGCGCGCAGGCGACGCTGCAACCCAGCGCGCTGCAGAACTAGCGGAAAGCATGCATGACGTCTCTGTGGAGTCGATTCGACAGCTTGAGGCCGGTGCCGCAAAGATCGCCACCATGATGGCCTCCCTGAGCGACGTTGTTGAACGCCTATCCCGTGCCGGGGCCGCCATGGCGGGCCTACATGAGCAGTCCGGTCAGATGGGAATTCGGTTGGAGCACAGTGCAAACACACTGAAGGGCAGTACCGATTCCTTGCTCATTGCCTCGCAGTCGTTGTCAGAGGCGGGTGCTCGCATTGATGGGGTTGCAGAGCTCATGTCCACTGAAGCCGCTGCGCGCGAATCCACGCTGCGGGAAATCCAGCAAAGCTTGAGTAAGAGTCAGGACGCTGCTCGTGAGTTCAGTAGCTACTCGGATCTTGTTACGGAGAAGCTCGCTGGTACGATGGAAACCTTCGGTGACAGCACGGTAGCCGTGCTCAACCGTACCCTGACCGAGTTCGACAAAGAGTTGCGTAACGCGGTTGAGATGCTGCATGGCATAGTCCAGCGCATGGCCCTGATCGCCATGTCAGATAAGTCCGAGGCCTGACTGCATGTTTGGGAACATGGGGCGGGGGCGTCGTCGTGCGAAGGACGATGGGGAGAAGCCGTTCTGGATCAGCTACGCGGATTTGATGACCGCCATGATGGTGCTGTTCCTCAGCGCCATGGCGGTCACGATCATTGCCGTGATGCCGGCAGAAGAGGCGCCTGCTGATCTTCGCAATCGCGACATCAACCTTGTCTGTCAACAACTGAGCAGGGATCTTGCCCGCGTTCCTGAAATCCAAGTCAATTGCGCTGACCAGCGCATCTCATTCCCAACCGTAGGCACGTTTGGATTCAACAGCTACAAGCTGCCGAGCGATGCCGAAAAAGCCTTGGCGGAACTGGTGCCCGCGGTGCTGAAGGTTGCCGACGGCGAGCTAGGAAAGCGTTGGCTTAAGCAGGTGGTGGTCGAAGGCTATACCGATACCACAGGTGGTTATCTGTACAACTTGCATCTGAGCTTGCAGCGATCAGAGTGGGTGCTCTGCCTCCTGATGGATCCAGCCAAAAACAACAGCCTGGCCTTGAGTGAAGACCAGTTGGCACGCGTGCGGAAGCTGTTCCTCGCGGGCGGCGTATCGTTCAATAATCAGCGAAACACGGCGGATGCGAGCCGTCGCGTGGAATTGAGGATCCAGTTTTACGGCCTGGATGAAGCGCCTGCGATCCCTGTCGCGGTTTCCACTCCGGCTTCTGTAAGCACCGATCGGTGCCAGCTCTGATGTTTGAATCAGTGCTTGCCAAGATGCTCCTCCCAATCCGGGAATGGGAGCGGGTTCCCGTCGAGCCGAAGATGCTTCGCCTAGAGGTCAGTAAGATGCTCGAGCGACAAGGGCGTTCTGGCTACGCGGGTGCCTCTCCGGGGATGTTCAATCGTTCCCTTGTGAAACTGATGAAGGAGGGGGCGCAAAAGCTCAGTCAACGCGACGACATGCTGCTCGCATCCGGGTTCTCGAGCAGAACCGAACTCTTGGGCGATCAGTCGCTAATCGATCGTCCAAGCCTTAGTCATGCGCTGATTAGCCGCTGGGCCGGCCGAGTTTCTGACCCACTTCTTGGCTCGTCCTTATGGCGGACGGTGTTCGTCGCTTACTTCGTCATTGAAGGCGAAGGAGACCGCGAGCCGTATCGAAAATTCTTGTTGGACACCTTGCCCGACCTGCGTGCACTGAAGGCTAGCCCCTCCTGGGTGGCCCTGGTTGACCGCCATATCGACGTTCTTGGGGATGATGCAGTTCACCGCTATGTCCAAGAATGGATCGAAGGTACGACAGAAGGCTTGAGCGATCTGCAAGGTGACGTGGATGTGCCAAGCTCCAGCTGGTTCTGGTCGGCATTTGTCACCCGGGCATTAGCACTATTGACGGAGCTTGATGATGATGCGTTCGTTGCCAGTCTTCCGCGCTACATCGAATTGCCCAAGCGGTTCAGTTGGCGCACAGACGACATTCTGGCGGCGATGGTGGAGCGGTGTGCGGGGTTGAGCCAGATTTCGGCCGACTCTGAAATCCTTGAGTTGGTCATTGAGAATTGGGGCAGCCCCCAACTCGAACTGAGTGACCGTTCGCACCGTTGGAACCAAGTATCCAGGCGGGCGCGGGACTGGGCATGCCAGTTGCTCGCAGAGCGTGACCTACGTGAGTTCTTTGAACTCATCAAGTCCTCCGGGAAGGTGCTGAGCACCATGGACGAACGAAGGTTCGACTACTGGATTCGCTTCACCGGACGCATGCAGGTGACGAAGCTATTCTTGAATCCGCTACTTCGTGAATCAGCGAATCCCGACATCGTTCGGTTCCTACGCAGGCGTCGCGACCGCCTAGGTTGGTTGAAGGGTTCCACTTCCAACAATCTCGCGTTCCTGATGAAGATGGGAGATCACTGGTTCGTTGAGTTCGCTGCTACTGGCAATGCCTGCTATGGGTATGCGGACAACAAGCGGCCGTTCAATGTAGATCATCGCGAAATCTCTGCATCAAGTTTCCGCGACCCTCAAGCCGCTCGCTTCAGGATGACGCACGGTGGTCCTTGGGAGAGCGAGTTCGATCGAAGGCTCGCGAGCATTGGTGTCTGGCCTAATGGCGTGCTTGGTGGCGGACGACAACCTACGAATCCTGCGCCCGCGCCCGTGCCAGCCACAGACTCACTGTCAGCCACAGGCCTAGAGCCAGCGTCGGCGTCACAGCCACAGCCACCGGCTCGATCGTACTTCACGAACCGCGCCCTAATCGTCCCGGGACTTCCCGTCCTTGAGGTGCGTGAACTGTCTTACCTGTTCACGGCGGTTGTTGATAACCGCCACAAGGGTGGCAGCTACTGGATTGAGACAAGTGGCCGCCCGAGCAGATCACTTATCGACGCGATGAACGCTGCAGGCTTCCGCTTCGCCGCTAGTAGAGGTTTCTACCGATGAAATTCCCATTCTGGCGTCGCGGCGAGCCCAACTCGTCCACTGAGCGCACCTTATTTATCGCGACGAGGGCCGGCTGGTTCCTAGCAGTGGTGCCGGAACCGGATCATCCGCTTCGTGCCTATCTTCTTCAGTTGGAAGATGAGGGTTACGCGGATCCTTCAGAGCAAGGTCATCTGATAGCTTGGCCGAAGCTCTACAGCTTGCTCGGTGACGAGACACACACAGATAGCTGGGACCTGTTGCAGTTGCCATGTCCTTTAGCGGTCAGGCCGAGGTTGATCTCCCAAGGCACTCCTGCCGATAACGGTTTCCGGATAGCAGTCGACCAATGGCTTGACACAGATGGCAACGTGCTTGACCTTGATCGCACGGGAGCCGTCGTGAGCGCCGATCAGGTCCAGCGACTGCTGCCACAAGCCACATTTGAACTGCTGGTTCAGATGGAGCTCCTTGCCGAGCATGGGGCGCAGTGGGGCGCCGATCGCCGGCTCCTGCAAATGGGTAGGATTCAGCAGCTCGCGCGGGTTGCCGATGCGCGATTGGACCGATACCTGGACCAGTCACCGGTAGTGGTTGCCGACTCGCTTGGCCTTCAACTGAAGGAGGCTAGCGTCGCCGGAGAGTCCAGTCTGGAGATCATCCCGGAGGTCGAGAACGCACCGGACGGTTGGCTAGAGCATTTTGACAGCTACGTCTCGGCACGCGGTCGCTACGATGTCAGCGAGGCCGGCAAAGGCGTCACACATGTGGTGCTGCCTGACAACGTCAAGAGCGTTGCGAGCACGATCAAAGCACTACCTGCGCGGCGGTTGGTGGGGAAGCAGGCTGAGGCCTTCTTAAGTAGCCCCTACCAGATTCTCGGTGAGGCAGCAGAGGCGGTAATCTCACCTGAACGAATTGCCGTGGCGAAGCAGAATGCTGGGATCATTGACTGGGAGTTGGATCTTCAGCATGGAGAAGCCGATGGGCATTGGGATGCCGTCCTGATTGATCCGACGGGTGGGTGCGAGAATGAGTTCATAGGTACGTATACAGAGGATCAATTCGCCTCTCTCGTCGAGTCCGCCAGCGATGCCAACTCAATCGGCCTAGTTCGTTGGAAGGGACACCGCATCTCGATGAGTGGGGTGACCCAAGAGAGTTTGGGGCGTCTCCGCCAGGCCAAGTTCGTCGCAGCCGTGGGGAGCGCTCTGGCGACGGAAGCGCTGTTCGATCTGTCCCAGTACAGCGACCGTGTCGTGGGCTTTGATGGTACGCCGATCATTGTCCCGAAAGTGCAAGGTGGCAGCGCGGGTCCCGACTGGATTGAAGGGTGTGCCGATTACGCACGGGTCGATCCTGGGACGGGCGAGACCCGCAAGGGAGCGCTATCGCCGGACGATGTTGCCGAGTTGGAGAAGCGCGTAGTCGAGGCTGAACGCGCAGGCGAGCCGACCGTGCGCGTCCCAAACGCCGACACTGATATCTCCACCGCCGAAGGTAGGGCTTGGGTCCAGGCGATTGCGTCAGCGTCGAGTCGGAAGGATGACGGAGCGCTGCCGATCCCGAAGAATCCCGAGCCAGCGAGCAAGCTTTCGTTACGCATCCTTCATAACATCGAAGCGCTGGAGTATCGCAGTGAGAACGTTCGGCGAAAGGCTGGCGACTGTGTGTACGAAGCACCTGCCGCGTTGAGACCTGAGGTCGCGCTAAAGGCCCACCAAGTGGAGGGTGTTGCTTGGATGCAGGATAGCTACCGTCTGCGGGCTGAGGGCATGCGCGGCATACTACTCGCGGATGACATGGGCCTTGGCAAGACATTGCAGGCGCTGACCCTGATGGCATGGTACCGGCAGACGTCAGTGTCCCCGCGTCCTTGCCTAATCGTCGCGCCGGTGTCGCTCCTTGAGAACTGGAAGGCCGAAATCGAGAAGTTCCTAGATGGCCGACAGGGGCAGACAATAACGCTCTACGGCGAGCACTTGAGTCGGCATCGACTCACATCCGGGGAGCTCGGTCCGGAACTACGCGAGCTCGGCGTTAAGAAGGCTCTGAATCCAGGATTTGCACGCGATGCTGCGTTCGTTCTGACGACCTACGAGACCCTGCGCGACTTCCAGATCTCCATGGCCCGGGAGAAGTGGGGGGTGTTCGTCTGCGACGAAGCGCAAAGGATCAAGAATCCCGTCGCTATGGTTACTCGAGCTGCCAAGGCCATGCAGGCGGATTTCAAAATCGCGTGTACGGGTACGCCGGTCGAAAATTCCCTGTCAGATCTTTGGTGTCTGTTCGACTTCTTCCAGCCAGGACTACTCGACTCATTGGCAAGCTTCACCAAGCTCTTCCGTCAATCCATTGAACGACGGGAGGATGGCCATGAGGTGCACGTTGAGGTGCTAAGGAGCCAGATTGATCCTTGGGTGCTGCGGAGGATGAAGTCCGAGGTCGCCGACCTCAAGCCGAAGATTGAGGAGGTCTGCAAGTTGCCAATGTCTGATCGCCAACGCAGCCTCTATGATTCTGCAGCTAGGCATTACCGGCAGGCCGTCGATGGCAGTGGAGCGGGAGGCGTTGCCGCACTGGCCTTGCTGCATCGGTTGAGGCGCATCTGCGCTAACCCCTTGGCCGCTGAGGGTGAAGGCGCAGATCTCGTCTCGTTGGATGAGCATCTTCGCCATTCGCCGAAGCTTGCTTGGTTGGAAATGAAGCTGAGGGAGATCAAAGGCAGAGGAGAAAAGGCGATAGTTTTCTCGGAGTTCAAAGACATTCAGCGGCTCTGTCAACGTGTTATCGCCAGCCGACTAGGCTACCAAGCCAGCATCGTTAACGGTAGTACGGGCGTGCAGGCAGGCTCGGACGATTCCCGTCAATCGATCATAGATGCCTTCCAACGGAAGCCAGGGTTTGGGGTTATTGTCCTTTCCACCACTGCAGTTGGATTCGGAGTGAACATTCAGGCGGCAAACCACGTGATCCACTTTACTCGGCCTTGGAATCCCGCAAAGGAGGATCAAGCCACCGATCGAGCCTATCGAATTGGACAGGAGCGGGAGGTCTTTGTTTACTACCCCACGGTTACTGGGGATGGATTTGAAAGCTTTGAGCAACGGGTTGCGTCTATTCTGGAAAGCAAACGAATAATATCTAGCGACATGCTGGCTTCGGAGTATGCGGTCACTCACGAAGATTTCTCTGGAATCGGCTGATGGCCGGAGTGACGCAAAAGGCTCGTTAGGCCTATGATAGATAGCCACTATCTATCAATCCGGGGATCATGGGCCAGATTAGCGCAGGGATTGCAATCGAGGAGTTCGTTCTAGGTGCGTCCTATTCTCGCCAGGAGATTGCTTCGACTGGAGGTCTACCAGTCCCCGATCAGATTTACGGGTCGCCTTGGGCGGATGGCATCCTTGAGCTTGACAATGCCACTCTGCTCTTCGTCACTCTAGAGAAGGGCAGTGACGCCGACTATCTAGACTTCTTCGACGGAAGCGCCTTCTTCTGGGAGAGCCAGAACAGACACACGCAGGCTTCCCCAATCATCAGGAAGCTCGGTTCGGGCGATGTCACTGCCTATCTATTCGTTCGATTGCGCGCGAAGTACAGCGGAACTTCCAATGCAATGCCCTTCATTTACTGCGGTGAGCTCGGCACGCCGACAATGGACGGCAGCAAGCCTGTCACGTGCTTGTTTGAGTCGCTCGACTATCAGGCAGAGCCCGGACCAGAGCTGGCGGAGATCTACGCGTGGCGACCCGGCGCTTCGTCTGCTTCCTTTGCAGAGCGCCAACGCTCCTTGCGTGCTATGGCCTTTGGCGCCACAAGGCGCGAATCGACGGCAAAGTACTGGCGAGTTGCGCACGCAGTGGAAGCGCTCGGTAGAGCAACCGTCCAGGACGTCGATCTGTGGCTTGCGGAACACTACCCGCAAGATGAGCGAGGCGACCTGCGAGAGAACTTGGCGCACCTCACAGTCAATGCGCCTAGCCGCGTGCACTACGACAAGGCGCGATCCGACTGGAGAAGCAACTCGGGCCACCCGCGTGACCGCTTGTACCAAGTGGAAAGTACTCCAGTGACCTATGAAGCGTATCAGCCTAAGGTACATGGCTACGTAGATCTGAAGAGGCACGCTGGCGGAAAGTGGGCCGTCGTGCCGCTCCATCTGAGTGAGTTGGAGGCCGCGGAGGATGAAGCAGCACGAGGCCTGGCCGAAGTCGCCACGACCATCGACAGCGAGCACGACGCGCGAGTTTGGGCCTTGCGCATGGTGGCGCAGCGCCGTGGGCAGCCGGCTTTCCGAGAGAAGGTTTTGGCTGCCTATGACGGACGATGCTGCGTGACGGGCTCAGGTGCAACGCAAGTGTTGGAAGCCGCGCACATTCTTCCTTACCGTGGCGATCACACGAATCAGGTGGCGAACGCGCTGCTTCTACGCTCCGACTTCCACACGCTATTCGACCTGGGCCTGTGGTGGGTAGACGTGGAAATGTGCATTCACCTCTCGCCTGCACTTCGGGGCACCGAGTATGCCGGGTACGAAGGACGCAGGTTGCAGTTGCCGGAGAAGGCATCCAATCGCCCGAAGCCTGCTTATCTGGCAAGACAAGCAGCGCTTGCAATGGAGCGCACGCAGAACGAAGACCTTTCAGGGGCATAGTCAGACGAGATTTCTTGCGGTTAGGTACCGAGCTTGCTCCAAGTCCACCAATCGATCCGATCAAGATCGTGGTCGGCGGCGAACTCCATCGCCGCCTCATCGCCGCTAAGCTCGCGGTATCTCTCGAACACTTGACTATCCGCGCCAGTATCCTCCCGGCTGATGCCGTAATAGCGATGCAAAGTCTCGTCAAAGGACCTCAGCCATGTGTCGGTGCGTTCACTGCAGTCAAGATCGCGAGTAGGCATTGGTATGGTCATGGCGGATGCTGAGTCTCGATGTGTTCGATCGTGTGGTCGCGGGAGTAGGGCAGGGAACGTGCAGTTGAGAAGGCCGAGCTCAGTTCTCTCGCTCCCCTCCCTCAACAATTAACCGCCCAGCCACAATCAGCCCTTCCACCAGTCGCCCGTTGAGCTCACCACCAAACCCTTCCCCATCCGCCTGCTGCGACGAATGCAGGATTTCCAGGATTGCGCTCAGCGCTTCCCGTTCTTGGAATCCGAGAGCATCCCCACGGCCCTCCACAGGCGCGATGGCACCACTCGCAGTGTTCCCAACGGCACGCGGCGCCGCCAACCAACGCTCCTGCTTCTCCAGCAGCCCCAGCATCACCTCAAGCGAGGCGGCCGCATTGCCCGGCAGCAGCCGAGCGGCTTCCCCGATCACCCCATACAGGCGTGACGAATCCAAGGTTTCACTACACATCGATAGTCTCCCCGCTAGCAATAAGCCACCTGCGCCGTGGCGCGAGGTGGCGGGCGATGCGGGTTGGCGTACCGGCGTACGAACTCAAAACCGGCGGATCGGGAACATCCCCGCGCATCGCCCACCGTATGACCGGCGAGGCAATACATTCTCCGCCGTGCCCGAGGGCGACAACAGAGTTGCGGTGAGTTCGTACGAAACGGGACGCCAATCCCGACCAGCAACACAAGTCGCTGGCAGTGCTATCCCACCAGTCTCCACGCCTTGCGGATATGGGCAAAACTTCAAAAACGCATCTGTCAGGCTCTGGGGCACAATGCGGCCGGAACCCATCTGACAACCAGACCCATCCGACCCGCGGCCGATTGGAGGGCAGGCCCGAGCGCGCCAGCCACGACACCCAACTCCGCCCTACTAGGGGAGTAGGCGTAGTTCTTTCCCCCATCAGCAGTTGGTAACCTGCTGGCGATCAACTCCGAGGTGGCGGTCCCAGTACACCACTCGTGGTATGGGCGAGGTTTGATCTCAGGCAGCGGCTGCGTATTGCGTGGCACAGTGAATGTCGGCGGTTCTGTTCAGATTCGGGAAAATTGATCACGTGGCACCATCGGTCTATCGTTCTTCTACCTACGGGCTCATGCTGATTGCTGCGGTGTGCAGCTTCTTGGCTGGCAGTGCCACTTCAGGATCACTTGCCTACTATTGTGCTGGTCTGGCAGCGTCATTGGCTGGTCAGTGCCTATGGGTAAAGGGCTCTGGTCGCATAACAGTGGCCAGGGCCATGGAACTGTTCGCGCTACTCTGCGCGCCCGCTGTTTCGTATTACCTGCTGCGAAGCAGTTGGGGGCAGGGCAATTTGATGCACGCAGGCATTGCCTTTGCGTGGGCTGCAGTGCAAGTGGGCGTGATCGCTGCTGCGTCGATAGGCTCCAGGCGCTTCAACATCCACTTTGGGCTGTCGCTTGCGGTCATGATGCTGGTTGCGGCGCTGTCGAGTTTCGGAGCCGCCTGGTACCACGAGCCAGGTGCCCGAACCCCTCGGACTGCGCTCGTGCTTCCGGTTATTGGTCATTGGCCGGGCATCGCGGATTCCGTCTATCAGCCCACAATCAATGTCAGTGTTCCAGCCAAGCACAGCTTGGCGCGCGATAGAAAGCCCGAGCACGGGTGATCGGTGCTGAAGCCGCTTCTGGTGGATGTGGTGGAGCAGCAGCAGACAGACTTGCAGCCGCCAGACGGAAGTGACCTCCTCGGCACAATAGCCGAGGCGTCTCGACGCACAGTCATGACTTGCCGCCACGCTCATCGCGGCGCGGTCTGCCGTTTCCATGTCCCTTGGCGGCATTGCCTCTGAACGTTCGGTTGCGATGGCGCTTCACTGCGCATCCGCTCGCTTGAAACAAGCAGGCCCCGCATCGCGGGGCCTGAACGGACCTAGTGTCATCACCAGTAAGATTGGCTGGGAGAGAACTGATCTAGGGCAGCGAATCGAGCGTAGCAGATCCACCTGCAGTGGGGAAAGAGAATCGGCATGGATTGGGCAAAAATGGAGCGGCATTTCTTCCGGGCACGGCTTGCGCGTTACCGGACCGCATGTGATGGGGATGCAGGGCTGGCCATTTCCGACTACTCCTGGAATATCCTATTGGCCGAAGCTATGGTGCCGATGTTGAGCGTCCTGGAGATCGCACTGCGCAACGCGCTCCACAGGCACCTTGTTCAACGCTATGCGCGGGAGGATTGGTGGCAGATCTGGGACGGAAATCCCTGCTTCACCAAGCTGCTCAGGAGCGTTGATGAGGTGTGCAGCAAGTTGGCAAGCCGAAGAGAGAAGGCTACGCCTGACAAGATCATTGCTGAACTCACGTTTGGATTCTGGAGTTCGCTCTTCGATGCGCAGTACCAAGATGAGCTCTGGAAGGATTTGCGATTGGCGTTCCCTTGGTGTCCTAAACATCAACGACAGCGCAGAACGATCTCCGCGGCACTCAATCAGGTGCGAGACCTGCGTAATCGGGTGTTCCATCACGAGCCATTGCTGTGGCTCGTTCCCGATCTGCGCAATCAGCATGCCAGGGGCATCATGCTGGTCAACTGGCTTGACCCGCAGCTGGGGCGCTGGCTCGATGGACACGATCGGCTTGCTTCCATCTGGGAAGCTGATGGATATCACCATGCGGACAGACGCAGCTGAGACAAGCGTGGCCATCCAATCGTGTAGTGAACGGTAGCGCCGAAAGGCTTACATCCGCCAGACGGAAGTGACCTCCCTGGCACAAGAGCCGAGGCCTCCCAACGTGCAGTCATGAGTTGCCATCGCGCTGCTCGCGGCGCGCTCTGCCGTTTCCATGTCCCTTGGCGGCATTGCCTCTGAACCTCCGGTTGCGATTGCGCTTCACTGCGCATCCGCTCGTTTCCGGCATGGCGCAATGGCACGCAATTGGATCGTGGTTGGTGACGCCGCAGAGGGTGGCGGTCAGGTTCTTACGGGGTCACCCTTCACGGACATCGACGGAAAGGCTGTAGCGCGTATCGGCGACAAGGCGCATTGCGGTCGGCACGGCGGCGTGTTCGACATTGTGACCGGTGACCACAGCATCGTGATCGATGGGCAGCCGGTGGCGCGCCAAGGTGACCGGTTGGCGTGTGGTTGTCGTCTGTTGACGGTACAGCAGAGCCTGGTCTACGTCGACGCACCGGCAGACCCAGTCGTGGAACGAGCTGCTTTCGGCTGGTCAAAGGATGCGCAGCGCACTGCCGTCGAAGCACTACCCCGGACGTCGCAGCCGGCGTTTGACCAGGCAGTGCGCTTCGTGGGTTCCCTCGGCGAACCGTTGGCAGGAGTGGACTATGTGCTCAGCTTGGAAGACGGCACAGAACATCGTGGTGTGACCGATAGTGAAGGTGCCACGGAGCGGGTAGGGACGGAAGCGCGCGTCGCTTTTTATTCGGCAGCACTGACAATCCCACTCGCCGCCGAGGTTGCGTGTTGTGCGCGCGGCGCTGGGCCGGAGTCGGTGACAGTGCCCTTGGAGGACATCGCGACGACGTCCGAAGGCATTGGGACATCCGTGAGGGCGGTAAAGGTCAAGCGCAGCAAGCGAAGGCTGACGGCTGGCGAAGTGGCAATGGCGCGGATGGTATTCAAGGACAGCATCGATTACGACCGGGTGTGGATTCACAACGGAGGGTATCCACTGTTCCTGGGGCTACAGAACAGGGACACCGCGGTCGCACCGAATGGTCAGATCTACTTCATAGGCGTTCATTATAAGGAGGATTTTTCCATTGCGGACGCCGAGGAAAGGGCGACACTGATCCATGAATTGACTCACGTTTGGCAATTTCAATTGGGCTATCCAGTGAAGCGAATCCGGGTGCTCCATCCCAAGATGGGATATGCATACACGCTTGGCGTAAAGCAGCTGCATGAGCTGAACATGGAAGCGCAAGGCCATGTACTTGCTGACTACTATGTCCTTTTGAGTTCGGCGCCTGGTGAGCGGGAGGGCGCAACAAAGTACATGGGCGCCAATACGCTGGCGATGTATCAAGAGTTTCTCAAGGACTTCATTGAAGACCCGTCAAGCCGTTCCCATCTTCCCACAACGACGAAGACGCTGGTGACAAATCATGACTAGAAGATGGTATGCAGGAAGTGTCGGAGTGGTCGTCTTATCATCAGTTTTGTTGTTGCTGGCGGGCTGTCATCGATTCTTCAATGGACCACGGTATCCCGTCCTCCTTGTGTCCGGAACGCCTGCAATGATCTGCATGAGGGCCGACTACAAGCGTGAGGACTTCAGACCATGGAAGATACGAATATCCGTAAGAGAGGTCTCTGGATGGCGCACCATCGGGGTCGATGAGTACACCGTCCAGTCCGCGCCCGTTGTACGCGCCAATGACTGCTTACCTTGGGATCAAAATAAGTCGTTTAACGCTCTTCAGCCCGGTTACCGCTACAGCGCCTCGGCTAAAAATCGAGTCGGGCCGGATCGCTATTTTTCTGCAGATATCTGTCTGGTAGGCACGCCCGGTGCGTACCGCATTCATCAGGTGCGGCCTGACAAGAAGACGGGAGTGAGGGACTGGGCGCCGTGTAATCTCAAGCTCGCCGAGCTGCCCTGAACAGCATTGGTAGCGCCGAACCCTACCCAGCGAGCGCAGCACCAAGCGATCAGCCGCTCGGCCTCGCTTCCTGCAACAACCACTCCGCAAACACCTTCACCGGCCCGGCCGCCAACCCAATCGCCTCAGGCAGCACCAGGCAGAACGTCTTGGCCACCGCCTCACTCTGCGGCCAAGGCGCAACCAAACGTCCCTGTGCCAGCTCTGTTTCCACATACAGCCATGGCACCAAGGCCACGCCAAGCCCGGCAAGCGCTGCTTCAATCAACATCGCGTGCAGGTCGAAGCGTGCGCCCACGGCTGGATTGCTGAGCTCGATACCCACCTCATCTGCATACCGCTGCCACGCCTCCGGGCTCTGCCGCCGATGCAACCTCGGCAGGCTGTCCAGCGCGGGCGTGCGGCGTCCTTTACCGATCAACGCGGGATGGCACACCGGCACCAGCACCTCCTGCAGCAGCGGGTAGGTGCGCATGCCCGCCCATGCGGGATGCTCGAAGTGCACGGCCGCATCGAAGCCACTGCCGGCCAGCACGAAGGGCTGCGAACGTTCGGCAACGTGCACGGTGATGTTCGGGTGCGCGCGGTTGAATGCCGGCAGGCGTGGAATCAGCCAGCGCATCGCGAAGGTGGGGGTCACCGCGATGTCCAGGCTGGCGGCATCCTGCGCTTGGCCCATCAGGTGCTGGCTGTCCCGGTCCAGCCGGTCCAGGGACTCGCGTACCTGGGCTGCGTAGCGCGCGCCATTGGGCAGCAGGCGCACCCGGTTGCCGACACGCTCGAACAGCGGCACACCCAGGAACGCTTCCAGCCGACCAATCTGTCGGCTGATCGCCCCTTCAGTGAGGAACAGTTCTTCCGCCGCGCGCGCGAAGCTGCCGTGCCGCGCGGCGGCCTCGAAGGCGGTCAGTGCAGTGCTGCTGGGGATCTTCCTGCGCATACGGGCTCAGCGTGATGTTTTGTCACTGAAGCATACCGAACTGTCGATTTTCCGGCGTTCAGTAGCGGCCTAGCATGAGCGGACATCATTGACAGGGCCGGGCGCGATCGCCGGGCCAGGAGTGCCCAAGGTGATCTACACCGTCGAATGCAACTACGCCGATGCCGCCAGCGAGCCGGAATGGAATGAGTTCTACAACCATCAGAAACTGCCGGCGCTGCTGTCCGTGCAGGGCTTCCACACTTCGCAGCGTTTCAAGGCCTGCGGGCAGGGCAGCGCGACCTACCTCGCCTTGCACGCAATCGACGGCCTGCAGGTGCTGCGGGGCGCCGAATACGCGCAGAAGGGCGGCGGCAACTTTGCCCGCTGGCAGCCGCACATCACCGACTGGCATCGCAACCTGTATGTCGGCGCGGAGCGGGCGCCGGCGGTCGCCAGGAACGCGTATCTGCTGGTGAGCCGGGTCGGGCCTGAGCTGCTCAGTGCGCTGGGCTGTACCCCGCTGGCGCTGCAGGCGGTTGCGCTGGATCGCACGCCAGGGGCGCTCTGGCTCGCGTGCCTTCCTGCAGACAGGCGCGCCGCGCTCGATTCCCTGCCTGCTGGCATGCACGCGTACGCGCCGATGACCGCACAACTGAGGAGCCGCCATGCCCGCGTCCACGATTGAAGGCGGGCTGCCCCTGCAGCAGGTCGGCGAGTTCCAGATACAGGCGATCAGCGATGGCCACCTGAGCGCCAATCTGGAGTTGCTGGCCGACATCGACCCGGCCGAGGCCCGCCGGTTGCAGGCGCAGGCGGGGATCGAGGATCCATCGGCGATCCACATCAACACTTACCTGCTGCGGGGCAGGGGACGCACTGTGCTGATCGACGCTGGCGCCGGCGGCATCAAGGGCTGGGGAGGCCATTTGCAGGCCAATCTGCTGCGCGCGGGGGTACGGCCTGCCGACGTCGATACGATCCTGCTGACCCATGCGCACCCGGACCACGTTGGCGGGCTGCTCGACGCGCACGGTCATGCGGTGTTTCCCACGGCGGAACTGCTGCTGCACCCAAGCGAGCAGGCCTTCTGGGAAGACGATGGCCACCTGGCCCGCAGCAGCGAGCGCGCCCGGGGCAACTTCCTGCTCGCGCGGCAAGTGTTTGCCGCCTATCGCAGCAAGCTGCGGCCTGTGGCCCAGGGCGAAGTGGTGCCGGGTATCAGCATGGTGCCGCTGCCGGGTCACACACCCGGACACACGGGCTATCGGGTCGATTCGCTGGGGGATGCAGCCTTGGTCTGGGGAGACATCGTGCATTTCCCGCATATCCAGATAGCACGTCCGGAGGTATCGATTGCCTTTGATCAGGATGCGGGCCTGGCGGCGACTTCCCGATCACGGCTGTTGGATGTGGTGAGCGCGGATGGGCTGATGGTGGCTGGCATGCATCTGGGCGAGCTGGGCTTTGCGCGGATCAGCCGCAGGCAGCGCGGTTACGCTATCAGCTACACCGGAGCTCGGTAGTACTGGGTCATGTCCGGCAAGAGCAGCGGGTGCATGTAACTCGTATGCCGAAGTATCCGCCGGACATGTCCCGTTCTATCAGCCTCGTGGCAGGCCTGAGCCTGGCTCGCGTGGAAAGCGCGGCGTTCAGGCCGGCGAAAGCTGACGGACCATGTCCTTGATGACGCCATGGACGACTGTACGCAGGCAGCGTACTTCGCCCTCGAAAACGTCTCCACTGCCGAGCCTTTGCAGCCAGTCGGCATTATCGCGGATGGCTTCCTCCAACAGCGCAGCAGCCTCACCCTCGATACGGTTGAGTTGCGCGTTTAGTTGATTCATCGCCGCCTTCCGGCTCATTCCCAGTGCTTCACCCACATCCAACAGGTGCGCATGGCTCAACGCACTGAAGTGCTTCACGCCCAGCAGTGGCCACGCCAACTCTGAGTGCGCAGGCCATTGCGCCCGATCCTCGGCATACGCACGGGTCTCGTAGCAGGCGGTGGATAGCAGGTCATAGTGCGGCGCCAACTCGATCCCGTCATTATCCACAAGGAAGCTGAGGTTCTTCAGGTGTGCATCGTTGTTGCCGGTCAGGACATTGAAAACGATCCAGTCGAACAGTCGCATGCGCGTCTTGAGCGTGCTGCGGCAAAGCTCCACGATCTCTTTGAGTGTCTCGATGCTGCCTTCGCGGTACTTGAAGACCGCTGCGAGGTTGAGGAGTTGGCACGCGTCGATGGCGTGCAGGCGATGGATCCCGGAAGCGTTCACCGCGCGGTCAAAACGCTCGATGATGAAGACCGGAACCGGGACGTATCGGCGCTCCACGTCCGGTACGTCAAGCCCCATGCGACGCGCCAGCGTCATAACGAACCACTCGTTGACCACGCTGTGGGGGTAGTCGGTGCTGGTGCTGTCAGGCTTGAGGATGTGTGAGGAGGGCTCGGCACCCTTGGGCTCGTAGATGTTCCCATCGCGTTCGATGATGGCCAGCTTGTGCTGCGCACCTGCCAGCGACATGCGCTTGGCCGCGCCAGCAGCCAACGAGGTGCGGGGAAGCCCGTGGATGCGCTGCGAGAGCACTTCGTCCGGCAATGCCTGCACCGCGCCCGGCGCCAAGGTCGTATCCGGGCGCAGGAGCGTCAATGAACCGGCTGATTCCTCGCCGTAGTAGGCAAGCAGCCCGAACGCATCGGCCTTGTCCAGCTTCGCGTCCGCGGCCATGAGGTCACGCTGCATCTCTTCAGGCAGCAGGTTATCGAAGTACCACTGCACGGGGCGCTCGCTGGCGCCGTCTACGATAGTCTCGGCTTGCAGTGGCAAGGCGGGTGAAAGCTCGAAGCGCTCAGCGCTTGCCAGCCACTCGGGCGCGTAAGTGAACGTCCACAGGCCGGCATTTTCGGTCAGTGTTCCGACAGTGCTGCCATCAATGCTTGCCTGCAGCCGCCTGGGTGCTCGATAAGTCAGCCCCGACAATTCGGTCACCTTGATGGCGTCACGCAGCGGCTTCTTTCCGCTCATCGTCGTGCCTTGCGTTCACGTTCTGCCAGCGCGGCCATTACCTTGTCAGGAATGTCGATCTCGACGTGGAGGCCGAGCTCGTCGAGCACGTGGAACAGCTTGCCCCACTGCACGGTGGTGCCGCCACGCTCGATCTTGCCGAGGAAGTTCTCGCTGACGCCGATGCCTTCCGCGGTGGCGTCCTGGCGCAGACCTTGGTACTTGCGCATGGCTTTGACCAGGGGGCCCAGCGCCTCGGCATCGTCCAATCGGACTTTCATCAGAAATCCTTGTGATCGTGCGGTTTATTGCTTGGATGGGAGCTTACACCATTGAATCCTCATGTTGGTGAGGATTTTGACCCCTTAGCGCTTTTAGGGACAGAAATCCTTACACGGATAAGGATTTTTTCGGGATCTAACGGTTGATCACGCTAATCCTCGCCATCGCGAGGATTCTGGCGCTTAATGCTGCCGGTGCGCCAGAATCCTTGCGGAAGCGAGGAACACTAACGTTCGCCGTTTGCCGAGTTGACGGAGAGCGACGGCAAGGACATCAAGACCAAGTAAGCGGAGTCGATGAGCCGGGTAGCCGCTCGGATCATCGGCGCTGATGCCCTTCTAATTCGGTCTGGAGTGATATCGAACGGCTGACGGACTCCGCGTGCTGGCATGGCGTGCGCGCCCTTCCACCACGCTGTTCAAGCTCGCAGACGCGCCTATTGCGGCGTCCACTGCAGCGCCTTGGACCATTGACGGCTTCGCCTCTCAACGTCCGGAAGCGGCTGCGCTCCACTGCGATTCCGCTCGCTTTCGGCAACGCTTGATGGCCCGTAACTGGATCGTGGTTGGTGACGCTGTCGAGTACGGCGGCTACGTGCTTACGGGTTCGCCGTTCACCGATATCGACGGCAAGGCTGTAGCGCGCATTGGTGACAAGGCGCAGTGCG
>DALZLW010000044.1:0-22543 GCA_032007425.1 Stenotrophomonas sp.
TTGTCAGGACAGAAGCACCTGCGGCCGCCTGGGGCAAGGAGAACATGGTCGCTTTCGGCACGATGCGCGCGCGGTGCCGCGGCATTCCCACTGACCGCTTCGCGACCTTGGTCGGCAGAGTCGCCAACGCCGTGTGGGCGCGGTCCGGCACCATCGGTCAACGGCACACTTATGGCGTGTTCTACGCCTTGCCGCCGCATGCGGCCCATCACATAACGTGCAACTGCAGTCAAGAAAGACGCGATCTGTCGCAGTTACCAGCACCGTCAGGGCCAGATTTTCACGATTGTGACCGCGGCGCGGGCACCCGCCTCGGCCACTGGCCCTGTCATTTGCCCAGCGGCAGTGACGGTGTCAGATCCATCATCGAATGAGGTCACATCATGAATCTTTTCCGCAACGTCTTCGCCGGTACCGTCTTCGCCGTCGCTGCTGCCATTCCCGCTGCGCAGGCCCAGCAGGCCCAGCCGCAGGGCGCGATTGACTGTGGTATCGGCTACGCCGCCTGTCTGGCCGGCGGCGGCAGCGTGTTAACCTGCAGCATCGAGTTCATACAGTGCGTGACCGGCGGGCGCACCGCTGCCATGGCTGAGCGCCGGGAAGCCTGACCCAGCAGGGCTTGAAGGCGGTGGGGCAGTCCGCCCCACCGCCATCGTGTTCACCGGCCAGCACGCCCGCGGCGCGCCAATGCACTGCAGCCGGCGATGCACAGGGTCAGCACCACCATGGCCAGGAACTGCATGCGCGTTGCAGCTTCGGAGAGCAGCAACAGGAAGATCAGCGCGAGAATCGCCAGTGCGAACACCGTCAGATAGGGGAAGGCCGCCATGCGGAACGGCAGCTGCACACCCGACCGCTCAGCACGCCGCCGCAGGACCAACTGCGACACCAGTGCCAAGGTCCAGACCAGCAGGCAGGTCGAGCCGACGGTGTTGAGCAGGACTGGCAACACCTTGCCGGGGAACAGCAGCTCCAGCACGGTGGCGACGAAACCGAACAGGACGCTGGCCAGCACGGCCACGACCGGCACCTGGCGGGCATCGGCCCGCCCCAGCAACGCCGGCGCTTCGCGACGTTGAGCCAGCGAGAAGATCATGCGCGATGCACCGTACAGGTTGGCATTCAATGCCGACAACAGCGCAATCACGGCAATGAGGGTAATGGCCGTGGCGGCGCCGGGAATGTTGGCCGCTTCCAGCACCGCGGCGAACGGCGACCCCAAGGCCTCGCTGGTCCACGGCACCACGGCGATGATCACGCTGAGCGAACCGATGTAGAACACCAGGATGCGCCAGGCGACCGTGCGGATCGCGCGGGCAATGCTGCGCTCGGGATCTTCGGTCTCCGCAGCGGCAACGGCCACGATTTCGGTGCCACCGAAGGCGAACACCACCACGAGCAGGGCCGCGCCGATCCCGGCCAGGCCCTTGGGCGCGAAGCCGCCGTTGTCGGTGAAGTTGCGCAGTCCAGGCGAGGCCACATCCGGCAGCCAGCCCAGCAGCAGCGCGGCGCCCACGGCAATGAAGCCGAGGATGGCCAGCACCTTGAGGATGGCGAACCAGAACTCGAACTCACCGAAGTTGCGCACGCCCAGCAGGTTGATACCTGTGAAGAAAAGCATGAACGCAAGGGCCGCCAACGGCACGGGCACGACCGGCCAGACCGTGGCCAACAGCCCGGCTGCGCCTACCGCCTCGGCCGCGATGACGATCACCAGTTGCACCCACCACAACCAGCCCACCGTCGCGCCCGCCGTCGCGCCGAGCGCATCGGCCGCGTAAACGGAAAACGCGCCGCTGGTCGGCTTGGCTGCAGCCATTTCACCCAAGGCGTTCATGACGATGATGACCAGGGCACCTGCCACGAGGTAGGACAGCAGGACTGCCGGGCCCGCCGCCTGGACGCCGACGCCCGAGCCCAGGAACAGGCCCGCACCGATGGCGCTGCCCAGGCCCATCATGATCAGCTGGCGGGGTTTGAGCGCATGGCTCAGGCGGGAGGCCGGTGCGGAAGGCGTAGCGTTGGCTGGCATGGGCGTTGGTTTCGGCGGAAACAAGGCCGTCACATTACCTTGTCTGACCCCTGGATGGCACGGCCGGCCACGACCGGTGATCAGGACGATGAGCGCGCGTTGATACGGGCGCGGTAGGCCCTCGGCGATGTGCCGGTTTCGGCCTTGAACTTGCGGGTAAACGCACTCTGGTCGGTGAACCCACAGGCCTGGCCGACACTGGCAATGCTGTCCGCACCATGCAACAGGTGCATGGCCATCTGGATGCGCAACCGGGTCAGCACCTGCTGCGGCGTCATCTGGAACACCTTGCGGAAGCTGCGCTCCAGCTTTGACAGGGAAAACCCGGTGATGTCCAGCAACGTCTGCATGCGTACGTTTTCCGCGTAATGCGCGTTCAGATGTGCCAATGCCAGGCGCAACTGCTCGTACTGCGCGCCCAGGCTGTGCTTCTGGCCCAGGTCACGGGAGATCCCGATCACCCCTTCGATGCGCCCGTCAACCCGCAGCGGCCGTTTGCAGGTCAGGCACCAGCCCGGCTCGCGGTTGGCGAACAGATGGAGCTCCATCAGGTTTTCGATGACTTCGCCGGCCAGCACACGGGCGTCCTGGTCGACGTAATCCGCGCTCAGGCCGGTGGGGTAGATCTCGGCCGCCGTGCGCCCGATGACCTCCTTGCGCGCGCGCAGGCCAAGCCGACGCAACATGGTCTGGTTGACGTGCGTATAGCGCCCTTCCGTGTCCTTCATGAAGAACAACACGTCGGGAATCGCATCGAACAGGGCTTCGATATCGGCGGGCTCGACTCGCATGCGTCAAGTTTAGCCGAGGGCGCTTTTGCCTGCGCGTTCACCCCGATGGGACTTTGGTTTAACGCCATGCGCGCCACTGTGATCGCTGCCCCCTTCCCCCGCCCTTTATCCAACCGCGTCCAGGAGATCGACCATGGCTGCCAGCAAGCCCACCGGCAAGCGCGCCCCCGCCACCCCCGCCCCCATCCGCGGCGACGCCGACGAACTCCACCTGCTCGCCGGTGGCTCCCATCCGCCGCTGACCAGCAACCAGGGCATTCCGATCGCGGACAACCAGAACTCACTGCGCGCCGGCAGCCGTGGGCCGACCCTGCTGGAAGATTTCCTCCTACGCGAGAAAATCACCCACTTCGACCATGAGCGGATCCCGGAACGCATCGTGCATGCGCGCGGCACCGGCGCGCACGGCTACTTCGAGCTCACCCGGTCCTTGGCGTCACACACGCGGGCGAAGATTCTCACCGAGGTGGGGGTGCGCACGCCGGTGTTCACCCGATTTTCCACGGTAGCGGGTGGCGCCGGCTCGGTGGATACGCCGCGCGACGTGCGCGGATTCGCGGTCAAGTTCTACACCAGCGAAGGCAACTGGGATCTGGTCGGCAACAATATTCCGGTGTTCTTTGTCCAGGACGCGATGAAGTTTCCCGATCTGGTCCATGCAGTGAAAATGGAACCTGACCGTGGTTTCCCGCAGGCGGCCAGCGCCCACGACACGTTCTGGGACTTCATCTCCCTCATGCCCGAATCGATGCACATGATCATGTGGGCGATGAGCGATCGCGCCATCCCTCGATCGCTGCGGATGATGGAAGGATTTGGTGTACACAGCTTCCGACTCCTTGATGCAGAGGGCCGCTCCACGTTCGTGAAGTTCCATTGGCGCCCGGTGCTGGGGCTTCAGTCCACGGTCTGGGACGAAGCCTTGAAACTGCAGGCGGCCGATAACGACTTCCATCGTCGTGACCTGTTCGAGGCGATCAATCGCGGCGACTTCCCGGAATGGGAACTGGCCGTGCAGCTGTTTGACGAAGACCAGGCCGAGCAGTTCCCCTTCGACCACCTCGACCCGACCAAACTGATCCCTGAGTCGCTGGTGCCGCTTGAGGTGATAGGGCGCATGGTGCTCGACCGTTGGCCGGACAACTTCTTCGCCGAAACCGAACAGGTCGCCTTCTGCCCGGCCAACATTCCGCCAGGTATTGATTTCAGCAATGACCCATTGTTGCAGGGACGTCTGTTCTCCTATCTCGATACCCAGTTGTCGCGGCTGGGCGGCCCGAACTTCAACCAGCTGCCGATCAACGCGCCGAAGTGCCCATTCGCCAACCACCAGCGCGACGGCCAGATGCAGATGGCCGTACCCAAGGGGCGCGTCGCCTACGACCCCAGCTCGCTGCAGGACGATACGCCACGGCAGACCCCGGCAGGCTTCGGCAGTCACGGCGGTGCCGACGACGGGCGCAAAGGGCGTACCCGCGCCAGCAGTTTCGCCGACCACTTCAGTCAGCCACGGATGTTCTTCAACAGCCTGGACAAGGCCGAACAGGCGCACTTGGCCTCGGCCCTGGTCTTTGAGCTGTCAAAAGTGGAGACGGCGACCGTTCGACTGCGTGTACTGAGCCAACTGCGCAATGTCGACGAAGACTTGGCCGGACGGGTGGCCAAGGGCCTGGGGGTGGCCGAGCTACCCGATGCCACGCCGGCGCAGGTGCCTGCCATGCCCATGCCGGCCACGCCGGAAGTGCGGGTGATCGGACGCGGCCTCGATACGCTGCAGGGCCGCCACATCGGTGTGTTGTTCGATGTCGGTGCCGATGCGGGAGCGATTGCCCGGCTCCGCAAAGCCGTCGAGAAAGCAGGCGCACGGCTGACACTGGTCGCCCCCACCTTGGGCGGCGGGAAGCTTAGCGACGGCAAGGTACAGCCTGCCGATGCACAGCTGGCCGGCATGCCATCGGCAGTGTTCGATGCCGTAGCGGTGGTCCTGGACACCGAACGGGCAAAAGCATTGAGCAAAGAAACTGCAGCCATCGCCTTCGTCAGTGACGCTTGGGCGCACCTCAAGGCCATCGCGGCCGATGAAGGCGGACAGCTGCTGTTGAAGGCCGCACGTGTCGGCAATGACGCTGGCATCGTGACAGCCGACGACGTCGCCGGCTTCACGCGCGCGGCTGCGAGCCGCCAATGGGCACGTGAGCCCAAGTTGCGTCAGCTGGCCTGACGTCGTCGTTGTGATCCAGTAATGCGAGGAGACAGCCCATGACCCGTGGTGACAAGTCGGCTTATACCGACAAGCAGAAGCGCAAGGCCGAACACATCGCAGAGAATGAACGCGAGCGCGGCCACTCCACTGACGAAGCCGAGCGTATTGCCTGGGCGACGGTCAACAAGCAGGATGGTGGTGGAAAGCGCAGTGGTAGCGGTCGCAAGAAATCGGGAGCCACCTGAAAGGCGATGCGCTGCTGGTTTAGTGGAGCGGCCGTGGGACCTTGGCAGGTGGCGTGCGCGCCAGCAACGTGACCGACTGCAGCACGCCCCCAGCCACCTGGCAATCGTCTGTACGGCTGGGTCGGGTTGTGCCTGCAACCGTTGGCCCCAAGGTAGGCAACGCAGGGTGTCTTTTGTCCTCCCCGGCGGGCGCAGCACCAACGAAGACGCCGGGCAGAGCCCGGCGTCTTCGGAACACACAACAATCCGTTACCGGATCAGGCGAACGGATCCTGCAGCACCATGGTGTGGTCGCGGTCCGGCCCGGTGGACACGATGCTGATCGGGCAGCCGGCCAGCTCTTCCAGCGAACGCAGGTAGGCGCGGGCCGCAGGCGGCAGCTCGTCCCAGTTGGTGATGCCGTGGGTGTTCTCGCTCCAGCCCGGGAACTCCAGGTAGACCGGGGTGCAGTCTTCCCAGCCCTGCGCATCCAGCGGGGCGTACTCGGTACGCTTGCCGTTGTATTCGTAGGCGATGCAGACCTTCAGCTTTTCCATGCCGTCGAGCACGTCCAGCTTGGTGATGCACAGGCCGCTGATGCCGTTGATGGCCACGGCGCGCTTGAGTGCAACGATGTCCATCCAGCCGCAACGGCGCGGACGGCCGGTCGAGGCACCGTATTCGGCGCCGCGGTCGCGGATGCCCTGGCCGATCTCATCATCCAGTTCCGTCGGGAACGGGCCACCGCCGACGCGGGTCGCGTAGGCCTTGGCGATGCCCAGCACGTAGTCGATGTCCTGGGCACCAACGCCAGCGCCGGCCAGCGCGCCACCCACGGTGGTGTTTGAGCTGGTGACATACGGGTAGGTGCCGTGATCGATATCCAGCAGCGCACCCTGCGCGCCTTCGAACAGCACGCGCTTGCCCTGCTTGCGCAGGTCATGGAGGATGCCGGCCACGTCCGACTTCATCGGCTGCACGTATTCACCGAACGCCAGCGCCTCGTCGAAGGTCTTCTGGAAGTCGACCGCATCGGTGTTCAGGTACTTGGTCAGCACGAAGTTGTGGTAATCCAGCGCCGTGCGCAGCAGCTCTTCCAACTGCTTGGGGTAATGCAGGTCGGCGATGCGGATGCCGCGACGTGCCACCTTGTCTTCATACGCCGGGCCAATGCCGCGACCGGTGGTACCGATCGCCTTGCCACCGGCAGCGCGTTCGCGGGCCTGGTCCAGGGCAATGTGGTACGGCATGATCAACGGCGCGGCCGGGGAGATCTTCAGGCGCGAGCGCACTTCCACGCCAGACGCTTCCAGTTCGGCGATTTCCTTCTGCAGCGCGGCCGGGGAGATCACCACGCCATTGCCGATCAGGCACAGCGCATCGTCGCGCAGGATGCCCGAGGGGATCAGGTGCAGCACGGTTTTCTTGCCATTGATGACCAGCGTGTGGCCGGCATTGTGGCCGCCCTGGAAACGCACGACGGCGCCGATTTCTTCGGTGAGCAGATCAACGATCTTGCCCTTGCCTTCATCGCCCCACTGGGCACCAAGCACTACGACTGACTGACCCATGACGGGCTCCTGGAATTGTTGCGGCCATCGGGGCCGCGGACGGGTAGACCGTGGCCAGACAGGCCTGCACGGAGTGGCGGCTCCAGCGGGGAGACGCCGGCACAGGAAAGCCCGGACACAGAAAAAGCCGAACGGGAGGCCCGTCCGGCTTTTGTGCATTATCCGGATTCGGTGGGTCACTTGCCACCCCTTCCCGCCGGTGCGCCTCTGGCCCCATTCAGATCACCCGGTGGAACGGGTTGCGCGGTGCCGGATCGCAGCCGAAAGCGGCCTCAAATCCCCTGACCTCGGCCAGCAGGTCGGCACGTACCGGGCCCGGTGGGTGGGTGCTCTGCAAGCTCGCCTGCAGCTGCCTGCGGCTGGGATTGGCGGCATGCACCGCCGCGGCTCCCTGGAAGAACGCTGCGGGGTCAAAGCGACGCCCTTCCGCCGTCGCGGCCGCCTCGCAGACCCGATGCGCCGCACTCGCGCCGCGCAGGTCGGCGGCGACCTCGTCGAGCACGCGCGTGCCGTCGACGCGCTCTGGACCGATGGCGCGGCCATCCACCCGCTGCAGGATCGCCCGGCCCTGCTGCTGGCGTAATGCTTTCCCGGCATTGGACAGGGCCACATCCTCGACCAGGTGGGCAAGCTCATGGCCCAGCGCACTGCCGATGGCGCCACAGCGGGCATCGTCGGCGCCGTCGACGCCATCCCAGAGCGCGTCCAGCATCGCCGGGGACAGCGCGACCACCTTGGAGTGCAGGTCAAAGGCCAAGGCGAACTCATGCGCGCCCCTTCCCTGCACCCCCACGGTAGCGGGTTGCCCGAGCCGCCGCAGTCCGGCGGCCGTCATCGCCTGCTGCAAGGCCTGCAGATGGCCCAAGTAGCTGCCGCGTTGATCGAGCGCAACCGGCAGCCAATCGACGGGAGCAGCCTCCCACTGCAGCTGCGACCACGCCAAGGCATCGGCAAGCACCTTCTGGTCGGCGGGACTCAATGCCGAGGCGGCCACATCCTCGATGAACGTGGCCCGGAGCTGGCTGAACAAGGCCTGCGCATGGCGCTCGCGGGCCGGGTCGGTGCCATTGGCATACAACTGCCCCAACGCTGCGCCAGCGGCATGCGGCTGGTCCAACTGGGCCAGGATCCGCGCAGGGTCCGCACTCATCTCAATACAGGGCGCGGCTCGGTTGGCCTCTTGATACAGCAGGAACGCACGCCAGTCTTCAATGGCGTGCGTTGCCAGCAGCTCAACCACGGCAGCGCAGGTGGCCGGGGTGATATACAGGCTCGTCGCCGGGTCCACACCCAGTTGCTGCCAGAGCACGTCAAACGGGAAACCCGGCACCGAAGATCCGGCCGCCGCAAGATCCACCCGCTGGATATGATCCACGGTGGTGGCATTGACCAGGTGCATCGTCATGGCGTGCACGACCGGCGCCTTGCGGGCTGCATCGGCTGCCGTCATACCTGCCCGAACCAAGAGGCCAATAACGCCGTCCAAGTGCGAGCGCATCAGCGTATCGTCCGCAGCACGCCCCAACAGGGGGGCGAGGCCTTCCCCAGCGACCTGCGCCGATACCACGGCCTCGTCAAAAACCAGACTCAGACCAAGGACCGATTCGCGTCCCGCGACAGGCCCGCTGCAGAAATGCCTGATGACATCCGCCGTTGTCGCCAACGCCGCTATCGCATCGGCCTGCGGCGCGAACGCGACCCATCCCTGCCCGCTTGCATGTTGCGCGATGGCCTGCAACGCGGAGGTATACAGCGTACGCAGCATCCCCGCCGTGCCAGTTGCGTCATCAGGAATCGTCTGCAGCTGTGCAATAAGGCGCTCACCGACGTGGACACGCGCCTGCTCGATCGCACTGGCCATCGGTGAGGTCATCGGGTGGCTGAGCTTGAATCCGCCGTTGGCATAGGCATCAAAACCCTTGCAGGGATCAGCGGTCGCCCAGTTCCACAGCGCCAGAATCATGGCAACTACTGGAATCTCATCGAGTTCCTCGACGCCGCCCAGGCCCACTTCGCCGGCAGGAAGCGGTTGCAGGAACCCCGACATGGGGCGATTCCAGATCGCCTTGAGCGCGCTTTGCAGCTGGCCTTGTGAGGACGACCCGCTGGCCGGCTCGCCCAGCAACTCGACCGCCAGCCGGTGGGGATGCAACGGCGGGGCAGGCGCCGCGGCCGACGGAAGTGGGCCGTTGCTCAGCGACAGCGACCATGCGTTCGGTCCTTCGGCGACGAAGGGAACGGCCACGGCCCTATCGGCAAACAACACCGCGGGCGGCGATTGAAACAACCCGGCAATGGCGTTGAACATTGCCCCTCCATCATCGACTGTAGTTATCGACGCTAGGTCATGTCCTATATGGCGGCAATAGCCGATTACGACATGTTTTCCCGTCAATCAGTGCCGGGCCCACCACAACAGGCTGAGACCGGCCAGCAGCACCAGACCGCCGAAGCTCCGCAGCGCGGGCCCCGGCAGATCCAGTAGACGCATTGCCATGCGCTTCCAGGCAAGCGGGGCGACAAACAGAAGCAAACCCTCGACAACCGCAACCAGACACAGTGCGGCAAACAGATCTTTCATCCCCTACTCCACGAAAAGCACGGGGCCCGGACATGCCGGGCCCCGTGCACTGTTGCAGCGACGTCAGCGGTCGCTCTTGAGGTATTGCAGGAACGGATCATCCTTGTCCAGGACAATGACGCCGTTACCGTCAGTCATCGAGCCACGGTAGGCTTCCAGCGTGCGATAGAACCCATAGAACGCCGGATCGGCAGCACCGGCGCGACCATAGATCCTGGTCGCCTCGGCATCACCCTCACCACGCACGCGTTGCGCATCGCGCTCGGCCTCGGCCACCAGCACGGTGGCCTCGCGGTCGGCCTGTGCGCGGATGGTCAGAGACTGCTCTTCGCCTTCGGCGCGCAGCTTGGCCGCTTCCTGCTTGCGTTGTGCACGCATGCGTTCGTACACGTCGTTGATCACCTGGCTGTCGGTCGGCAGGTCGATCTGCTTGATGCGCAGATCAATGATCTGCATTCCCAGGCCCTGCACCGATTCGTTGATGTTCTTCAACTGGTCGGCGATCAGCTCGCTGCGGTCACCAGACACCAGCGCCTGTAACGAGCGCGAGTTGATCTGGTTGCGCAGGGAGTCGGTGATGATCGGAGCAAGCCGCGCATTGGCGATGCGCGGGTCACCGCCGGTGGCCCGGTAGTAATCGCCGACATTGGAAATGTAGCCTACCGCGAAGAAGTCGACACTGACGTCCTTCTGTTCGGCAGTGAAATACCGGGCA
The DNA here is from genome assembly GCA_032007425.1 of Stenotrophomonas sp. Taxonomy (GTDB): domain Bacteria; phylum Pseudomonadota; class Gammaproteobacteria; order Xanthomonadales; family Xanthomonadaceae; genus Stenotrophomonas. The sequence goes on from DALZLW010000044.1 coordinate 10,118, forward strand.
GGCGTGGTGTCGAGCACCTGGAAACGGCGGTCGAACACTCGCACCGATTCCACCACCGGCACCTTGAAGTGCAGGCCCGGCTTGATGTCGGCACGCACCACCTTGCCCAGGTTGAGCACCATCGCCGTCTGGTCTTCACGCACGATGTAAACCGAGCCGAGCAGGCCCAGCAGCACCGCGACGGCCACGCCAATCCACAGGGAACTTCTCATCGGCTGGCCTCCTCACGACCACTGGGACGCCCGGCCGGGCGACCGGTCGGCCGCCCCGGGTCACGTGCTTGACTGGAGCCGGTGCCATTGATGGCCGGCAGTACCACTTCCGGTGCGGGTGCCGGTGCGGTGCCCGTGGCACGGCTGTCACCGGGCAGTGGCACGTACAGCAACTGGCGGCCATCGCCACCGATGACCTTGCGGTTCTCCGACAGCACCTGCTGCACCGTTTCCAGCCACAGGCGCTTGCGGGTGACTTCCGGTGCGTTGCGGTACTGCTCCTGCAGCAGGGTGAAGCGCTGCGAATCACCCTCGGCACGTGCCGTCACCGCTTCCTTGTACCCCTCGGCCGTGGTCCGGGTGCGCGCCGCTTGGCCGCGAGCCTCCGGCACGACCTTGGCCGCATAGGCCTGGGCTTCGTTGATCAGGCGTTCCTTGACCTGCTGGGCCGCGTTGACGTCATCGAACGCTGGCTTCACTTCCTCGGGCGGGCGGGCATCAGGCAGGGTCAGGCCGGTCACCGTCAGCCCCGTGTTATAGGCCTTCAACAGCGCCTGCAGGCGGGTTTCACCGGCCACGGCCAGTGGACCACGGTTGTTGAGCACGGTGTTGAGGTCGGCGCGGCCGACTTCTTCGCGCACCGCGCTCTGCGCTGACTGTTCCAGCACGCGATCGGCATCGACGGTGCCGAACAGGTACTTCTGCGGATCGTCGATGCGGTATTGCACGTTCATCGACACGTTGACGATGTTCTCGTCGCGGGTCAGCACCGGCACCGATACCGAGAAGGTCTTGATCTCGGTCGCGTTGACCTTGGTCACCGATTCGATCGGCCACGGCAGCTTGAAATTCGGGCCAGGCATCAGCAGGCGCTCATACTGGCCGAAGCGCAGCACCACGCCACGCTGCTGTTCGCCGATCAGCTGGAAGCTGGAGAACAGCAGCAGCAGCACGATGGCCGCCACGACCCAGCGCCCGATGCCACCATCGAGCAGATCCTTCAACGGTCCCGGGAACCCGCCCCAGCCACCACCGCCAAAACCGCCGCCGCGGGGCCGGGAAGCCCCCCGTCGGTTCTCGTCGGGGCCTTGTCCGCCCTTGTTGCCGCCGGGTGTATTCCAGGCCATGCACGCTCCATCTTGATGAGGCCGCGCCAAGGGCCCTTCCCCCGACGCCAACCATGAACCAGCTTCCGATTCTACAAGATGGGCACGCGGTGGCGACTTTAAAGTACCCCTCTGCCTTCACAGACGCTAAGGTGGCGTTCTGGTCCTCACTTGCGACGCTGCCCATGGCCATTGTTGACACTTTTTCCGCCTTCCGTATCCATGACGGTCCCGATGGCCACCGCGCCGGCCTGGAGACACTGGATCTGGAAACGCTTTCACCCGGCGAGGTGGTGATACGGGCACAGTGGTCGTCTGTCAATTACAAAGACGCATTGGCCGGTACGGGCCGTGGCCGCATCCTGCGCCGTTTCCCGCTGGTCGGTGGCATCGATGTGGCCGGTACCGTGGTGGCCTCCAGCGACCCGGCCTGGCGCAAGGGCGATGCGGTGCTGGCCACCGGCTGCGGCCTGAGTGAAACCCGCGACGGTGGCTACGCCCAGTATGTCCGCCTGCCCGCCAGCGCGGTCATCGCCCTGCCCGCCGCCCTCAGCCCCCGCCAGGCCATGATCCTCGGCACGGCTGGTTTCACTGCGGCGCTGGCCCTGCAGCGGCTGCTGGACAATCGACTGACGCCGGAACACGGACCGCTGGCCGTGACCGGCGCCAGTGGCGGCGTCGGCAGCCTGGCCGTGGCGATTTTCAGCCAGGCCGGCTTCACGGTGCATGCGATCAGCGGCAAGCCGGAACAGGCCGACTGGCTGCGCCGGCAAGGCGCCAGCGAGGTACTGCCTCGCGCCGTGCTGGAAAGCACGGGCAGCCTGCAATCGGCACGATTCGGCGGTGGCCTGGACAATACCGGCGGGCCGATGCTGGCCAGCCTGCTGGCCCAGACAGCACCTTACGGCAGCGTGGTCAGTGCAGGGCTGGCCGCCTCACCGGCGCTGGACAGCACCGTGATGCCTTTCATCCTGCGCGGGGTCAGCCTGTTGGGCGTGTCCTCGGCCAACGCGCCACGGGAACTGCGCGAGCTGGTCTGGGAACGGCTGGGCGGCGACTGGTTGCCGCCGCAGCTGGAGACCCTGTGCACGGCGGAAACCACGCTGGATGCACTTGATGACAGCTTCCAGACCATGCTGGCCGGCGGCTCGGTCGGACGCACCGTCGTGCGCATCGACTGACGCAGCGCCTGCCACGGGGCCAAGGCCCTGGCCCTGGCCAAGGCCCGGTGATCGCGATCAGGCTGTTTCGCCGAATGCCCTGGCCAGATCCTGGTACGCCTTCTTCTGCGCCTCATCCACCGGCACGGGCGCGACGATTTCCAGCTCGACGATCTGGTCACCGTCCGGGCTGCCAGGCAGGCCGCGGCCACGCAGACGCAGCTTGCGTCCGGCCTCTGAGCCGGCGGGCACCCGCAGTTCGACCGCGCCACCGAGCGTGGGCACGCTGATGGTGGTGCCCAGCGCCGCCTGCCACGGGCTGACCTGCAAGGTATGCAGGATGTTGCGGCCATCGACGTCGAACTGCGCATGGGCAGCGTATTCGACTTCCAGCAGCAGGTTGCCGCCGTTCTGGCCCTGCCCGCCCAGGCGGATCACCTGGCCCGGGCGGATGCCCTTGGGCACACGCACATCCAACTGTTTGCCGTTGACCGTGATGCGCAGGCTGTCGCCGGCATAGGCGGCCTCCAATGGCACCGACAGCTTGGCCCGGGTATCGCGGTTGGGTGCCTGGCCGGCACTGCTGAAGCCAGGGCCCGGGCCACGTGCGCCGGCACCTGCACCGCGCTGGCGCGCGAACAGGCTTTCGAAGAAATCGCTGAAGCCACCGTTGGCACCGGCACCGCCACCGCCAAACACGTCCTCGAAATTGAAACCGCCACCACCGAAGTTCGGCGGCACGTTGAACTCTTCGCCCGGGCGATACCCCTGCGCGCGCAACTGGTCATAGGCCTTGCGCTTTTCCGGATCACGCAGCGCTTCGTAGGCTTCATTGACCGCCTTGAATTTCTCCTCTGCGCCGGCCTCCTTGCTGACATCCGGATGGTACTTGCGCGCCAGCCGGCGGTAGGCGGTCTTGATTTCCGCGTCGCCCGCGCTGGGCTCCACCCCGAGGGTGGCGTAGTAATCCTTGAATTCCATGCTGCTACCTCGATGTCCAGTGCGGCCGCGCCGGGGCCAGCGCGGCCTGCATTCTAGCGGCCTGTGGGTACCAGCGCGCTTTTCGGGCGCTGGCGGGCAGGCACGCCCCATTCGAATCTCGACTGGTCAAGATGGGTGCGCCGCCGTCTTTTTCAACGGCAAGCTCCACCGCGCGGCGCCGAGCCGGGGCCTCATCGCAACACGCTGAAGTGCACCTGTGCCCAGCCTCCGTCACTGGCCAGCACCGTCAACGTCTGCGCGCCGGGCTGGTCGAACTCCCGCTGCAGCAGCTGGCGCCCGCGGGTGCGGGCAATCCAGCGGCCGTCCAGCAACCAATCCACGTCCTGCTCCGTTCCCAGTGCCCTCAGCTGCAGGCGCACGCCGTGGTCGGCATTGGGCGCCCGCGCCAGCCGCGCACCGTCGTTGAGGCCATCCACATGCAGGAGGGGGCTGGCGTCGCGCCCATCCTCGCGGCAGTCAACGGCCAAGGGCGGCAATTGCGATGCCGCGCGGTCGGCTTGGCTCAGCCACGGCGACAGCAGCGCTGGCCAGCGGGCGATTTCCCGGGTTTCTTCCTGGTGCGGTCCGCTGCAATCTGCCGACAACCGCTTGCCGCTGCGGGCATCGGCCTGGTAGCGCAGGCGCCCGGGCTGCCAAAGCCGCGCGCCACGCTCGGCAAAGGTGGGTGGCACATTGCCATCGAGGACCCAGGCCTCCCTGCGACGCTGGCACAAGGCCGCAGTCAGGTCGACCGCGCGCTCACCAGTAGGCCAGCAGACCGTTTCGCGCGCCACGCTGGACGGCGGCGGTGCCGCACTGGCATCGCCGCGCTGGCGCGGCAGGCTGTCCACCACTTCAAACATCAGCGGCAGGGCCGTCACGGCGCCATATTGGCCAGGCAACGGCGTGCCGTCTGGCCGCCCCACCCACACCCCGACGGTGTGCGTACGCGTACTGCCCAACGCCCAGGCATCGCGGTAGCCATAGCTGGTCCCGGTCTTCCACGCCACCCGTGGCCGACCGCTGGAGTCGAAGAAATCCTGCCCGTAGCCCGGCCGTGGGTTGCTTTCCAGCATTTCGCGCACGATCCATGCCGCGCCCGGCGATGCCACCCGACGCTCGATCAGCGGCTCCGTGGCGTCGTAGCGGACTCGTCCGGCGATACCTTCCCGGTTGAAGGCCGCGTAGGCCCCGACCAGGTCCTCCAGGCGCGCACCGGTGCCGCCGAGGATCAACGACAGATTCGGTGGCGCCCCTTTGGGAAACCGCAGGTGGATGCCCGCGTGCGCCAGTCGTGCCGCGAACCGTGGCGCACCGACCCGGTCCAGCAGGTCCACCGCCGGCACGTTGAGCGACAGGCGCAGCGCGCTGGCCGCCGACACCGGCCCATTGAACGCGGCATCGAAGTTACCTGGGCGGTAACCCCCGAAGGCCTGGGGTGCGTCCACCAGCAGGCTTTCGGAATGGATCAGGCCATCGTCCAGCGCCATGGCATACAGGAACGGCTTGAGCGTGGAGCCCGGCGAGCGCCAGGCCTGCACCATGTCGACATGGCCAAGACGCCTGCGGTCGGCGAAGTTCAGGGTACCCACGTAAGCACGCGCTTCCAGCGTGGCGTTGTCCACCACCAACAACGCAGCCGAGGTCCGCTCGGGCAGGTTCGAAAAATAGCTGGCCACGCGTGCTTCCAGCGTGCGCTGCAGATCCAGGTCGATCGTGCTTTCGATGCGTGCAGCGCCGGGCTGCGCCGCATGCAGCCGCTGCGCCAGCAGGGCGGCATGCAGCGGTGGCCGCAGCGCGCGGGTGACCACGGTCTCGACCCGCGCGTCGGCCACCTCATCGACGGACCATACCTGCAGCGCCGCCATCCGCTGCAGCACCTTGTCACGTGCACGCTGCGCGGCCTCCGGGTGACGGTCCGGCCGCAGCCGACTCGGCGCCTGCGGCAACACCGCCAGCAATGCCGCCTCGGCATGGGAAAGCTGCACGGCCGGCTTGCCCAGATACGCCCAGCTGGCCGCCTCGACGCCCTCGATCGTCCCGCCGTAAGGGGCGCGCTGCAGGTACAGGGCAAGGATCTCGCGCTTGGAAAGATGCGCTTCCAGCTGCACAGCACGCGCCATCTGCTTGAGCTTGCCCCAGGGCGTGCGCGAATGCGGATCGAGGATGCGCGCGACCTGCATGGTCAGCGTCGAACCGCCAGACACGATGCGCCCGCTGCGCAGCATCTGCCCGCTGGCACGGACCAGGGCCAGCGGATTGACACCGGGGTGGTACCAGAACCCCCGGTCCTCGTAATTCAACAGTGCCTGCAGGTACAGCGGCGACACATCGTCGACCGTCGCTGGGTAGCGCCAGACACCGTCGCTGTCAGCAAATGCACGCAGTGGGCTGCCGTCACGTGCCACCACCAGCGTGCTGGTATCACCCTGCTGCGGCAGCGGCGGTGGGAACAGCGCGTCGAGCAGCAGCACGCCCAGCAGCAGGGCCACCAGGCCCCAGCGCAGACACTGCAGAACCAGTCGCGTCCTATGGAACGACCCGCGTTGCGTGTTGACCATGCCCATCACGCGTAATTCGTCCATGCATGAATGAGACGGGATGACCAGCTCTGCCTGACTGCCGCGTCTTTGACCTGCACGCCCCGCCTGACGACGCGCACTGTCCTCTTCTCAATGGAACCCCGATGAACGACTGTCATTTGATTCCACTGTCGCTTGCGGCCCTTGTCGCCACTCTGGCCGGCTGCACACATCCAGCCACACCCGCCCCTGCATCCACCCCGCATTGGGGCTATGAGGCTGCCGGCGGCCCCGCACACTGGGCTGAGATCGCGCCGGCCTGCGCCGGCAGCGTGCAGTCGCCGATCAACCTGTGGAGCAGCACGCTGCATCAGGGCGACAAAGCACATCTCAAGCTGGACTACGTGCCCGTTCATTTCAATGTGAGCAACAACGGCCACACGGTCCAGGCAAATCCGATCGACGCGGCAGAAAGCGGCATCGTTCTGGACGGCGAGCGCTTCACTCTGAAGCAGTTCCACGTGCACACCCCCAGCGAGCATCAGATCGATGGTCATGCGCATGACATGGAGCTGCATCTGGTGCATGCCAGTGCATCGGGCAAGACGGCGGTGGTCGGCGTATTCTTCGACACCGGCAATCACAACGAAGCCTTGGACGAACTGTTCACCGACATCCCAGGCGTACTGGCCGCTGCGGGCAGCACAATCACCCTGGACAAGCGCATCGACCCGGCCGCGCTGCTGCCCAGTCACGGCCAGATTGCCCGCTACACCGGTTCGTTGACCACCCCGCCTTGTACCGAAGGCGTATTGTGGAACCTGGAACTGCAGCCGATGCAGCTTTCCGCCGTCCAACTGCAGGCCCTGCGCAGCGTCTATCCGCACAACAACCGCCCGGTACAGCCGTTCAACGGCCGCCACCTGGACGAAGAAGCCCCCCTCTGACAGCCTCGCCAGCCGTGATCGGTGTCCTGCATCGGCTCATGGCTGCACCACGGTGATCGTCGTCGGGTTGCTGCGGCCGACACCCCGCAGTTGTGGCCGGTACATGTCCTCCACCAGCGGCGGCGGCACGCTGTAGGTGCCCGGGGTGACTGCCCGCACGAGATAGAACACGCTGGCCTTGCTACCGCGCGAAAGCTTCAGCGCGGCCACGTAGCGGTCATCGCGGAACTCCTCGTGCGGGCTGTCAGCAGCGCTGCCGCGTTTGCTGATGTTGATGCCGTCGACGACCACATCGGCCCACTGCTTGGAATCGCCCAGGTTGAAGTTCTCGATCTCCAGGCCCGCCGGCAACAGGTCGGTCAGCAGGGCGTCGGGCAGGCTGGTATCGGCGGTGACGCTGACCCGGACGATCAGCGCCTCGCCTTCCTTCAGCGGACGCGGCGTCCATGGCTTGCCGTCAGTACCGTAATAACTACGCTCGACACCGATCACGCTGCTGTCCGGCGCCGGAGCGGTGCGTGGAATGCCGGCCACGTCGATGCTGGCGAACATCGGCGGCTGGCCCCGTGGGCTGAAGCGTACCCCGCTGGCCAGCTCACTGGCACTGAAGCTACGGCCGAACAGCCGGCGCTCACCGATCGCTTCGGCACGTCCGCCGATCACCAGCTCGCCCGCCACCAGTGCCTTCTGGTTGGCTGACAGCGCCTTGCCCAGGCGGGCGATGGCGACCTGTTCCTGCGTGCTCAACCACATCCAGCCGCTGGACCGGCGCGCATCCAGGCCACGGCCCAGATCCACCGCACGGGCATCCCAGGCCGGCGTGGACAGCTTGTGCTCATGGGTAAGGGCAATCATCAGCGCGTCATCGCGAACGGCACTGCCGTAATCCCCGTAGTAAGACGGCCTTTCGCTGCTGGACACCGCGAAACCGGCTGCCAGTGCCGCCTGCCCGCGCTTGCGGTCGCCCTGCAGCGACAGCGCGATGCCCAGGTGCACCAGCGGCAGGCCGCCCACCGCCTTGCTGCGCTGGTTGTCGAACAACGTACGCAGCGTGCCCAATGGCGCGCGATTGACGCGGGCCAGCACGTATCCGGCATAGGCCTGGTTGGCGAACTTCAACGACTCCCGCCGCTCCTGTCCATAGAACTGATTGCCACCGGAAAGCAGGTCTTCGCCCAATCGATCGAGCGCCTTCTGCAGAACGCCATCGGGCACCGCGAAGCCGGCGTCGCGGGCGTCGAGGAGGAACTCGGCGATATAGGGCGTAAGCCACGGATTGACGTAACCGTCGTCACCCCACATCGAGAAGTTGCCGTTGGCCACCTGCATCGAGGCCAGACGCCCGAACGCGCCCTCCATCCGCTCACGCCGGGCCTTGGTGTCCAGGCCATCGGCGCCCAGCAGGGCGGACGTTGCCTGGTCCAGGATCAAGGCGGCATAGCCCTTGCTGGTGGTCTGCTCGGCGCAGCCGTAGGGGTAATTCAGCGCCCCCTGCAACGCGCTGGCAAACGGAATCGGCGGCAACGGGCTGACCAGCAGGCGGGCGGTGACCGAGGCGTCCATGAGGCCGTCCATCAAGCCTGCATCCAGCTGCACCGGTACCAGCGGATCCAAGGTCCGTACCTGCGAGCGCAGCACCTGCGGCCAGGCCGCGCGCACCGCCAGTTCGTAGCGCCGGTCGACCTTGAAACCATTGCCACCCACCCGTACCCGGACCTTGGCCACCCCGTGCCCTTCACGTCCGGTCAGCGGGAAGCTCAGGGTCTGTTTGCCGCCGGCGGCCAATTGCAGGCTACGATTCGGCTCGGCCAGCGCGACCGGGCCCTCGCCCTCCACCTGCACGGTGAAACTGCCCGGACGTTCAGTGAAGTTCTGCACGTCCAGGGTCAAGGTGCTGCGGTCGCCCGGGGCCAGTACCCGCGGCAGGCTGGCCTCGGCCAGGATCGGCGCACGAACCACGGTTTCCACGTCACGCTTGCCGTAATGCTCATCGCTGTAGACCAGCGCTGACACCCTCAGCGTGCCGTTGAAGTCAGGGACTTTCAGCCGCACCCGCGCATTGCCCTTGGCATCCAGCGGCACCGGCCCGCTGAACAGGTCCACCGTCTGCACCCGCGCGGTAGGCCGCTTGGCCTGGGGCAACGCCGCCAGGGCCATGTCTCCGCCGAATTTCAGCTTGCCGGTGCCGCCATCGAAGCTTTCGATGACCCGGCTGTAGATGTCGTAGGCATCGATACCCAGGCGCCGTTGCGCAAAGAAATGCGCCGCCGCATCCGGCACCGGGAAACGCGTGATGTTCAGGATGCCTACGTCCACTGCCGAGACAGTGACATGGGCGGTCTTGCCGGCCAGCTGCGGCACGCTGACGGTGACCGGCAGATCCTGTTCCGGTCGCATCTGCTTGGGCGCGACCAGACCCACGGCAACGTTGCGCGCCTTGCGATCCATCGGCACATGCGCCACGCCGACCGCCCGCGCCGGAGTGACCTTGCTCGGCGCACTGCCGCCGCGGAACACCAGCGCGGTGATGTACACATCATGCCGTTCCCAGTCCGCGGTCACCGGAATCCTGAAGGTGCTGCCCGGTTTGGCATCGATCTCCTGCACATAGAGCATGCGATCGGTTTCCACCATCAAGATCCCCTTGCCGGCATGCGGCGGGGTGACTGTGACCTGGAGGGTATCGCCAGCCTTGTAGCCGGTTTTATCCAGCGCCAGCTTGACCTTGTCCGGGCGGGCATCGAGCCCGCGGTTGTCGTCGCCCCAGCTCCAGCCGGCGCGGAACGGATAGCGGCTGGTCAGCCCGGTGCCCGGATCGAACACTTCCAGCCGGTACTCACCCCATTCCACCGGTACCGCGAACGCCGCGGCACTGCTGCCGGCATCGACGGTCAGCGTCTGCTTGTTCTCGAAACGACGGGTGAAGTCGTAGTCCCAGCGGTTATCGACGAAGCTCCAGTGATAATCGCGCAGCTCGCGCACCAGGGTAACCTTCAGGCCCTTGGCGGGCTGCGGCTTGCCGGCAGCATCAACACGCATCAATTCAAAGCGTGCATTGCCATTGGCATCGGCACCGTCTTCGGGATTGAACAGCGGCCGCACCCCGACCAAGGCCGACGCCGGCCACAGCACGCGCTTGAGGCTACGGTTCACCGTGCGCCCCCCGGTTTCGTGCAGGCTGCCGGACAGCACCACCGCCACCGGGGTCTTGGCTTTGGCCGCTTCCTCGGGCAGATCGATGTCCTGGCGCAACTGGCCAGTGGCTGGCAAGGTGGTGTCCACCACGTCCTTGGCCTGGCGCGGCAACTGCAGCGTGGGATCGCCGAAGAAATAGCCCGGCAGCCCCTCGACCGGCGTCTGCTCCACCGCAACGGCCAGTCGCGCGGTGAACCGGTTGCCGTCGGCCGGCGCGCCATAGAGATAGGCGCCGTCAACCTGGACGCGCAGCGCATCGCCGGGCGCCAGCGCCTTCTGCGGGCTGTCCAGGTCCAGCTTCATGCGCTCCGGCAAGAACTCCTCGATACGCAGGGTCATGCCCTGGATGGCGTCCTTGCTGCCTGGATCAGTGCGGAACTCGACCTGCCAGTTGCCGGTCGGCGCTTCTGCGGGAATCTGCTGTTCAAAGCTGAGGTAACCCTGGTCACCCACCTGCAACCGTGTTTCGCGGAAGGTCTTGCCATCGGGTTGTTTCAGTCGCAGGAACACCGGCTGCGCCTGCTTCACGGGCCTGCCATCGTTGTCACGCAGCAAGCCGGACAGTCGCACCGTCTCGCCCGGGCGGTAGAGGTCACGCCCGGACCAGGCGAACACATCGAACCAGGCGTTGTCACGGCCGGCCACAGCGAACTCGCTCAGGTCCAGCGCTGGCTGGTTGAACGGCAGGAAGCTGGTGTCCTTGCCGGTGCTGGCCACCAGTACATGCGCCGCATCAAGGGTGTAGTTGAGCAGCGCATTGCCGTTGCCATCGGTACTTCCCTTGAGCACCACCTCGCCCTTGGCGTCGAGCACGCGCAACTCGATCCGCTTCAGCGCGGTGCCGTCCTGCAGCGACGCGGTATGCACGAACAACGTGTCCTTGTAGGCACGGGCGTGCAGGCCGATGTCGCTGACGCTGAAGAAGGCCGTATCGAACTCGCCCTCGAAATCCCCCGTGCGCTTGAGCAGGGCGAAATACAGGCCCGGCTGCTGCAGTTCCTTGATGTCCTGCGTTGGCAGGTAGGTCAGCACGCGTTCGTTCTGTTTACCGCCCAGGATGAACCGGTTGACATAGACCGGCTCGGCCAGCTTGTTGATCGGCGTGCGTTCGTAGCTGCTGCTCAGCTCCCAACTGCCTCGGCGGCCACCCCGCTGGTATTGGCTGAAGAAGGTGGGCAGGTCTTTTTCGCGCACGCGCAGGAACTCGACGTCGACCTCCGCCACGTTGACCGACACCACCGGCAGGCCCCGGCTTTCACGTGCAGGCAGTACGCTGCCCTGCGAGGCAAAGCCGGCGGCCGGCTTGAGTTCGCCACTGAACACCTGTTGCTTCAGCGCCTTGCCCAGCCGGCTGCCATCGGCGGCCAACAGGTCGGCCGACACGGTCAGGTCATACGTCTTGCCCGCCTCCACGAACGGATAGCGCAGGGTCAGTCCGTCATCAGACAGGGTCCAGCTGCTTTCGCCGTTGCCAACGTTCTGCTCGAACCGCAGCAGGGCATCAAAGTCCTGGGTGCCAACCAGCGGCCGGGAGAACTCAAGGGCCAGGCTGAGGCCGTCATTGCCCTCGTCGGGATAGGCGCGCAGCAGGGTGAATTCCTTGACCGCTTCGGTCTTGGCCTGGATGGCCTCGCCGCTGGCCCCGGGCAACTGGCCACTGTCATTGCGGTTGCAGCCGACCAATACAGTCGCGATCAGCGCCGCCACGGCGGCTGCCTTTCCCCATTTCCGTATCCAGGCCAGACCGCGCATGTCGTCACTCCTTGAACAAGGGGTTCAGTATAGGCGGGCGGCTGCGGGGTGTTGTCAATGCGTGCTTCGGTTGGTTGGTCGCGGACAGCGTCGCGCTGTGGGGGTGCGGTTACGGCGAGTACTCGCGCTGGGCGGTCGGGGCGGGGATGTGGGGGACGGCAAAAACTGCCCCTCCGGGGACCGGCCCAGCCGCTGGCGGCTGTGCGTTCGGGCGCTTGCGAAGCAGTGCTTCGCAAGCAAGCGCCCTCACCCATGCGGGCCTCGCGTTTCGCCATCCATGGCGAAACACGCCCCACATCCCCACACCGACCGCCCCCCGACAGAGTTCTGTCTCCGCCAGCCCGCACACAGGGAAATAAACATCAAAAGGCATAGCCAAAGCAAAAGCCGAAGCCGAAGCCGAAGCCGAAGCCATACCATTTGCTCCTGCTTTTGCTTTTACTCCTTCTCTGCTTCTGGGCGGGCCGAAGCCGCGATTTGTGAGTGGCCGGGGGGAGAGGTCGGCCGGGGGCGTGTCGCGCCATGGATGGCGCGACGCGAGGCCCGCAGGA
>DALZLW010000045.1:0-22527 GCA_032007425.1 Stenotrophomonas sp.
GGAAGCGCCGGGCCAGCGCCCGGTCCTTCTCGAAGATGCCGCGGTATTCCTGGAACGTCGTGGATCCGATGCAGCGCAGCTCGCCAGACGATAGCGCCGGCTTGATCAGGTTGGATGCATCCATGGTGCCACCCGACGCCGAGCCGGCACCGATGATGGTGTGGATCTCATCAATGAACAGCACCGCGTTCGGGATCTTCTTCAGCGAGGTCAGCACGCCTTTCAGGCGCTTCTCGAAATCGCCGCGGTATTTGGTGCCCGCGACCAGGGCGCCGAGATCCAGCGAATAGATCACGGCATCAGCCAGCACCGCCGGAACGGTACCCTCGACGATCCGCCGGGCCAGCCCTTCGGCAATGGCCGTCTTGCCAACGCCAGCCTCGCCCACGTACAGCGGGTTGTTCTTGCGCCGACGGCACAGGACCTGGATGGTGCGCTCGATTTCCTCGCCACGTCCCACCAGCGGATCGATCCGGCCACTGCGCGCGGCCTCGTTCAGATTGCTGGCGAACTCTGCCAGGGCATCGGCCTTGCCATCACCGGGCTCTCCGCCCTCGCCGCGCGCTTCCGGATCGGATGGCGAGGCACCCTCGCCTTCCTCGCCCAGCTTGGCGATCCCGTGGGACAGGTAGTTGACGACATCCAGGCGGGTCACGTCCTGCTGGTTCAGGTAATAGACCGCATGCGAGTCCTTCTCGCCGAAGATCGCCACCAGCACGTTGGCGCCGGTCACTTCCTTCTTGCCCGAAGACTGCACATGGTAGACCGCGCGCTGCAGTACGCGCTGGAAGCCCAGGGTTGGCTGGGTATCGCGGCCGTCATCCTCGGCCAGTCGGGACACCGACGATTCAATGGCCTGCTCGAGCTCTTGGCGCAGGCGCTCGACGTCGGCGCCGCAGGCCTTGAGCACTGCCTGTGCAGATGGGTTGTCGAGCAGTGCCAGCAGCAGGTGTTCCACCGTCATGAACTCATGGCGGGCCTCACGGGCGCGCTTGTAGCACTGGCCGATGGTGTGTTCGAGGTCTTTACTGAACATGGTCTACTCCGGCGGCAGTTGGAGACAATATGCGGCCTGACTGTGCAAATTCCATCACCTGCACTGATACAGCGTTGCGTGTTCAGGAAACGTTAGTGCGGCAGTCGTACGGGTTCACGCCCCTGACAATACCGCATGCCCAGCCAGCATTGACCGCCCGACACCCAGTCGAGCTCGATCCATGCAGGACACGTCGCAATCGTCGCTCCATTGGCACGCCATGGATGACCCGGAACGGCCATCCCACATGCATTTCCGGCAGGATCCGGGCGTACCCAGGCCTGACAGCGATCTGGCGACGCGATGGCGCCGGGGCAAGGACGCCAGCCCACCCGGTGATGGAACACTCTGGCCCAACCGAGGCAAGGGTCAGGCGGCAGCGCTCGGCTCAGGCCTTTTCCATCGTGCACAGCAGCGGGTGCTGGTTCATCCGGGCATATTCGTTGACCTGCGCGACTTTGGTTTCGGCCACTTCGCGGGTGAATACCCCGCACACGCCGCGCCCACGGGTGTGGACATGCAGCATCACCTGGGTTGCCCGGTCCAGGTCCAGGGCAAAGAACTGCTGCAGCACGTCCACCACGAAGTCCATCGGGGTGTAATCGTCGTTGAGCAGCAGCACCTGGTAGAACGGCGGCGGCGCGACCTCGGGACGGGCTGGGTCAACCAGCACGCCGTGGTCGGCATGGGAGTCGTGGGATGTCTGGCGAGGCATCCCCCTATTATAGGTCGGCGGACCGGGGATTGGACGGCGATGCCTCAGGCCAGTCACAATCGCCCACTGGACCCGCGGTTTCACAGGATTTGCATGAAGCGCACAGCCGCCCTGGCTTTGTTGACGATGATGGCTGGCAGTGCCCTGGCCGACACCCCGGCACCCGACGCCAGCGCCGGTGCGGCATTGGATGCGCTGGGTTACACCTATGAGGTCGATGAGGACGGTGACTACCGCATGCTGTTCGATGTGGAAGATGACCGCACCCAGCTGGTCTTCGTCCGCTCGGCGGTGGAGACCTACGGCAGTCACCGCATCCGCGAGATATGGTCGCCGGCCTACACCGCCGAGGGCGATGCCCTGCCAGCGGACGTGGCCAACCGCCTGCTGGCAGATTCCCAGGACAGCAAGCTCGGCGGATGGGTCAGCCAGGGCGGCACGGCCATGTTCGTGGTCAAGCTGGACGCACAGGCCGGTGGCGAGCAGCTGTCCGATGCCATCGACGCCGCGGTCCGTACCGCCGATGCGATGGAAGCCGAGCTGACCGGCAAGGACGCGTTCTGACCGTGGCCCGTTCGCAACAGCGCTGGGCCCCGCATGTGACCGTGGCGACGGTCGTGGTTGATGACGGCCGCGTGCTGCTGGTCGAAGAGCGCATCAACGGCGCGCTTGTGCTGAACCAGCCGGCCGGCCACCTCGAGGCCGGCGAAAGCCTGGCCAGCGCCGCACTGCGCGAAACACGCGAAGAATCCGCCTGGGACGTGGCACTGACCGATTTCATCGGGTGCTACCAGTGGCAGGCGCCCGATGGAACGCCATTCCTGCGCTTCTGTTATGCCGCCCGCCCCCTCAAGCACGACCCGCAACAAGAGCTGGACGCTGGCATCGAACGCGCCGTGTGGCTGACCCCGGCTGAGCTGGAAGCACAACCGGAGCGGCTGCGCAGCCCCCTGGTCTGGCAGGCCGTCGCCGATTACCTGGCCGGCCAGCGCCACCCGCTGCATCTGGTACAGGAAATCGCATGAGTACGCCCAGAACCATTGTCGGGGTGTCCGGCGGCGTGGACTCTTCGGTCGCTGCGTGGCGACTGGTCCAACAGGGCGAGGCGGTGGCCGGCCTGTTCATGCAGAACTGGGCCGACGACGGCAGCGGCGATTGCCGCGCCGAGGACGATCGTCGCGATGCGGTCGCCGTATGCGGCCTGCTGGGCATTCCGTTCCATTTTCGCGACTTCTCCAACGAATACTGGCAGGGGGTGTTTGAGCACTTTCTTGCCGAGTATGCTGCGGGCCGCACCCCGAATCCCGATGTGCTGTGCAACCGCGAAGTGAAGTTCAAGCACTTCCTGGATGCGGCGCGCGAACTGGGCGCCGAGCGCATCGCCACCGGCCATTACGCCCGCGTAGCGGAGCGTGGCGGCCGCCACCTGCTGCTGCGCGGCGTGGATCGCGGCAAGGATCAGAGCTATTTCCTGCACCAGTTGGGCCAGGCCCAACTTGCGGCCACGGCGTTCCCGATCGGTGAGCTCAACAAGACCGACCTGCGTCGGATGGCCCGTGACGCGCGGCTGCCCACCCATGCCAAGAAGGACTCCACCGGCATCTGCTTCATCGGCGAGCGCGACTTCCGCGAGTTCCTCGGCCGCTACCTGCCCGCACGCACGGGTCGCATCGTCGATCCGGACGGCGTGGAGATCGCCGAGCACCCTGGCGTGTTTTATTTCACCCTGGGCCAGCGTGAAGGCCTGAACATCGGCGGCGTCCGCGGGCGCCCGGCCGCGCCGTGGTACGTGGTGGGCAAGGATGTGGCCAACAATGTGCTGTACGTGGACCAGGATCGGGAAAGCCCCTGGATGCAATCCACCGCACTGGTCACCGAAACCGGCCACTGGATTGCCGGCGCACCGCCTGCGGCCGCCTTCGACTGTACCGCACAGACCCGCTATCGCCAGCCCGACGAGCCATGCCGCGTGCAGGTGCGCGATGATGGCAGCGTCCATGTGCGCTTTGCCAACCCGCAGCGTGCCGTCACCCCGGGCCAGTCACTGGTGCTGTACGACGGCGATGTCTGCCTGGGCGGCGCCGTCATCGCCGCCACCGATGCGCCGCTCGAACAGCGCCTGCGCACCACTCCTTCTCCTTTTGAGGTATCTGCTGCATGAGTTTTACCGTCGACGACCGCGTTCTGGCCCTGGCGGGCATCGCACAGGCCCTGCAACAGGTTCGGCGCATCGCCGATACCGGGCACTCCGAAGCGGGGGTCGTGCGCACGGCCGTGGACAGCGTGTTCGCCATCGACGCCGAGTCGCCGCAGGCGGTGTTTGGCGACCGCCATGCACTCAAGCCCGGCCTGCGCCTGCTGCACAACTACTTCCGCAACCAGGGCCAGGACCCGATCCTGCCCAAGCTGGCGTTGGCGGTGATGCAGTTGGAGCGCCGCTTCATCCAGGAAGGCGACGTGATCGACAAGGTCAGCGCCGGCGTGGAAAAGACCAAAGGCCAAGCTGCCGAACTCGGTGACAGCGCTCACCCGGATCTGCTGGCATCGCTCGGCGCGCTGTATGCCGACACCATCAGCCACCTCAAGCCGCGCGTCATGGTGCAGGGCAACCCGCATTACCTGGGCCAGGCCGGTGTCGTGGCAGAGATCCGCGCGCTGTTGCTGGCGGCGGTGCGGGCAGCGGTGTTGTGGCGGCAGATGGGCGGCAGCTACTGGGACTTCCTGTTCGGGCGCAAGGCGATGCTCGAAGCGGTGGACCGCGCGCTGGCCTGAGCCGGCGCCGACGGCTTGCGGCCGCGACCGTGACCGTGACCGCAAGCACCCGGCTGGGTGGTGATCGGCAAGGCCGTTTTCTGGTTCGTGGTGGCCACTGGCGGCCACGCCTGCGGCCTGATCGCGTATTTACATTAAAGACAGGACGCCCGCGGCCGATACAGCAACCGTGACTCTCCAGGGAACGTCCATGTACTCTCGCACCATCATCCGCTTGGCCGCGCCACTGGCGCTGACCCTGCTGCTCCCCATCGCCTTCGCATTGGACTGGCCGGCCGCGCTGCGCTGGGCCGTGCTCACTACGATGACGCTGAGCTGGCTGGTCCACGCCTGGTGGTCCACCCGCGCCCAGGCCCAGCGCTCCCCCGAGCAGGCACGCGTGCTGCGCGAGCAGGACCAGCTGCTGACCGAACTGCGCAGCTTCGTCGGCAACGAAATCGAAGGTTCGCGGCACGAGGTGGAGCGCGCGCGTGACCTGATCCGCTCGGCTGTCGCTGGACTGGGCAGCAGCTTCGATGCGATGAATCGCAAGTCGCGCCAGCAGAATCAGGCCCTGGCCCGGATCGTCGACCGCACCGCCGAAGAAGGCGCTGGCGGCCTGGACGTGGCCCGCTTTGCCCAGCATGCCAGCCAGCAGATGAACCAGCTGGTGGAAGCGCTGGAACAGGTCAGCGGCCAAAGCAGCACGACCGTGCAGCACATCGACCAGATGGCGCAGCACCTGGACGGCATCTTCGCCCTGCTGGAGGATGTGAAGTCGATCGCCGACCAGACCAATCTGCTGGCCCTCAACGCGGCCATCGAAGCGGCGCGCGCCGGTGAGGCCGGTCGCGGTTTCGCGGTCGTCGCCGACGAAGTGCGCAACCTCTCCGAGCGCTCCACGACCTTCAACGAGCAGATCCGCAAGCTCGCCCACAGTTCCAAGGACGCCATTGCCAAGGTGCGCGAAACGGTTTCGCACATGGCCTCGCGCGATATGGACCGCTCGCGTGATGCGCGCCATGAAGCCGCCTCGATGGTGGAGAACGTGGCCCAGATCAACGCGTCGCTGGGCGAAGGCATGCGCGAAGTATCCGAGTGTGCCCGCGCCATCGATGGCAGCGTGGCTGAAGCCGTGCGCGCCCTTCAGTTCGAAGACATCGCCACCCAGGCCCTGGGCGGCGTGCACGTGCACCTGGACCGCCTGACCCAGATCAACCGTGAAGCGGTGGCCCTGCAGGAGCTGCTGCACCGCAATGGTGGCGCACTGGATGAAGAGCTGATCAATGCGCTGCAGCGGCTGGGCGGTCGCCTACGTGACATGCGCAGCGACTGGGAGCGCCCGCCCCACAAGCCGGTGACCCAGCAGAGCATGGGCGCCGGCACCGTCGAGCTGTTCTGATCCGGCATGGCCGGACAGTTGGACGCACCACGCGAAGGCCCCGGCAGCGCCGGGGCTTTTGCATGCCAGCCGGTTACCGCGGTACCGTCTACGCCGATGACCTTGCTTCGTGCCCAACCCGCCACCACGCCCCCGACTGCGGTGACCACCGCCAGGGCACAACTGCAGCAGTTGGAGGCGTTGGCGCGCACGGAGATGGCGACACTGGAAGTGCGCGCCGAGCTGCAGCGGCAGCGTGATGCAGCGGCCCACAAGGCAGCGCCCGCCCTGTCACGTGAACTGCAGGACCTGGCCTGGGATCTCGGCTTGGACGCCAGCGAACTGGCCTGAGCGCAACGCTCAGGCCTCCGGCAACACCGTCTTGGCGTACTGCATCTCTTCACGCATGCGCAGCCACTGCGCCAGATCGCGCGGCGCCAGCGGGCGCGAATACAGGTAGCCCTGGATCTCATCGCAGCCCTGCCGCTTGAGCAGGTCTTCCTCCTGCACGGTTTCCACGCCTTCGGCGACCACCTTCATGCCCAGTGCGTGACCCAGATGCACGATGGCCTGGGTGACCTCGGCCGTGCCGGCGTCATGCAGCATGCCCTGCACGAAGCTGCGGTCGATCTTCAAGCGCCCGACCGGGAAGCGATTGAGGTAATGCAGGTTGGAGAAGCCTGTGCCGAAGTCGTCCACGGCCAAGGGCACGCGGTGGCGCTCCAACACATCGAAGCAATGGCGCAGGGTCTCGGTGTCACGGATCAGCGCGGACTCGGTGAGCTCAAGCTCCAGGCGGGTCGGCGACAGGCCTTGCGCGTGACAGATCTCGATCACGCGCTCGGCGAAGCCGCGCTCGCGCAACTGCACGGCCGAAACATTCACGGCCACCCGGTCAAAGCGCAGACCCGCCCTGTCCCAGGCTGCTGCCTGGCGACTGGCCTCGGTCAGCACCCAATCGCCGATACGGACGATCTCACCGCACTTTTCTGCAATGGGAATGAACTCGGCTGGGCTGCAGGGCCCCATCGCCGGCCGATTCCAGCGCAGCAGCGCCTCGATCGCCGGCGGCTGTGTCGGGTCGGCCGAGAGTAGCGGTTGATAGGCCAGACTGAATTCTTCGCGGTCGATCGCCCCATGCAGCGCGTGTTCGATCTCCAGTCGGCGCTGGATCCGACTCAGTGCATCCTGACTGTAGTACTGATAGGTGTTGCGGCCAGCTTCCTTGGCCGCGTGCATGGCTGCATCGGCCGCCCGCAACAGCGATTCGAAATCCTCGCGTCCCGGCTCAAGCAACGCAATGCCGACACTGGCCCCGACCTTCAGCGTGCTTTGCCCGCGATGCAGGGGCTCGCCGAGCGACGCAATCAGTTTGCGTGCCACGTGTCCGGCATCTTCCGGCTCGGCCAGGTCGCGCAGCACCACGATGAACTCATCGCCATTGAAGCGCCCGAACAGGTCGCTGTTGCGCAGGTTCTGGTGCAGGCGGGTGGCCGCGGACTTCAGCAGCGCATCGCCGGTGGCGTGGCCGAAGCTGTCGTTGATGTTCTTGAAGCCATCCAGATCGATGAACAGCATGGCCAGTGAAGCCCGCTTGTCGCGCGCTTCCTCGATCGCTTCGGCGGTCTGCTCGCGCAGCAGCATGCGATTGGGCAGGCCGGTCAGAAGGTCGTAGTGCGCCAACAGCTCGATGCGCTCGTTGGCTTCACGTTCGCGGCTGATATCACGGAACAGCACCACGAAGCGCGGCGGCAGCCCGTCGCGGCGATCGAGTTCGATCAGTACCTGTACCCACACGCGTTGGCCGGTGTGGCGGTAGAAACACAGGTCCAGCTGTTCGGGCAGGCCGCCCTCTGCGATGCGCAAAAGCGCTGCCTCGAAGGTATCGCGCGATTCCTCGGTGTACATCGCCAGCGCCTGCTCGAGGCTGATCGGCTCCTTGCGCAGGCCGTGGATGCGATAGCACTCTTCGGTCCACTGCATCTGCCGGGTGTCGACCTCGATCTCGCAGCCGCCGATGCGTCCCAGCGCGGAAACCCGATTGAGCAGCTCGGTGCGCCAGCGGATCAGGGCATCGGTCTGGTGCTGCTCGGTGATGTTCTGGACCTGGCCCAGCAGGCGCTGCACCTGGCCTTCGCCATCGTGCAGGGCCTGCAGCCACAGGCGCAGCTGCAAAGCCGCCTCGCCAGCCGGGCCCTGCCGCAGCTCCAGCTCGATGTTGGCCGAGCGGCCCTCGCGCCACAACCGGCGCCAGGCAATGCGCACCGAAGCGCGCGATCGCGGGTGCAGCCGCCGCCACCACTGCCTGGGCACGGCAGGTGCCTGCTCGCCTCCGCCCAGCAGGGCGCGCAGCTCGGGCGACCACCAGAACACACGACGGCGTGGCTCCCACGACCAACTGCCCATGCTGGCAATGCGCTGCGCCTCGCGCAGGTGCAGCTGCTGTTCCTGCAGTTGTTCTTCCAGCTGTTTCTGCTGGGCGATTTCCGTATGCGTACCGACCATGCGCAGGGGCTGGCCATCGACCGTGCGCGATACCACGCGGCCGCGATCAAGCACCCAGCCCCAGCTGCCATCGGCCTGCAGGTAACGGAACTGGGCGCTGTACTGCGCCGTCTCG
This sequence comes from Stenotrophomonas sp., assembly GCA_032007425.1. GTDB lineage: Bacteria > Pseudomonadota > Gammaproteobacteria > Xanthomonadales > Xanthomonadaceae > Stenotrophomonas. The sequence goes on from DALZLW010000045.1 coordinate 8,504, forward strand.
CCACGCAGGTGGGCCTGCAATGCACTGCGCACGCCATTGCGATCATCGGCATGCACCCGCTCCAGCAGGGCGACGCCGCTGTCCTGGACTTCGTGCTCGTCATCGCCCCGGCGCAGCCGTGCGGTGCGCACCATGCGATCGGCGGCCACGTCCCAATCCCACAGGCCATGGCCGGCGCATTGCAAGGCAAGCTCCCAACCACTGCCGGCGTAAGCACCAACAGGCTCCGGGACGCTGAGCGTGAAGCCCATCAGGTTGCCATCGCCATCGTGCACGGCGCGCATCCAGCCATCGTGCCTGCCACGCGGGCCACCGGGCAGGCTGCAGGGCACGATGCCCCCATCGGCGGCCAGCAGGCGGATGTCCTCCAGCATGTCGGCGTACGCACTGATGGCCGCCGGCAGGCCATGCTCGCGCGCCGGCGGATTGGCCGCCAGCGGCCGCCCTTGGCGGTCGAGGATGACCAATGCCGAAGCGAGCGGGTGCTGCAACAGGCTGGCGATGATCCCTTGGTCCACGCGACTTGCTCCGATTACGCCCCGGAATTCCGGGATCGAGATCGTTAGCGGCCACGGCTGACGATAATTAAGGGTGGCAAGCGGACTGCCTGCTCGATTCACGCGTGAGGGCAGGCACGCAGTCGATGGGAGGGTAAGATGAGGCCTTCGCGTTATCCGCACGCTTGCCTGCCTTTGATGACTGCCCGCGCCGGCCAACCCTATTCCCCCCTCGCCCGCCGGCTGCGCCGTAACCGCTGGCGGGTCTCGGCAGGCTATGCCGGACTGGCCCTGGCGTGGCTGCTGGCGAGCATCGGCGTGGTGCTGCTGTTTGAACTGCCGGCCCGCACCGCCTTGATTCTGCATGTCACGCTGGCCTGCCTGTTTGTGCTGGCCAGCGCCATCCTGATCCACGCCCTGCTGCGGCCCCTGGGCCGCGACGTGGTCGATGCCCACGCCCGCCTGGCCGGCTCGGAACTGCGCCACCGCGAACTGTTCAACGGCAATCCGGCGCCGACGCTGGCCTATGCGCTGGACACACTCACCATTCTTGACGCCAATCCGGCCGCCTGCGCGCTGTTCGGCTGGGACCACGCGGGTTTTGTCGGGCTGCCGGTCAGCACCTTATGGCCACCGGGCAGCGAAGCCCAGTTGCACGCAGCCCTGGAATCGGTCCGCGCCGACCCGACCAGCACGTGCTCACTGCAGGCGACGCTGCAACTGCGCGATGGCAGCCGGCGGCCGATGGAACTGCGCAGCAACCCCATGACGTACGCTGGTCGGGCAGCGCGATTGCTCGTGGCCATCGACCGCACGGCGGAAGACGCGGCGCTGCAGCGTCGCGACCAGGCCGTGCAGAGGCTGCAGGAAGCCCACGCGATGGCGCGCATGGGCGCGTGGGAGCTGGATCCAGCCAGTGGTTTGGGACGCTATGACGATGCTGTCTACCAGATGCTGGGGCGACGCCCTCCTGGCGCACGACGCCAACACCGGTTCGAGGAGCTGCTGGTCGCCGCCGACCCAGCAAGCAGCGCGCTGGTCGAACAGTTGATCGCCGAGATGTGCGCCGGTATCGGCGGCAGCCATGACGTGCTGCTGCCGCTGCTGGCGATGGATGGCCGTGCCCTGACCATCCAGCTGCGCGCCCGCGCTGATACCGATGCAGGGGGGCGGCGATGGGTCCATGGCACCCTGCAGGATGTCACCGAGCGCGAGCAGTCGCGGCGGCTGATGCGTGAGCGCGAGGAGCAGTTCCGAGAACTTGTGCGGGTACTGCCCGATGGCGTGGTGATCCTGCATCAGGAACACGTGCTGTACGCCAATGCGCATGCGGCGCATCTGTTCGGCTATGGCTCCAGCACCCTGCTTGGCGAGCCGTTCTCGGCGCTGGTCGCCCCTGCCGACCTGGTCCGCGCGCGCGTTCTGCTGCACTGGCCAGCGACGACCACCGAGGAAGCGACACCGCTGCAGGGCCTGCTGCGCATGCAGCGTGCCGATGGCAGCCTGTTCCAGGCCGATCTTGCTGTGGGTGATGTCCGCCATGGCGGCCGCGACTGCCGCCTGCTCATCGTCCGCGACCTCAGCGAAACCGAACGGACCCGCCAGGCGCTGGAACAGAGCAACCAGGAATTGCAGGCGATGGCCGGCCGTCTGTTCTCGATGCAGGAGGACGAGCGGCGGGCGATCTCCCGCGATCTTCACGATGACATCGGCCAGGCGATCACCGCCATGAAGCTGTCCGCCTGGGCCGCACAGGATGAGCCCGATCCGGTACGACGGAGCGAGGACCTGGCCCAGGTGGTCAGCCTGGCCGACAGCACCGTGGCCAAGCTGCGTGATCTGTCCACCCTGCTGCGGCCACCGCAGCTGGATGCATTGGGACTGGAAGCGGCGCTGCGCTGGCAGGCAGGCGTCCTTTTCCGTGCCTCGCAGGTACAGCTGGCAGCACGCATCGATACCCTGCCCTTGCGGCCGGACAATGCCATCGAGCAGGCCTGCTTCCGCATTGCCCAGGAAAGCCTGACCAATGCCCTGCGCCACGCCCGCGCCAGCCAGGTGGACATGGTGCTGTGCGATGAAGACGGCACCGGGCTGCGGCTGGTTGTGTGCGATGACGGTGAAGGCTTCGCCGCCGATGCGCCACGCGGGCTGGGCCTGATCGTGATGCGCGAACGCGCACAGAGCGTTGGCGGCCAGCTGCAGATAGAATCATCCCCCGGCGCTGGAACGCGCGTTGACGTTCTGCTGCCTTATCACGCCCCCGCGACCACGGAGCTGACGGACCCATGAGCATGTGGAACAGCAGCCCGGCGCCTGACGGCCTGCAGGGCGCCCCCGAACGCCTGGGTGCCGGCAACGCCACGCTGCAGGCCATGGTGGCCGAAGCCGCCGGCGGCGGCACCCCGCTGATGCTGATGCACGTGGACATCGACCATTTTGGATCGGTGAACGAGAACATGAGCGCTGAAGTCGGCGACCAGGCCTTGGTGCTGATCGCCGAGCGCCTGCGCGAGCACCTGGCCGGACGGGGTACGCTGTGGCGGCACGGCAGTGACGAGTTCCTGATTGCCGTGCCACGCGACGCCGATGCACCACTGCCCGAGGACCTTGCCGAGGGGCTGAGGCAGCAGCTGGAACTGCCACTTTCGGTACTGCCCTATACCTTGTTCATGACCGGCAAGCTGGGCGTGAGCCTGTGTCCGGAACATGCAAGCACACCCTCGCGGCTGCTCGACCTGGCCGAAGATGCCCTGCACCAGGCCGCGCGTGAAGGCGGCAATGTGGTCCGCCTGCATACCGTGGACACGCCGCCCAGCGCCCACAGCGAAAGCATCATCGCGCGGCAGATTGTCGACGCAATCCCCAATGGCGAGCTGAAGCTGCGCTACCAGCCGCTGGTGAGCGCGCGCGACGGCCACGTGGTCGGCATGGAAGCGCTGCTGCGTTGGCAGTCGCCGACCTTGGGCATGCTGGTGCCGGAACGTTTCATGCGTACCGCGGAAAGGCTGGGCATCATCGTGCAGATCGGCACGTGGGTCCTGGAAAATGCCTTGCGCCAGGCGCGCGCGTGGCGTGACCAGGGTTTCGATGACTTCACCCTGGCGGTGAACGTGTCCACGCTGCAACTGCTGCGGCCCAACTTCTTCGCCGAAGTCATGGGCATGCTGCAGGCGTCCGGCGTCCCTGCGCACACGCTGGCGCTGGAGATCAACGAAAGCGCCTTGACCAACAACGTCAATTTCGTCCACGAAACCCTGGCCAACCTGCGCAACGAAGGCATCAGCCTCTGCCTGGACAACTTCGGCACCGGCGACTCCAGCCTCAGTGCGCTGGTGCGTTATCCGGTGGACAAGCTGAAGATCGACCGCAGCTTCATCAAGAGTGCGCCGGCCGGCAACCGCGAGGCGGCCATCGCCCGGGCCATCATCGCGATGGGCCACCAGCTGGGCATGACGGTGATTGCCAATGGCGTTGAATCGCAGGCACAGCTGGGCTTCCTGCGCCGCAACGACTGCGATGTGTTCCAGGGATATCTCTTCGGCGAGCCGATGTCCGCCGAAGCGGCCGGCATGACGCTGCGACGCCGCTACCTGCGCCCGGAAGCCTTCGCCGAAACCCGTCCGGACCGCACCCTGCTGCTGCTCGACGACGAAGAAAACGTCCTGCGTTCGCTGGTGCGGCTGTTCCGCCGTGATGGCTATCGGATCCTCGCCGCGGGCAATGTGCGCGATGCCTTCGACCTGCTGGCCATCAATGACGTGCAGGTGATCCTTTCCGACCAGCGCATGAGTGACATGAGCGGCACCGAGTTCCTCGGCCGGGTGAAGATGCTCTATCCGGACACGATCCGGCTGGTGCTGTCTGGCTATACCGATCTCAACACCGTCACCGACGCGATCAATCGTGGCGCCATCTATCGTTTCCTGACCAAGCCCTGGAACGATGATGAATTGCGCAAGCACATCCACCAGGCCTTCCGCACCTACGAGGAGCAGCGCCGCAGCAATGGCGGCGCCGCCGTGGCGGAGCCGGGCGAGCCCTGGAACGAAAGCCAGCCCTAGCCGAGACGGGCGGATAAGGCGATCGTGCCGGTCGGCGTCCTGCCGAGCGCCGCGATGTCGCGTTGCCGTTGCGTTACTGTCGCGGCTGTTTTATCGGCAGCACCACGCGGAAACGTGCGCCCTCGCCCGGCGTGCTGTCCACGTCGATGCGGCCATGGTGCTTGTTGATGATGTTGTAGGAGATCGACAAGCCCAAGCCTGTGCCGCTGCCCACCGGCTTGGTGGTGAAGAACGGATCGAAGATGCGCTGGCGCAGTTCCGGCGAGATGCCACCGCCGGTGTCTTCGAATTCCACCCACACCTGGTCGCCTTCCTGCCCGGTACGCACGGTGATGGTGCCCCGCTCGGCAATGGCATGGCCCGCATTGAGCAGCAGGTTCATGTACACCTGGTTCAACTCCGATGGCAGGCACTCCACCAGCGGCAACTGGCCGAACTCGCGCTGCAGGGTCGCTTTGTACTTCAGCTCGTTCCAGATGATGTTGATGGTCGATTCCAGGCCGGCATGCAGGTCGACCAGTTTCCACGACTCATCCCGGCCCGAGTAGGAGAAATCCTTGAGGTCACGCACGATGCGCGTCACCCGCTCGATGCCTTCGCGTGATTCAGCCATCAGCTGCGGCAGGTCGCGGCTGATGAAATCAATGTCCAGGCGGTCGCGGATATCGTCGATCTCGGGAATCAGTGCCTTGGGGTCCGGCGCGCGCAGGGCACGTTCGTAGGCCTCGATCACCGTAAACAGGCTGCGCAGGTATTCCTGCAGGCTGCCAAGGTTGGAGTGCACGTAGCCGATGGGGTTGTTGATTTCGTGGGCGACGCCGGCGGCAAGCTGGCCGATGGACGCCATTTTCTCCGACTGCAGCAGCTTTTCCTGGGCGCCGTTGAGCCGGAGATAGGCCTGGCGCAGTTCAGCATGCCGCTGCTGCAGCTCGTTCTGGTAGTCCTCCGGGCCTTCGATGCGCCGGAACAGCGCCAAAAACCAGCCCTGCCCCGCCTCGGACTCGAAATGCAGGTGCGCAACGACAACGCCGTCACCTACCGGCAGGCTCCCATTCCAGTGACCATGGGCACGGGCATGGTCGCGGGCTTCGGCCGGCAACAGGTCACGAACGCGCTGCGCCGTATCGGCAGCCGGTCCGGCGGCCGTATCCGTTTCAGGATCGGCCGATACACCCAGCAGCACGTCGACTGCAGGGTTCTGCAGCACGATCTGCCCGTCCTCGGCAAACAGCAGCAGCCCTTCGCGCAGGGGCGCAAGCAGCGCCTGCAGGACGGCGCGCGGGGGCAGGAAGGTCGGAAGCTGGAAGGGATCAGGGCGCACGGCAGGCCGGGGCAAAGGAACACCCAGCCACTATACGTCAGCGCCGCTGTACTGCCCGGCCAACGTGAAACGGACGATCAGGCAATGGCCAACGGCCGACGCGTGGTGCTGCCCAGCGATTGTCCCTTGGCATCGTAGGCGCCAGCGTCTTCGCTGCGGCCCAGCTGGCGCAGGGTCCAGTTGACCTCGCGGCGGCGGCGCGCCAGCAGCACGCCGTTGGCACGATTGCGCTCGGCCAGGGCCTGCACCTGCTCGGACTGACCCACCGGCGGCGTGCCTTCCAATGTACGCAAGGCTTCCAGCTTGGCACCCGTGGCCCGGATCAAAGCCGGAATATCATGCGCGATCAAGGCCTGGCGTTCGGCATCCAGGGCATCACTGAGGCGCAGCAGGGGCTCGCTCATCGGGGTGCTCATCCGAACAGCTGCTGGTCCTGCTGCAGCATGCGCGAGGCAATCGCCTCGGGATTGATCTGGTAGCTGCCGTTCTGCAGGGCTTCGCGCACCGCGTTGACACGCTGCACATCAATCGCCGGAGCCGCGCTCAACTCACGCTGCATCGCCTGCAGGCTGGTGGCCTCGCCGGTGAGTTTCAGGCTGTCACTGGCCTCGATCGGCCGGGTCGGGGCATCGGAGCTGACGCCGGGCTTGCTGACCGGACTCAGGGTCCGCATCGCCTGCGCCGCCTGCAGGGTGCCGTCGATTTTCTGGCTCATGAATAGGTCCTGGGTTGCCGTACAACGAAGATAACGGCCTGGGCACGGCCATCTTTAGGGTTTTTTTGACGATGAACGTCAGCGCGTCACGAAAACGTCGCCGTTCCCTGCTACGACGCCTTGAACCACCTTGCGGGTGGACAGGTTTTCCACCGACACGCGTTCAGATTCACCAGCGTCACCCAGCGCCTTGCCGGCCACCCGGACTTCCACCCCCGACTGCCGCGCCACCAGCGAAACGCTGTCGCCCCGCCGGATCAACCGCTGCGCCACCAGATCCGAGGCGGACAACAGCCCACCCGCCTGCAGTGGGCGACGCGCTACCCGGCCGATGACTGCCTGCGGATCAGACAGTACCGCGCCGGCAATCCGGGCGGCATCTCGCTGCACGGTAGTGATATCGGCCGCCGTCAGCGATTCTCCAGCGCCGACCCCGCGCGCCAGCACCAGCACGGCCTGGTTATGCCGGACTTTCACTGGCACGAACAGGCGCCAGCCGCCGGCATCCGGGCAACCGACCTCGACCGTCGTGCTGGCCGTGGGCTGGGCGGTCAACCCCTGCGAACAGGCGGGCAGGCGCAGCGAATCGGCCACGACGGCCTCGCCCTGCGCACCGACGGCCAGCGTCGCCAGGGCGGCGGCGCGGATGCTGGCCACGGGCTGCCATTGCCCTGCCTGCGCGACGCCAGCCAGCAACAGCGTGGCCAATAGATATAAAGGTGACTTCAACACAGGCCTGTCGCCCTCGTGGTGGAATGCCATGGCGTCCGTGCAAGTGCCGTGCCAGAACCGGTGCTGTGCGGCAGGCTCAAGTCCTCGCCCGCTACGCCGATAGCATCTGCATGTCCCATGACCTGCTCAACCGGATCGACCAGCGTACCCGCCTGGCCGGCCACAACCGCCTGGCCCTGCTGCTGTTCCGGCTCGGTGGCCGCCAGCTTTTTGGCGTCAACGTCTTCAAGGTGCAGGAAGTGCTGCGGCGACCGGAGCTGTTCCAGGTGCCCGGCCTGCCGGCGCAGTTTTCCGGCGTTGCCGATGTGCGTGGACGTTCGGTGCCGGTGCTGGATCTTGGTGTGGCGATCGGCCACCCCGAACGCGGCGGGGATGGCAATGGACCTGGCTATCTGGTCGTTACCGAGTTCAACCGTTCGATCCAGGGCTTCCTGGTCAGCGGGGTTGAACGCATCGTCAACATCGCCGTCCAGGACATCCATCCGCCCCCGGAACTGGGCGCCGACTCCACCTACCTCACTGCGGTCACCCGTTTCCAGGGCGAGCTGATCCAGGTGATCGACGTGGAAAGCGTGCTGGCCGATATCGCCCAGCTGCGCAGCGATGCGGTAATCGACCCGGCCCTGGCCTTGCCGGCCGACAGCCCGCCGCTGCAGGTCCTGGTGGTGGACGATTCCAGGGTAGCCCGCCAGCAGATCCGCAGTGTCCTGGATCAGCTCGGCGTCTCGGCCACACTGCTTTCCGATGGCCGCCAGGCGCTGGACCACCTGCTGCAGATCCATGCCGCCGGCGAGGATCCGGCCCAGCGTTACGCCATGGTCATTTCCGATATCGAGATGCCGGCCATGGACGGCTACACGCTCACCACCGAAATCCGCCGCCATCCCGGCCTTGCCGGGCTTTACGTGCTGTTGCATACCTCGTTGTCGGGCGTGTTCAACAATGCAATGGTCGAGCGGGTGGGCGCCAACGCCTTCGTCGCCAAATACTCGCCGCACGAATTGGCGGAGTTCGTGTTGGAGCGCCTGCGCCGGGTCGCCGGCAACGCCCGGGCCGCCTTAGCCACCTGACCGCTGGTAGCCGCCGCGGGCGCCAGGCATGGCCCGGCGGCACCCCTGGCATTGGCGAACCCCGGTGACACCTTGCCATGCGCAGCGCGGTCGCGCAGACACCAGCCGGCTATCGCCCGGCGCCAGCTGACGCCAGATTCTGGCACAGCCCTTGCACCGCCTCTGCGTAACGTTACGCGGGAGTGCAGCATGCGCAATCTGATCACCGACTACCTGGGTGTCCATGCCCAGGCCATGCCGTTGCGCGAGCAGCGCATGAAGCTGATCGCCAGCAACCTCACCAATGTGGACACGCCGGGGTACCAGGCACAGGACCTGGACTTCGACGCCGCACTGCGCGCCGCCCAGGGCAAGCCGGACAGCGGCCTGATGGCCACCCGTGATGCCCAGCACCACGCGCTGTCGCTGGGCATGAACCGCTTCGTGGTCACCCGCGATGCGGTCCAGCCCAGCCTGGACGGCAATACCGTCGATGCCGATGCCGAGCGTGCCGCCTACGGGCGTGCAGCGCTGGAGTACCGCGCCTCGTTGAGCTTCGTTGAATCCAAGGTGCGCTCGATGCTCACCGCCATCACGGGACAGTAAGCCCATGAGCAATCTGCCGATCTTTGATATCGCCGGCGCCTCACTGCAGGTGCAGTCCGTGCGCATGAGCACCATTGCCTCCAACCTGGCCAACGTGGACAGCGTCGCCGGCTCGGCCGAGGCGGTGTACAAGCCGCTGGAGCCGATCTTCCAATCGATGAAGAGCCGCAGCGACCCCAACATCGTCGGCGTGGAAGTGAAGGAAATCCGCCAGAGCGATGCCGCTCCCATCAAACGCTACGAGCCGGGGCATCCGCTGGCCGACGCCGATGGCTACATCTACCAGCCCGACGTCGATCCGGTCGCGCAGATGGTCAATCTCATCGCCACCTCACGCAACTACCAGGCCGGCGTTGAAATGCTGGGTACCGCCAAAGAACTGGCACTGGCCACCCTGACCATGGGTCGCTGACCGCGACCGGAGCCCGAACCATGACCACCCCCGTCTCGCAGACCAACCAGGACATCTACAGTGCGCTGGGCCTCAATGCCCCCAACAGCACTGCCAGCACGCGCAAAAGCTCGCTGGACCAGGCCGACTTCCTGCGCCTGATGACCGAACAGCTGCAGCACCAGGATCCGCTCAAGCCGATGGACAACACGCAGATGGTCGCGCAGATGGCGCAGCTGTCCACCGTGCAGGGCATCACCGACCTCAACACCACCGTGTCCGGTTTCCAGAGCGCATTGACCAGCGATCAGGTCCTGCGCGGAGCGGCCCTGGTCGGCCACGAAGTCCTGGTGCCTTCGGAAAAAATGGTGATAGGCAGCGAAGGCGGTGCCGAAGGCATCGTCGCCGCGCCCTCGGCCGGCGTGGTGACCCTGGACGTCAGCGATGCCAACGGCAAGAAGGTCGCGCAGATTTCCGTGCAGGCTGCGGCTGCCGGCGAAACCGCCTTCCAGTGGGATGGCACCGATGGCAACGGCAACCGCCTGCCGGCCGGCAGCTACAGCGTCAGCGCCACCCATGCCGACACCAGCGGCAGCCAGACCAAGCTCAGTACCTATGTCCAGGCACCGGTGGAAAGCGTGACCGTCGGCTCCGATGGGTTGTACCTGAACCTCAAGGGGCTGGGAACCGCCCCGATCGACTACGTGCTCCGCATCAGCTGAGCCCGCCCTTCAAGGCATCGAGGACCATACCATGTCATTCAACGTCGCCCTTTCCGGCATCAAGGCCGCCAACACCGACCTCAGCGTCACCGCCAACAACGTCGCCAACGTCAATACCACCGGCTTCAAGGAGTCGCGTGCGGAGTTCGCCGATCTGTTCGCAGCCAGCAGCTATGGCCTGTCCCATAACCAGGTGGGTACCGGCACCCGCGTCTCCAACGTAGCCCAGCAGTTCATCCAGGGCACCAACGAGCAGACCGGCCGTGGGCTGGACCTGGCCATCTCCGGCGAAGGCTTCTTCACCATGAGCATGAACGGCACGCGCATGTATTCGCGCGCTGGCAACTTCCAGACCGACCAGGCCGGTTACGTGGTCAACCCCGATGGCGCGCGCCTGCAGGTGTTCGCCCCCAGTGCCGACGGCACCAGCTTTGATTCGGGCCGCCTGGTGGATCTGCGCCTGCTCACCACTGACAGCGCGCCAAAATCCACCACCAACGTCGAGCTGGGCTTCACCCTGCCGGCCAATGCCAGCGCCCCGGCCGTTACGCCGTTCGATCCCAGCGATTCCAACAGCTACACCCAGTCCAGCGGCGGCATCACCGTGTATGACTCGCTGGGCGTCAGCCATACCCAGACGTCCTACTTCGTGAAGACCGGGGTCGCCAACCAGTGGCAGGTGCACAACTACGTCGACGGGCAGTCGGTTGGCGACCCGGTGACCCTGCAGTTCAGCCCCGGTGGCGCGCTGGAGCAGCCGGCCAACGGCCGCATCACGCTCGACCCCTTCACCCCCGGCTCCGGCGCGGGCGACATGACGCTGACCCTGGACGTCACCGGATCGACCCAGTACGGCGAGAAGTTCGCCCTGCGCAACACCACGCAGGACGGCCATGCGGCCGGCAAGCTCAACGAAATCACTGTGTCAGACGAGGGCGTGGTGTATGCACGCTACTCCAATGGCGATGACAAGGCCCTGGGCCAGGTCGCCTTGACCCAGTTCAACAACCCGCAGGGCCTGTCGGCCAAGGGCAACAACATGTGGGTCGAAACCTTTGATTCCGGCCTCGCCCGCACGGGTGCGCCGAATTCCTCGGACCTGGGCAAGATCCAGGCCGGTGCGCTGGAATCGTCCACGGTGGACCTGACCGAGCAGCTGGTGAACATGATCGTGGCCCAACGCAACTTCCAGGCCAACGCACAGATGATCACCACCCAAGACCAGGTCACCCAGACGGTCATCAACATCCGCTGATCCAGACCGGATCACCTGACGGGACGCCGCCATGGACAAAGCTCTCTACATCGCGATGACCGGCGCCCGCGCCTCGCTGCAGGCCCAGGCCACGGTGTCACACAACATCGCCAACACCGATACCCCGGGCTTCAAGGAAGCCCTCGCCAACACCGAAGCCTTTCCAGTGAAGGGCCCCGGCTTTCCATCGCGCGTGCATGCGCTGCACATCGACGCCGGCTTCAACAGCCGCGTCGGTGCGCAGAACATCACCGGCAATGCACTGGATGTGTCGTTGCGTGAAGGCAACTGGTTGGCGGTGCAGGCCGCCGACGGCAGCGAAGGCTATACCCGCGGCGGCGCCTTGACGCTGACCCCGAACGGCCAGCTGGTTACCCCCGGCGGCCATCCGGTACTGGATGAGGGCGGCAATCCCATCGCCCTGCCCCCGCACCAGGCGGTGGAGATCGGCAACGATGGCACCATCTCCATCATCCCGCAGGGCGAAGGCCCGCAGACGATGGCGATGATTGGTCGCCTGCGGGTGGTGGAAGCCGAAGATTCGCAGCTGCAGCGCGGGCTGGATGGACTCTTCAGGAACACCGATGCCGAACAGCCCTTCGCGCAGGCGCAGGGCGCCTCGTTGCAGAGCGGCCAGCTGGAAGGCAGCAATGTCAATGCCGCCGGTGCGCTGGTGCAGATGATCCAACTGCAGCGGCAGTACGAAATGCAGGTCAAGGTACTCAAGACCGGCGATGAGATCGCCCGCAGCTCCAACACGCTGCTGCGCCTGAACGGCTAAACGTGCTGGCGCCGGTTTCCCGGCGCCCGTTTCTGGCACGCGGTTTGCAATGACTCCTGCAGGGGTTGCGCGCATGGCGCAGCACCACCGGACGGCGGCCTCGCCGCCCCGGCAAACTGCCCAGGAGACACGCCATGAACCAGGCTTTGTGGATCGCCAAGACCGGACTGGATGCGCAGCAGACGCGCATGTCGGTGGTATCCAACAACCTCGCCAACACCAACACGACCGGCTTCAAGCAGGACCGTGCCAGTTTCGAGGACCTGCTGTACCAACAGGTACGCCAGCCCGGCGGTTCTTCTTCGGCACAGACCCAGCTGCCTACGGGCCTGCAGATCGGCACCGGCGTGCGCGTGGTGGCCACGGCCAAGAACTTCGAGCAGGGCAGCCAGCAACAGACCGGTCGCGCGCTTGACGTGATGGTCAACGGTCGCGGCTTCTTCGAAGTGATGATGCCCGATGGCAGCTCGGCCTTTACCCGCGACGGCGCGTTCAAGATCAACCAGGACGGCGAACTGGTCACCAACAGCGGCTATCCGGTCCAGCCCGGCATCCAGGTGCCCGAAGGCGCGCAGACGCTGACGATTGGCAACGACGGCACCATCAGCGTGCAGATGGCCGACAACGCCGCCTCGGTGGAAATCGGCGCATTGACCCTGACCGATTTCATCAACCCGGCCGGCCTGCAGGCCCGCGGCGAAAACCTGTTCCTGGAAACCACCGCCTCCGGCCCGGCGCAGAACGGCAACCCCGGCCTCAATGGCCTGGGCAACCTGGTCCAAGGTGCGCTGGAAGGCAGCAACGTGAACGTGGTGGAAGAGCTGGTGTCGATGATCGAAACCCAGCGCGCCTACGAAATGAACGCCAAGGCGATTTCGACCACCGATTCGATGCTCGGTTACCTCAACAACAACGTCTGATCGGCCCACCGTGGAAACCGCCATGAACCGCCTGACTTCCCTTGCCCGTTTCTCCTGCGCCGCCGCCGTGTGCGTGGCCGCCAGTGGCTGCGTGATCGCCGGCGATGTGCGTCCGTACCCGGCCATGGCGCCGGTGCAACCAGTGATGCCGATGCAGGCCGCGCCCACCGCCGGTGCCATCTACGCCGCCGGCCCCAGCCTGCAGCTGTACTCGGACCGCCGCGCGCGCGATGTCGGCGACCTGCTGACCATCAACCTGCTGGAAAACACCACCGCGCAGACCACCGCCAACACCACCACCAGCAAGGAAAGCGAGCTGGCACTGGGGACACCGACCATCTTCGGTGCGCCGGTCACCCTGGGCGGCAAGGACATTCTCTCGGCCAGCGCGACCGGCTCGCGCGATTTCACCGGCCGTGGCAACAGCGCACAGAGCAACCGGCTGCAGGGCAGCATCACGGTGACCGTGATCCAGCGCCTGCCCAACGGCAACCTGGTGGTCCAAGGCCAGAAGAACATGCGCCTCAACCAAGGCGACGAACTGGTGCAGGTGCAGGGCATCGTGCGCGAGGCCGACATCGCCGTGGACAACTCGGTGCCGTCCGGCCGCGTGGCCGACGCCCGCATCGTCTACGGCGGCCGCGGTGCCGTTGCCCAGTCCAATGCGATGGGCTGGCTTGGCCGCTTCTTCAACTCCGGCCTGGCGCCGTTCTGAGTGCCGTCATGAACCCCTCGATCCTCCAGCGCTGCCTGCTGCCCGCCACTCTCGCCCTGCTTGCCGGCCTGGGCATCGTCGCGCCCGCGCATGCAGAACGCATCAAGGACATCGCCCAGGTCGGCGGCGTCCGCAACAACGCCCTGGTCGGCTACGGCCTGGTGGTTGGCCTGGACGGCAGCGGCGACCGCACCAGCCAGGCGCCCTTCACCGTGCAGAGCCTGAAGAACCTGCTCGGCGAGCTGGGCGTCAACGTGCC
>DALZLW010000046.1:0-22426 GCA_032007425.1 Stenotrophomonas sp.
CCCAGAACTGGCGCAGGAAGCCCTGGATGGGCCATGCCGCCGCTTCACCGAACGCACAGATGGTGTGGCCTTCGATCTGGCCGGCCACGGCCTTCAGCTGGTGCAGGTCTTCCATGGTCGCCTTGCCAGCGACGATGCGATCCAGCACGCGGTGCATCCAGCCGGTGCCTTCGCGGCACGGGGTGCACTGGCCACAGGATTCCTTGTGGAAGAACTGGCTGATGCGGCGTGCGAACTTGACGCAGCACACGCTGTCATCGAGCACCACGACAGCGCCCGAACCCAGGCCCGAACCCAGCGCACGGATGGTGTCGTAGTCCATCGGCAGGCCCTTGAGCTCGGCCGCGGTCAGCACCGGCATCGACACGCCACCGGGGATGGCGCCCTTCAAGGTGCGGCCCGGCTTCAGGCCACCGGCCATTTCCAGCAGGTCGTCGAAGGTGGTGCCGAGCGGCACTTCGAAGTTGCCGCCCTTCTGCACGCAGCCGGACACGGAGAAGCACTTCGGGCCGCCGTTGTTGGTCAGGCTCAGGCCCTTGAACCATTCCGGACCGTTGCGGATGATCGCCGGCACCGAACCGTAGGTTTCGGTGTTGTTGATCGTACTGGGCTTGCCGTACAGACCAAAGTTGGCCGGGAACGGCGGCTTGTACCGCGGCTGGCCCTTCTTGCCTTCCAGCGACTCCATCAGCGCGGTTTCTTCGCCACAGATGTAGGCGCCGGCGCCCAAGGCACCGTAGATGTCGATGTCCACGCCCGAACCCAGCACGTTCTTGCCCAGCCAGCCATTTGCATAGGCATCGGCCAGGGCCTGTTCGAAGTGCTCGAAGGGCTCGTGGTGGAACTCACCGCGCAGGTAGTTGTAGCCCACGGTCGAGCCCGTGGCATAGCAGGCAATGGCCATGCCTTCCACGACCGAATGCGGGTTGTAGCGCAGGATGTCGCGGTCCTTGCAGGTACCCGGCTCGGATTCGTCGGAATTGCAGAGGATGTACTTCTGCGGGGCGTTCTTCGGCATGAACGACCACTTCAGGCCGGTCGGGAAGCCTGCGCCACCGCGGCCGCGCAGGCCCGAGGCCTTGACCATCTCGATGACCTGCTCCGGCGGGATCTTCTCTTCGAGGATCTTGCGCAGGGCGGCATAGCCACCGGTCTTGAGGTAGCTTTCGTACGACCACGGGGTGTCGTAATGCAGGGTGGTGTAGACCACCTGGTGCGGCAGCGGCGCGGGACCGACCGGACCCTTGGGTGCGTGATGATGTGCCATGCGCTTACTCCAGCCCGTCCAGCAGCTCGTCGACCTTTTCCAGCGTCAGGTGCTCGTGGTAATGGCCATTGATGACCATCATCGGTGCACCGGCACAGCCGGCCAGGCACTCTTCTTCGACCTTGAGATAGACGCGGCCATCGGCGGTGGATTCACCGTGCTTGATGCCCAGCTTCTTCTCGCAATGGCGGACGATATCGTCGGCACCATTGAGCCAGCAGCTGATGTTGGTGCAGATCGCCACGTTGTTGCGGCCGACTTTCTCGGTCTCGAACATCGAGTAGAAGCTGGCGACCTCATAGGCCCACACCGGCGGCAGGTCCAGGTACTTGGCCACGCCGGCGATCAGCTCGTCGGTCAGCCAGCCCTGGTTCTGTTCCTGTGCGGCGTGCAGGCCCTGCAACACGGCCGAGCGCTTGCGGTCCGGCGGGAACTTGGACAGCCAGTGATCGATGTGCGCGCGGGTCTTGTCGCTCAGCACTACCATGGGGTCGACGTCACGCGCCGACTCGAAATTACCTGTCGCCTTCATTGGCCGACCTCAGCGAAATGCATGAAATGGATTCCAGATACCGCGGCGCCGGCTTCCGCCGGCTGCCTGCAGGAAGAAGGGGCAGCAGGACCGGCATTACCGGTCCACCTCACCGAACACCAGGTCGTAGGTACCGATCATCGCCACCACGTCGGCCAGCATGTGGCCACGCACGACCGAATCGATCGAGGACAGGTGGGCGAAGCCCGGCGCACGCAGGTGCACGCGGAACGGCTTGTTGGCACCATCGGAGACCAGGTAGCAGCCGAACTCGCCCTTGGGCGCTTCGACAGCCGAATAGGTTTCACCGGCCGGCACGCAGTAGCCTTCACTGAACAACTTGAAGTGGTGGATCAGCGCTTCCATGTCGTCCTTCATTTCCGCGCGGCTGGGCGGCGCGACCTTGAAGTTCTTCACCATCACCGGGCCCGGGTTGGCTTTCAGCCACGCCACGCACTGCTTGATGATGCGGTTGGATTCACGCATTTCCGCCACGCGGACCAGGTAACGGTCGTAGCAGTCGCCTTCCTTGCCCAGCGGGATGTCGAAGTCGACCTTGTCGTACATGGCGTAGGGGCGCTTCTTGCGCAGGTCCCAGGCAACGCCCGAACCACGCAGCATCACACCCGTCATGCCCCAGGCATTGGCCAACTCGGGGCTGACCACGCCGATGCCGACCGTACGCTGCTTCCAGATGCGGTTATCGGTGAGCAGGGTTTCGTACTCGTCGACGCGACCGGGGAACTCGTTGGTGAAGTTCTCCAGGAAGTCCAGCAGCGAACCCTCGCGCGCGGCGTTGAGGTTCTTCAGGGCCTTGCCCTTGTGCCAGCGCGATTCCTTGTACTTGGGCATCTGGTCCGGCAGGTCGCGGTACACGCCGCCCGGACGGTAGTACGCCGCATGCATGCGCGCGCCGGATACTGCCTCATAGCAGTCCATCAGCTCTTCGCGCTCGCGGAAGGCGTACAGCATCACCGCCATCGCGCCCAGATCGAGCGCATTGGAACCCAGCCACATCAGGTGATTCAGGATGCGGGTGATTTCGTCGTACATGGTGCGGATGTACTGTGCACGCACCGGCGCTTCGATCCCCATCAGGGTTTCGATGGCGCGCACATAGGCGTGCTCGTTGCACATCATCGACACGTAATCCAGGCGATCCATGTAACCGATCGACTGGTTGAACGGCTTGGATTCGGCCAGTTTTTCGGTGCCACGGTGCAACAGACCCACGTGCGGGTCGGCGCGCATGATGGTTTCGCCGTCCATTTCCAGGATCAGGCGCAGCACACCATGGGCGGCCGGATGCTGCGGGCCGAAGTTCATGGTGTAGTTGCGGATTTCCTGGCGGCTTTCCGCCGCATTGCTGGCAAAGGCCGCGTTGGCCTGCTGTACGTGGCTCACTTCACTGCCTCCTGCGCGCCTTCGCCTGCCGCGGTCTGCAGCCGGGCGTCGTCGCGGATCACGCGCGGCACGCCGACACGCGGCTCCACCGAGGTGACCGGTTCGTAGATGACGCGCTTCTTTTCTTCGTCGTAGCGCACTTCGACATTGCCGATCAGCGGGAAATCCTTGCGGAACGGATGGCCCACGAAGCCGTAATCGGTGAGGATGCGGCGCAGGTCCGGATGCCCTTCGAAGATCACGCCGAACAGGTCGAACGCTTCGCGCTCGAACCAGTTCAGGCCCGGCCAGATGCTGGTCAGCGAGGACACCACCGGCAGGGCTTCGTCAGGAGCGAAGCAGCGCAGGTGCATCATCAGGTTGTGCTGCAGCGAACGCAGCTGGGCGATGACGGCGAAACGACGGGCTGGCATGTCCTGCGGACGGGCGCCACCGGCATCTTCTTCGCTGGGGAATTCGCCCCAGGCGAAGCGGCCCTGGGCCTTGCCTTCGACACCGCGGCTGAAGCCCTGCGAGGACACATCGGCGGTGTCCCATTCGTCAGAGCCATAACCGAGGTAATCGACGCCGCACAGGTCGACGGCCTGCTCGAAACCGAATTCGTCACGCAGCACGAGCGCGGTGGCGTGCCACTCGGCGGCAGGCACTTCCAGCGTCAGTTCGCCGCGGGGTTCGACCACGATGACCTGCGCACCGGGGAAACGTGCGGCGAGTCGGTCGATGAAGGGTGCTTGCTCTGCCATGGGGCTTGGCGCGCTCTTGTAAGGAGGAAGGGTCAGCGGGCGATGGTCTGCGTACGCCAGATCTTCTTCTGCAGTTGCAGGATCCCGTACACCAGCGCCTCAGCCGTGGGAGGGCAGCCCGGGACGTAGACATCCACCGGCACCACGCGGTCGCAACCACGCACCACGGCATAGGAATAATGGTAATAGCCGCCACCATTGGCGCAGCTGCCCATGGAGATGACCCACTTGGGGTCGGGCATCTGATCGTAGACCTTGCGCAGCGCCGGGGCCATCTTGTTGACCAGGGTACCGGCCACGATCATCACGTCGGACTGGCGCGGCGACGGGCGGAACACCACCCCGTAGCGGTCAAGGTCGAGGCGGGCCGCGCCGGCGTGCATCATTTCCACCGCGCAGCAGGCCAGACCGAAGGTCATCGGCCACATCGACCCGGTGCGCGCCCAGTTCAGCAGGGCATCGACACTGGTGGTGACATAGCCTTTTTCCAGCAGCGGGTTATCGCCAGCAGGCCGCAGAATGTCGTCAACCCGCCCTTCCGGGGTCGGATTGTTCATCAGGCCGTCGAGAGTCTGAATCACTCCCATTCCAGCGCTCCCTTCTTCCAGACGTAAATGAAACCGAGGAACAGCATGCCGACGAACAGGCCCATGGTGACCAGCGAACGGGCGCCGATTTCCATGAACACCTGGGTCCAGGGCACGATGAAGATGATTTCCAGATCGAAGACGATGAACTGGATCGCGATCAGGTAGTAGCGCACGTCGAACTTCATGCGCGCGTCTTCGAAGGCTTCGAACCCGCATTCGTACGGGGAGAGCTTCTTGAGATCCGGACGACGGGGACCGAGGAATCGGCCTATCAGCATCAGCGAGACGCCGATACCGGTAGCAACGATCAGAAACAGCAGGGACGGCAAATATTCGGCCAGCACAGCGATTCTCTCTTGCCTCTGCCGCCACGCCGGGAGGCGCTTTGGCATGGGGGAGTGGACGGATGAAAACCCTGACACATTGCGCGCCAGGGCCTGATCCGCTTTCAAACAAATGGTGCCCAAGAGGGGACTCGAACCCCTACGACCTAAGTCGCTACCACCTCAAGGTAGTGCGTCTACCAATTCCGCCACCTGGGCTTACGTTCACACCGACTGAATCCCGGCGCGCCGCATATTGTAACCGTCTTCAGTCTTTCTGGGAGCCTTCCGGCTGATTTTCTTCACCAGAAACCGAAGTTTTCGCCTCAGCCGGCACAGTGGCGGCCGGGGCAGCCTGCTCCGGCACCGGCGCGGCGGCCGGAACCTGCTGTGCCGCCGGGGCTTCCACCGCCGGGACGCTGGCCGCTGGAGCGCCCATCAGGCCCAGATCCTGCTGCACGGCCGGGCTGCTGCCATGACCGGCATACCAGGCCATGAACAGGCTGATGCCAAAGAACACGACTGCCAGCCACTTGGTCGACTTGGACAGGAAGTTGGACGCACCGCGCGCGCCGAACACCGAGCCCGAGGCACCGCCACCGCCGAAGCCCGAACCGGCCGCTGCGCCCGAACCACGCTGCATCAGGATCAGCGCGATCATGGCCACTGCGACCAGCACGTAAACGACATTGAGGATCAACATCAGCATCTGGAAATCCGTCCTCGGACTGTATTACTTAATCATGGTTGACCGCCGCACGGGCGATGGCCAGGAAATCGGCAGCCACCAACGAGGCGCCACCCACCAGCCCACCGTCGACATCGGGCTGTGCGAACAGCTCGGCGGCATTGTCGGGCTTCACGCTGCCGCCGTAAAGGATCGGCAGCGAATCGGCGATTCTAGCATCGACCTTGGCCACTTCGCCACGTATGAAGGCATGGACGGCCTGGGCCTGCTCCTTGCTGGCGGTCCGGCCGGTGCCGATGGCCCAGACCGGCTCATAGGCGACAACCGCGTTGACGAAGCCCTCTGCCCCGACCAGAGCCAGCACCGGCGCCAGCTGGGCAGCGATCACCGCCTCGGTCTGCCCGGCTTCACGCTGTTCCAGGGTCTCGCCGACACACAGCATCGGGATCAGGCCGGCATGCAGGGCGGCGGCAAACTTGCGCGCCACCAGCTCACTGCTTTCGTGGTGGTACTGGCGACGCTCGGAATGGCCGACCAGGCCATAGCGGCAGCCCACCTCGTGCAGCATCGTGGCCGACACTTCGCCGGTGTAGGCGCCCTTCTCGTTGCTGCTGACATCCTGCGCGCCGAAGGCCAGGCCAGACTCAGCGAAGTCCTCAACCAGCTCGCCCAGGTAGGGCAACGGCGGCAGGATCACCAGATCCACACCCTCCCCCGTAGCGCCGTTGACGACATCGGTGAGCAGGGAGACGGCGAAGGCGCGACTGCCATGCAGTTTCCAGTTTCCGGCAACGATCTTGCGGCGCATGGGCAGCACTCCTGTGTGATTCAGCCAGACATGATACCCGCTGAGGAAAAAATCCGTTTGTTTGTAACCGGTTACAGCGCCACTGTCAGCGTCCCCACGTAACTGCTGCCAGTAACCACCGGGCCGCCAAGCACCGCAAACGGCACTTGGCGCCGTACGCCCCCCCTTGCGAGTAGCGTACTCCCCCCGATCTCAGATCAGGGTAAGACGAATCACCGTCGCCACTTGACTATCTTCAAGATCTTCGAGCGTCAATGTCTCGCGCAGCGCCAGCACGCCAGCACGCCAGCAACATCCAGGCTGGCGGAAAAATCCTTGACCGCCCGGGGTAGCCCATCGCTACCACCGACCGCTACAGACATGGCCGGGGCAAGCCGATCCGTGCTGGCCCAGCTCGTACCGCCCGATTCGGGCCGGGTAATCAAATCCGCCGCTGCGCCATCAGCAACGACATTGCTCAACGCGAGCACATAAGCACCTATCGCCCCCTTCTCGCCCGTCCCAAGGCCGAACGCCTGGTTGTCCGCCATGCCTCGTACCAACGCGGCCCCGCCCCCCTTGGGTACGGTCGCCTGTTCGACTGACCATGCGTCGAGCCTGAACAAGGTGGGGGCCGCGCAGCCGACCGTCAGGTCAATCGCGGCACTGTCCAACGCCGTGAACTTCTTTGGCGCGAGCGACTGCCAAGTACGCTCCGCCAACTGCACCGTCGTAGAACCGAGCTTTATCGAGCAACTGGTGGCCTCCAGTTTTGCACTCACGTTCAGCGAGACACTGTCTGACGCCGCTGCCGCAGCAGCAGCCACCAGTAGCGATAACGTCGCAAAGCATTTGGTTGCGCTTTTCATGAGGCATCCAGGAATGCACGCTTCAGAGAGCGCGGACGGTGAAGAGCACGCGGCCGGTCAACGCGATTGTTTGGGTCGGATTGAAGGTATCGGTGCCGGCAATCCTGCCGGTGATGCGCATCCTGAGCGCGCTGTTCAACTGTGGATAGGCAGATTCGTTTTCGGATCAACGCCAAATGCCAGCACCTGTCCACCGGGGCGGACCCGCGTGACCTCCTGCCACGGACCGGTCAACGCAGCGCCCTCATACAATTCGGTCGAATTGCCGTTGCGCTCGGCCGCCACCACGTCAATGCGATAGCCACCAATCAACGCATTGCCACTGTGAGCGAAGCCGAAGAAATCACTGTCGGGGATGCTCCCACCCAACCCGACCGGCACGACACCTGCATTGGCATCGGTGACCTCCAGCGCAACCTGCATCCGCTCATCGCACGTCATCGCCAGGGTGACATCCTTGCAACGGAGGGCGGCCCGTGGCATCAGCGCCGTGCCGCCTGCCACAGCGGCACGGCCTTTACACCGCAGTCAGAACAAAATCACGTCCAAACGGCTCCTGGTGCGGATCATCCCGACATAACGCGAATTCAGCTCGTCACGTGGCGCCAACACCGCATGCAAGCGCAAGGACGCCTTCAGACTACCGCCCTGCACAAGCTCGCCATCATCGCCCTTCACCGTAACGAACGACCGCGGCGGCAACGTTTTTGTCGGCGTCGACTGCGTTTCGTCCCCCACAACGGAATTACGGAAGAAGCTTACCGGCGCCCCGTTCCATTGGCCGCCAAGGACCTCGAACACATACGCACCAACGGGACCTTTCTCACCGGCAGGAAATGGAAATGCCTCCTCGTCCCGCGCTCCGGTCATCGCTGCCGCAGCCGCACCAGCAGCCGGCATACCTTCATCGATGGAGGACATCCGCAGCGAGAAACTTCTCGCCGCCGCGCAATTAACCTCCAGCCCGAGGTCCACCGGCGCCAGGACATTGAAGTTGGTCCGATCCATCTTCTCCCATTCCAGTGACCCCATGTCCACCGTCGATTGACTGAAGTTCAACGAACAGGTCGGCGCGACAAGTTGTACAGAAACGTCCAGGTTTGCATCATTGGCCGCCCGTACGGAGGCAGACGCGAGCAGTCCCGCAACGACCATGAGCCCTACAGCATAGTACTTCATTTATGACCCTAAAATTGATACTTACAGGTTGTACAGCGTCAACGTGGCGCGGCCTTTCAGCTCTTCAAGCTCGCTCCACGCAATATTCTGGGATGCCTCGATCCCAGCCCGGATGGTCATCTTTCCACTGGTGACCGTCGCCTCACGCATTCGCCCCAAGCCGCCGGAAGTACCAAACGTCGTGTAGTAGTTCGGCCTCGCCAGTGAGGACACGCGCCACGCCCCAGTGTCGGATGGCGCGCGCAAAGCGACCGCCCTCGACGTGTCCTGCATCATGTCGGTGAACTCGATCAAGAAGCCACCGATATTGCCCTTGCTGGTGACACCGAATCCAAACACGTCACTATCCGTGGCGCCACTTGCGATGGTGGTCCCCAACCTTGGAGGAGCCGTGTTGGGATTTCCGTCAGTCAGATACAGCGCAATCATCGACTTCGTGCCGCACCTCACGTTCAGATCAACGCTGGCCGTGCCCAGCAGGTTCACCTTGTCCGCGCTGAGGTCCTCGACACGAATTCCACCGAGAACAGCCTTGCCCTCGTTACCCACCTCAAGCTCGCAGGAGGGAACTTCAACGGACGACGTCATGGTCAGAGTGGCCGAGGGCGAGGACGTGTTCGCCATCGCCGTCAACGGACAGACGCTGGCCAGCGCCAGCGCGGCAATCACTACGTTTTTATTCATGAATATTCCTGTTTGCATGCGGTGCGTGACCGCAAAGAACGCGCATAGCAGCGACAACTGAAGGAGGCGCCTGACGATGGCGATCCATGGCCAGCCATCACCGCCTTCGCTCCAGATACGTACGCCGCGCGACCAAGGGCAGTGAAGAGACCTGCCGCAGATTCCTGCGACAGGCCCTGTCACCGGTCAGATCATCTTGAGGCTCAGTACAACCCGGTTACTGATTGATTCCAACGTAGCCGGGTCGAGCTTCTCCCGCCCTGCCAGCGCCGCACGCACCTGCATGTACGCAACCAGCTCGCTGACCCGCTTCGGCAGCTGGTCGTCTCCTGCCACCGCCACATAGGTATTGGGAGCCAACTTGTCAGTCGCCGTCCACACAGCATCAACGTCAGCCGTCGCGTTTCCGATGAACGTCACACCGGCATTGTCAGCCGTTGCATCAGTGAGCTGAAAAACGTAGGCACCATGGCTTCCTTCGCCATTGATCGGCATGGCAAACGCCTCGCTGTCAGCAGTGCCAGCGAGTGCCGCCTCGGCAGCACCTGCAAGCGCGGGATCCGTGGAGCCTGAATCCATACGCATTGCAAATGTCCTGTCACCCGAACAGGTGACAGACACCTTGACCCTTGCACCTGGCAGAACGTTGAACCCGGTGTCCTTCATATCAACCCACTTCAGCGTGCCAAGATCAATGCTGTCCTTGTCGAGGCTGATCGAACACGCGCTCACCGCCAATTCGACTTTGACATTCAGATTGCTAGTCTCGGCGGCCTGCGCGGCACTGGCTGCAGCCAACGCCGCGGCAGCGGCCAGACTCAGGATGGTCTTTTTCATTGTTGCTCCAACGTCAGCAGGTCAGAGCGTGACCAAGGTGATGGTGGTACGGCCGGACAGCGTAGTCGTCGTCGCCAGATTGAGCCCATCGGTACCCACCATGGCACCCTTGACCTTGAGGTTCACATCGGCTTTTTTCGCAGCCTTTACGCCGTTGCCATCAACGCCAAAGCTCACGTAGTGCGAACCCGGACGCAGACGCTTGGCTGCAGCCCACGAGCCTGTCGTGGTAGCACCTTCAAACATCGAGGTGCTCGCATCGTCCAGCTTGGCGTCAGTCAGCTCGATGGTGTAGCCACCGATGTTGTCACCGCCTTTGGCATCGAAAGCAAAAACGTCGGTATCGGCGGCGCCATTACCAATAAACGCACCAAGGCCGGAAGGCACGGCACCTGCATAGGCGTCCGATGCCTGCAGGGCAAACGGTGTATCGGCCTGGCAGGTCACTTTAAGGCCGATATCCTTCTCACCAAGGGAGTTCATGTTGGTCTTGCTCAGCGTTTCGACGCCGACGCTGGGCAGTACCGCAGCGCCCTCGTCGTCCAGCGAAATGGAGCAGGATGCAACGGTGATCGATGCGGTGACTTCGAGAGTGGCACTGTTGCCAACCGAACTTGCAAGCACTGTCCCCGGAAGTGCGGCAGCCAGGGCAATTGCGGAAACAAGAAGACTCTTTTTCATGGTGGTTCCTTTCAAAGTGCGGCTTTTTGCCGCGGAGAACGTGCGCCTGACGGTCGCGCACGCAGGGGTCTCTACCATTCCTTGGCAGCGGCATACCGTCATGCCTTGAATTTCAGCGTTGCGCGCCGTCATCCGTTGAAGTCGCTGCAGTCACCACACAGACGGCACGGCCGTTCTCAAGGAAGCTGTCCTCTCTCGTTGTTTCCAGCTCTTCCATCTGCAGCACACAGCGCTCGCCCTGCGATAGACGGACCTCGACAATCTGATCGGCGTTGTAGTCCGGCAGGTAGACCCGCCCTTGCGGCAGAACGACCCCGACAAAGGCGCCGTCGCCATACACGGACGCACCCGATGGCAGCTGGGCGCCGTCGCTGAACGTGACGTGCGCCATCACGCGACGTGCATGGCGCAGGCGGAAGGTCGCCGCGCCCACTGCACCGCGCTTCAACTGCAGCGTCTGCACCCCCTGCGAGACATCCGCCGAACGCGGCAGGCTGCGTCCGTCTACCTGGACCCGGGTATCACGGTACGCAGACACGCCCGGCACCAGCGCCAGCCCGCGACGATCGGTCCAGCTTTCACTTCCCGCCGACGTCAAGCGGACACCAGGTCCGCCGTCAACGCGCACGAAAGCGAATGTGTCCTGCACGCGGCTCGCGGAGAATGCGACACCGTCCCTGCCGGCCGCGATGCCACCACTGAGCTGCGCATTGACACTGCGCGCGTTGTCAGAACGGGTGGCGCTGGCTGAAACCGAGACGTTGCGTGGGCGAAGATTGACGCCCGCCGACAGTGATGGCGCACCGCCGTTGTCACTCTGCGCCACCGCTGCGCGCGCGCTGACGCTGGGGCTGAAACGATGGTCGGCATCGACACGGACCGAACGCGTCCATGCACTGCGCTCGGCGCTTGCCGAGATTCCACCGGCCTGTAACGGCACCGTGTAGGTGAGATAGAAGCGGCGATCGCTACGCACCTGTGCACGGTTGTTCGAAAGCACTGATTGCAGGCTCGCATTGACTGTGCCCCTGCCCACGCGACGCGACCAGTTGACGTTGAACCGTTCATCATGACGTTTCTCACAGCTATGGCTGGGCAGGTAACTGGCATTGAACGAGCCAAGCCAGCGCGCACGCACACCGACGCCGGCGACCGCCTGCCATCGTGCACCGCACTGCAACGACGCCTCATCACGCCATGACGTTTCCAGGAAATCACGGTAATCGGCGCTGCGATGGTCGACGCCCAGCCGCCACGACACGTGCTCGCCCGAGGCACCCAGCCGCAACTCGTTGCGAAACCCCAGCTGTCCTGTCGAGTGCTGATGGCTCAGGACACTCCCACCCGACACATGTAGCGGACCTGCGTCGGCACCAACGGAGAATCCCAGCCCAAAGTACTGATCACTCACCAGACCGGCGGTGGTGACGATGCCACGACCTCCAGCGAGGGCCGCAGAGGCGCTGCCCGCCAGTACCGGACTGCTATCGTTCGATGACTGCCCACTACGGCCAGGCTCATAACGGCGCCCCACAGTGAAGGTCGGCCCTGGCACGCTGGGCCCACGCCGGTCGTTGGCGATGGCAGGCACGGTAAAGCTGCGTTCGCCAGAGGCTTCATACAGCGTGACATGCAGATCACTGCCCGAATCGCGCACTGGAAAGCCAGACAATGCAAAGGGGCCAGCAGGCAACAGGGCGGTGTACAACAGGCGATCACCCTGGCGGATTTCCACCTGCGCCTCGCTCAGTGCAACGCCTTCCACGACCGGCCCAACGACGGTTGAACCCGTCGCCAGCGCGGTCTCGGGCAGCAACTGCATCCCGAGCAACGACGCACCAGCGAACAGCGGATTGGCCATGCCCAACTGGCCGACCTGCAGCAACAACGCCTGATCGTCCAGGCTGCGCTGCGCATAGGCCGTACCGAACCGGCTCCGCGTGCGCCCTTCGCGCTGGCTCAGCGAATGCGTGCCGCGTACAACCCAGTCATGGGTGTTGAAGCCCATTTCCGTGTACGCGCTGAATGTGTTCCGCTCGCGGCCACCCACCACGAAGCTGTTGGCGGAAACGGTGTAGTTGAGCACTGCCGCCGTGCCACCGCGGCTGTACTGCAGCGGGGTGGCTGCAACGACCAGCGCATCGGCGGGCAGGACCAGCTCGATACGTTGTTTGCCCGGAAACAACTTGACGATGGCGCCCGGCCAGAGATCGGTCACCGCGGCACCGGCCTGTGCCGCGTCATCCGCCAGTGCGGCGGTCGTGCGCAGACGCAACGCCTCCATGGCCAACGGAGTCAGTCGGGCATCGCCAGCGTCATCAATCAGGATCGTGGCCTTGCCGCGCGCCGCGCCATTGACCGTCACCTCGACGAACTGTGGGCCGGCCGCAAAGCGCGCGCTCTTGGCAAACACATCCGCCAGCCCTGGATCCAAGCCCAGTTGCTCCAGCGCACGACGATCAAAGCGCGCCTCAGTGGCCATCGCCGGTGTCGGCATGGCCAGCGCGATGCTGAGCGCCAGCGGCAGCGGAATCGGTTGCCTTGCACTGGCGCGCTCACGCGTCAGGAAGGCGTGTCGCATGGCAGTCAGTTGATCGCAGCGTGGTAGGCCGGCATCGCAAAGCCCTGCAGGCTTGCCGGGTAGATGACGGCCTCTGTATCGGTTGCCGGCGCCTGAGTGTCCAGCCGCGGTACCTCACCGGCGCGGATGTAGGGACGCGGCAAGCTCACGTTGGTCTGTGACGGTTCCAACTGCACCTGCGGCTGCAACCGAACGACATAGGCCGTGTCGTTGCGGACCACCAATTGCGAGCCCTCGCGCGTCCAGGCAAGCCCCTTCCAAGGCGCGTCGTTGTCGGCCAGGCCCTTGGGGTGCAGCAGCATCGGCAGGTCATAGCGTATACCCACGCCGACCGACGCCTGCTTGTCGCTTTCCAGTGCCGCACCCACACCTTCGAATGTCACACGCTTCATGTGCTGGGTCTGCATGGGCGGACCCTGATAGACAAAACGCACCAGTTGCTCTTCGCCTGCCTCGACCCGCGCCACCACCGGGGTCGGAATGACCAGAAACGCCTCTTCGCCGGGCAGGTCCTGGATGGCGGTGTAGAGCAGGGAGACATCATTATCGGTGTTGCGCACCGCAATCGTCCCTTCACCATCCGCCTCACGGATCAGCACAACGGAAGACAGCGGTTGCATGCCGCTGGCCAGACTGGTGCCTGCGCAGACCATGAGTGCAACTGCGGTAAAACACCGCATTGCAGAAGCCAAGGGAAGCCGATTCATCGGACTCATTCGTCGTAAAAAAGCAGTGACGAAAGAATGTCCATTTCGTTACTTGCTCAACATAGGACACAGCCGATATTGCATGCTGTACACGCAATATGAATGCCAATAACGACGAAAGGCCGCCTTGCGGCGGCCTTCGCTCAGCTCATGCAGGCGCGAATCACTTCAACTTGATTTCACGCAGACGCTGTTCAAGGAAGCCATGCGCCGTGATCGGCTCCGGGTACCGGCTCGGATTGGCTTCGGTAATGCACGAAGGCAACACGTCGATCAGGAAGTCCGGATTCGGGTGCAGGAAGAACGGTACCGAGTAGCGCGGCTGGCGAGCCAGCTCGCCCGGAGGATTGACCACGCGGTGAATGGTCGACGGATAGACATGGTTGGTCAGGCGCTGCAGCATGTCGCCGATGTTGACGACGATGGTATCGGCATCTGACGTAAACGGCACCCACTCCCCGTCGTGCGACTGCACTTCCAGCCCGGCAGCACTGGCGCCTACCAGCAGGGTGATGAAATTGATGTCACCGTGGGCGCCAGCACGCACGTTCGGGATGTCGTCCGTGGTGATCGGCGGGTAGTGGATCGGCCGCAGGATGGAATTGCCGAAGTTGGTCTTGTCGGCGAAATAGTCTTCCGGCAGCCCGATGTGCAGCGCCAGCGCCGACAGCACCCGTGAGCCGAGGTTGTCCAGTGCCTGGTAAAGGCCATAGCCACGCTCACGGAAGCCGGGCACTTCGCTCGGCCACAGGTTCGGCGCCATGACATCACGGTACTTGGAGTCGTCGGCGATCTCGCGCCCGATATGCCAGAACTCCTTCAGATCGAAGTGCTGGGAGCCCTTGGCCGTTTCCACGCCGAACGCCGTGTAGCCGCGCGCGCCGCCACTGCCCGGCACGTGGTAGGCGCGTTTGACCTGCTCCGGCAGGGCGAAGAAGGCTTTGAACACTTCATAGGCCCCGTCGATGTCCGCCTGCGAAATGCCATGATTGCGAATGCCGGCGAAGCCCCACTGACGGTAGGCGGCCCCCAGTTCGGCCACGAACGCGTCGCGATCAGTGTCAAAACGGGTGATATCAAGGGTTGGAATCTGGCTCACGGTGTTTCCTGGCATGGCGTTCTGGTCATTGTCTCAAACGGCCCAGCTGGATCTCCTGTGGGCCCGCTGAACATTGTGACAGATCGCACGGCAGTCAGCCGCGACACATTGACATAAACGGATACAATGCGCGACCCGCATCCCAGCCCCCCCCCATGCGATGCGCCCGACCACGGTTTCCTTTCCGGCCAGCAACGCCATGAGACAACGCCGCCTGCGCATCCTCCACACCGAAGCCGCCATGGGCATGGGCGGCCAGGAAATCTATGTTTACCGGCATCTGCAGGCCATGCGCGCCCGCGGTCACGAGATGTCCCTGCTCTGCCAACCCGGTGCCCGTCTCGGCGCCCTCGCCGAGGACGACGGCTTCACCGTGCACCGGCTGAAGATGGGCGGCCTGGCGCGACTGCTGGGGGGCATCGGCAAGGTGGCCAAGCTGGTCCGCCGCCACCGCTATGACGTGGTCAACACCACCAGTCGCCGCGACACCCTGATCGCCGCCGCCGGCGCCCGCCTCGCCGGCACCCCGCTGGTGGTACGTTCGCGCCATTTGATGAGCCCGGTGAACTCCCTGCTGACGTATACCGTCCTTCCGCACCGCGTCGTCACGGTGAGCAACTATGTGCGCCAGCTGCTGACCGAACGCGGCATCTGCAGCGCACGCATCGGCATCGTGCCGCCCATCGCCGTACCACCGCAGTGGACTGACCAACGCAAGGACGACCCGTGGCGCTGCCTGCAGGAGGCGCGCGCCGAAGTCCGCAGCGCGCTGGGATTTGCCGATGATGCGGTGCTGGTCGGCTGTGTCGCCGTGCTCCGCGAGCCCAAAGGCCATGCGGATTTGGTGCGCGCCATCGCGCCACTGTGCCGCGCCAACCCCCGCCTGCACCTGCTCATCGTCGGTGATGGCGAGCCGGTGATGCAGCAGTTGATCGCGCTGATCAGGGCATTGGGCCTGCAGGAACAGATCCACCTGCTCGGCTACCGCGCCGACGCACAACGCCTGATGGCGGGTTTTGACGTATTCGCCCTCGCCACGCACAAGGAGGCGGCGGGAACAGTGTTCCTCGAAGCCGCCTTTGTCGGCGTGCCGATCGTCGCCACGCGTGTCGGCGGCGTACCGGAGATGGTGCAGGAGGGCCGTAACGCCATGCTGGTGCCACTGGCTGACCCCGCCGCGCTGACCGAGGCGCTGGGCGCCCTGATCGACTCCCCTGCCCTGCGCCAGCGCATGGGCCGTGAGGGCTGGGAATGGATGCACGAAGACCCGCGCTTCACCCCGACCGGCCATTGCCAGGCTACCGAAACCTGTTACCACCAATGGCTGGAGGAACGCGGCCATGGCTGATGCCACCGCAGTGCCGGTGCTGATGCACCACCATGTCAGCCCGTCGCCGGGCATGATCACCGTGTCACCGGAAAACTTCGAAAGCCAGATCGCCTGGCTGGCGGCCGACGGCTGGACCACCCTGAGCCTGGATCAGTACGCCGGCTTCCTGGCGGGCCAGCCGGTACCGCGCAAATCCATCGTCATCACCTTCGATGATGGCTACCTGGACAACTGGGTCTACGCCTACCCGATCCTGCGCAGATACGGCATGCGTGCCACCGTATTCGTGGTCACCGGCTGGATGGGGGAAGGCCCTGCGCGGCCACACGCCGGCATGGAAGGCGCAGCTCTGCCCACCACCCCCGATCACCGCGGCTGCGAGGCAGCGATCTTCGAGCGGCAGGCACACGACGAGGTCATGATGCGCTGGAGCGAAGCGCGCGAGGCCATCGCCGACGGCACATTTGAAATCCACTGCCATACCCATAGCCACATCCGTTGGCTGCGTCGCCAGGACCTGGACCGGGCACAACGTCGCGCCGGCCTGGATGCCGACCTGGCCATCTCGCGGCAGGTACTGCAGGAACACCTGGGCAACGTGTCCGATACGTTGTGCTGGCCGTACGGGGATTTCGACGAGGACCACGTGGCGCTGGCGCGCGCGCACGGGTTCCGTTACCTGCATACGACGCACCCGTTCGGCCGCAATCGGGTCGGCGGCGACCCGGAGCACATCTATCGCTTCGCCATCCGTGATCGGCCCGCCAGTTGGCTGCGCAAGCGCATCGCCTACAGCTACAACCCGCTGCTTGCACCGCTGTTCAATCGGTTCAAGGCGAAGAAGAAAGGAATGATTCCCGGACCGTGATGGACGGCGGGCGCCGGGCATGGCCCGGCGAGCGCGGAGCGCGGCACGAGCCAAGTCCGCCGGGCATGGCCCGGCGTTACCGTCACAGCCCTTGTCCAGCCTCAAGCGGCAGCGGCAGCGGCCTTGACCGCGGCGGAGAGCCGCTCAAGCGTCGTGGACATCAGCGTGGCGTCATCGGCTTCCACCGTCACCCGCACCACCGGTTCGGTGCCCGAGGGACGCAGGAACGCCCGGCCACGGCCAGCGACCGCCTGCTGTGCCTGCACCAGCGCTGCCTGCACCGATTCGGCCTGCACCGTGGCCTTGGCCGAGACCTCGCCCAGGCGCACGTTGACCGTCTGCTGCGGCACCTTGCTCAGCGCCTGCAAGGCCTGGCGCAGGGATTGACCGCTAGCGCGCAGCACTTCCAGCACCTGCAGCGCGCTGACGATGGCATCGCCTGTCGTGGCCCGGTCCAGGCAGAGGAGGTGGCCCGAGGTCTCGCCGCCCAGCACGCCATTGCCTTCCACCAGTGCCTGATGCACGTAGCGGTCGCCGACATTGCTGCGCACGAATGGAATGGACAGCTTCTGCAGCGCCGGCTCCAGACCGAAGTTGGTCATCAACGTGCCAACCACCGGTCCATGCAGGCGGCCGTTGGCCTTCCACGCACGTGCAAGCACGTAGAGCAGGTCATCGCCGTCCACCGGCTGGCCCAGGTCATCGGCCATCAGGACGCGGTCGCCATCGCCATCGAAGGCAATACCGAGGTCAGCCCCTACCTCGCGCACCTTGGCAGCGAGGTTGTCGATGTGCATCGAACCCACGCCATCGTTGATGTTCAGGCCATCCGGGGCAGCACCGATGGTGATCACCTCGGCGCCCATTTCGCGGAACAGCAGCGGGGCGATGTGATAAGTCGCACCATGGGCGCAATCCAGCACCACTTTCAGGCCATGCAGGTCGAAGTCACGCGGCACGCTGGCCTTGCAGAACTCGATGTAGCGGCCCACCGCGTCGCGCGCGCGCATCGCCTTGCCCAGCTGCGCCGAATCCACCGTGGCGAATGGCTGATCCAACTCGGCCTCGAGCGCCGCTTCGGTAGCGTCATCGAGCTTCTCGCCGCGGGCAGAAAAGAACTTGATGCCGTTGTCGTGGTGTGGGTTGTGCGAGGCACTGATGACAATACCGGCATCGGCGCCCAAGGTGCGGGTCAGGAACGCCACGGCCGGAGTCGGCATCGGACCGAGCAACTGCACGTCTGCGCCCGCTGCGACCAGGCCGGCTTCCAACGCGGCTTCGAACATATAGCCGGAAATCCGCGTGTCCTTGCCGATCACCACCGTGGGGCGCCGGTTGCCCTTGCGCTGCTGCACCAGCACACGACCGAGCGCATTTCCCAGGCGCAGCACGAAATCGGCCGAGATCGGCCCCTGCCCGACCCGACCGCGGATGCCATCGGTGCCGAAATACTTGCGGACAGCCATCAGACCTCCGGGTGGGCCGGCTCGCGGCGCAGCATGGCCAGCAGTTCAGCCAGGCGGTCGCGCATTTCGCGGCGGTCGCAGATCTGGTCGATCGCACCGTGCTCGAGCAGGAACTCTGAACGCTGGAAGCCCTCGGGCAGCTTCTCACGCACCGTCTGCTCGATCACGCGTGGGCCGGCAAAGCCGATCAGGGCCTGCGGCTCGGCGATGTTGATGTCGCCCAGCATGGCAAAGGAAGCCGAGACGCCACCGGTGGTCGGGTGGGTCAGCACCGAGATATACGGCAGGCCGGCTTCACGCAGCTTGCCCAGTGCGGCCGAGGTCTTGGCCATCTGCATCAGCGAGAACAGACCTTCCTGCATGCGCGCGCCGCCACTGGCGGAGAAGCACACGAACGGCGCACCGATCTGCAACGCGGTTTCTGCGGCCAAGGCGAAGCGTTCGCCGACCACCGAGCCCATCGAGCCGCCCATGTAGGCGAAATCGAACGAGGCCGCCACCAGTGCCCGGCCCTTGAGCAGGCCACGCATGGCGATCAGGGCGTCGTATTCACCGGTGTTCTTCTGTGCCGTCTTGATGCGGTCGGCATATTTTTTCTGGTCCTTGAACTTGAGCAGATCGGTCGGGCCCAGGTTCTCGGCGATCTCCGTGGTGCTGCCTTCATCGAACAGCGCGGCCAGGCGCTTGCGCGCGCGGATGGCCATGTGGTGGCCGCACTTGGGGCACACTTCCAGGTTTTCTTCCAGCTCCGGTCCATACAGCGCGCTGCCGCAGCTGCTGCATTTTTCCCACAGGCCTTCGGGGACACTGCGCTTCTTGCTGGGGACGTTGTCGGTGCGGATGCCGGACGGCATCAACTTGCTGAGCCAACTCATGCGGGCGGTTACTTCCGTTCAGGGCGGCCCGGAGGCCGCAAAGGCCGACAGTCTAGCTCAGGCGTTCGTGGCCTGTGCATCCCTGCCGGGTGGCCGCTACAGCCGCCAGTGACAGTACGGTAGCGTGCGTTGGCGGTACGGACGGCGTTTGCCGCTGCGCTGGCCGGGCATGGCCCGGCGCTACCGTGCTGCCTCTACGTCCAGCGCCTGCCGCAACGGGGCCAGGAAGGCAGACGCGCGCTTTGCGGCATCGACGGCATCGACGGCGTCGGCCAACGCCGCCACCAGCGCGCTGCCGACCACCACGCCGTCGGCCTGGGCGGCCATGGCCGCGGCACTGGCAGCATCCTTGATGCCGAAACCAGCGACCACCGGCACCGTGGCCGATTGCCGCAGCGCCTGCAGGCGGGCACTGGCCGCAGCACTGTCCAGCCGCTCCGATGCACCGGTGACCCCGGCGAAGCTGACGTAATAAAGATAGCCACGGGCCAGCCCCAACAAGGTCTCGGCGCGCGCCGCACTGGTCGTCGGCGAGGCCAGCAGGACCAGCGCCAGACCTGCGGCATCAAAGGCCTGCAGCGCCTCGTCCGCCTCTTCCGGCGGCAGATCCACCAGCAGGATGCCGTCCACGCCCGCCGCTACGGCGGCCCGCGCGAAAGCGTCGTAGCCGTGGATCTCAACCGGGTTGAGGTAGCCCATCAGCACCACCGGCGTGGTCGCGTCGGTCTGCCGGAACGCCGCCACGGTCTGCAGCACGTAACGCAGGCCGGCGCCGCGGGCCAACGCGCGCTCGGAGCTGCGCTGGATGGTCGGGCCGTCGGCCATCGGATCGGAAAACGGCACGCCCAGTTCGATCACATCGGCGCCGGCGGCGACCAATGCATGCATCACCGGCACGGTAGCCTCCAGCCCGGGATCACCAGCGGTCACGAATGGAATCAAGGCCTTGCGGCCCTGCGTGCGCAGGCTCTGGAAGCAGGCATCGAGGCGGGAAACGGACATCGGGGGCAGCTCCTGGGTGGCGGCGTCAGCGGTGGCGGAGTCGACGACGCCCATCACAGCACCATGCCTTCGCGGGCAGCAATCGTGTGCACGTCTTTGTCGCCACGACCGGAAAGATTGCACAGCACGATCTGGTCGCGCGGGCGCTCGCGGGCCAGCTTGATCGCCTGGGCCAGTGCGTGGCTGGATTCCAGCGCCGGCAGGATGCCTTCGGCGTGGGCCAGCAGGTGGAAGGCCTGCAGGGCCTCTTCGTCGGTGATGCCGAGATAGGTGGCGCGGCCGCTGTCGGCCAGGAAGGCATGCTCCGGGCCGACGCCGGGGTAATCCAGGCCGGCCGACACCGAATGCGTTTCGATGATCTGTCCGTCGTCGTCGCACAGCACATAGGTGCGGTTGCCGTGCAGCACGCCGGGGCGACCGGCGGCGATGGACGCGGCATGCCGTCCGGTTTCAATGCCATCACCTGCCGCTTCAGCGCCGTACAGGGCAACACCCGGGTCATTCAGGAACGCATGGAAGATGCCGATGGCATTGCTGCCACCGCCAACGCAGGCACTGATGGCATCGGGCAGGCGCCCGTATTCGGCCAGCATCTGCTCGCGCGCTTCGCGGCCGACGATGGCATTGAAATCACGCACCATGCGCGGGTAGGGATCCGGCCCGGCGACGGTGCCGATGATGTAGAAAGTGTCCTGCACGTTGGTGACCCAGTCGCGCATCGCTTCGTTGAGCGCATCCTTCAGCGTGGCCGAGCCGGACGTGACCGGGACCACCTGGGCACCCAGCAGCTTCATGCGGTAGACATTGATCTTCTGCCGCTCGATGTCGGTGGCGCCCATGTACACCACGCACTCCAGGCCCAGCCGGGCGGCGACGGTGGCGCTGGCGACGCCGTGCTGGCCTGCGCCGGTCTCGGCAATGATGCGCTTCTTGCCCATGCGCGCCGCCAACAGGGCCTGGCCGATGGTGTTGTTGATCTTGTGGGCGCCGGTGTGATTCAGGTCCTCACGCTTGAGCAGGATCTGCGCGCCGCCGATCTGGTCGCTCAAACGCTTGGCGTGGTAGATCGGGCTGGGCCGCCCCACGTAATGGGCCAGGTCGCGGTCATAGGCCAGTTGGAAGGCCGGATCCTGACGCGCCTGGTCATAGGCCTGTGCCAGTTCCTGCAGGGGACCGACCAGGGTCTCGGCAACGAAGCTGCCGCCGTAACGACCGAAATGCCCCTTGGCATCCGGGAAGGCGTGGAAATCGGTAATCGGGGAAGCGGACATTCTGGGCGCCGTCAATTCAACACAGACTGACACTCTAGCGCACCATTCCCTCCCGGAATATCGGTATTATTTGACCATTCACGTTAGAAAAACTGACATGTCAGAGCTGCAGTTACCCCCGCTCAACGCCCTGCGCGCCTTTGAAGCCACCGCCCGCCTCGGCGGGGTGGGACGGGCCGCCGTGTCGCTGCATGTCACCCACGGCGCGGTCAGTCGGCAGATCCACCTGCTCGAGGACCACCTGGGTCTGGCCCTGCTGCAGCGCGCTGGCCGTGGCGTGGCCCTGACCCCGGCGGGACAACGCCTGCAACAGGCCTGTCAGCAGGCCTTTTCCGACATCGACCGGTGCGTGCGCGACCTGCGCCGACCGGCCACGCGCCCCACCTTGGTGTTGGGCTGCAGTGGCAGCGTGCTGGCGCGGTGGATGATTCCACGCCTGCCAGCGCTGCAGGCGGCACTGCCCGGTGTTGCCCTGCAGTGGTCGGCGCTGGATGGCAGTTTTACCGATGAGCAGGCGGCGTTGGACGCCGTGCTGCTGCTGGCCCACGGCCCCTGGCCGGCCGGTTGGGACGTGCATGAGCTGGGCGCCGAACGGGTCGGCGTGGTGATCGCACCCAGCCACCCGGCGGCCGCCCGGCTGCGC
>DALZLW010000047.1:0-22387 GCA_032007425.1 Stenotrophomonas sp.
TGCAGTTCGACCGCCAGCCCGACGGCACCCTGGTGCCGCTGCCGGCGCCGTGCGTTGATACCGGCATGGGCCTGGAGCGTCTGGCGGCCATCCTCCAGCACGTGCACACCAATTACGAGATCGACCTGTTCCAGGCGCTGATCCGCAAAGCTGCCGAGCTTACCGGCACCAGCGACCTGGAAAACAAGTCGCTGCGTGTCATCGCCGACCACATCCGCGCCTGTTCCTTCCTGATCGTCGACGGCGTGCTGCCGTCCAATGAAGGTCGCGGCTACGTGCTGCGCCGGATCATCCGCCGCGCCCTGCGCCATGGCTGGATGCTGGGCGTACGCCAGCCGTTCTTCAGCAAGCTGGTGCCCACCTTGGTCGATCAGATGGGCCAGGCCTATGCCGAGCTGCCGGCACAGGCCGACACCGTGGTGCGTGCGCTGCAGGCCGAGGAAGAGCGGTTTGCCGAAACGCTGGACTCGGGCATGAAGATCTTCGACGACGTGGCGGCCAAGGTCAGCAATGGCGTCATTCCCGGCGTTGACGCCTTCCGTCTGTACGACACCTATGGCTTCCCGGTCGATCTCACCGCCGATATCGCCCGTGAGCGCGACATGGTCGTGGACATGGACGGCTTCAATGCGGCCATGGAAAACCAGCGCGAAACCGCGCGTGCCGCCGGTAAGTTCGGTGGAGGCGTGACGCTTTCGGCCGAGCTGGTGGCCACGCTGACCCCGACCCGCTTCCTTGGCTACGACCGCTTGCAGGCCGATGGCCTGACCGTCGTGGCGCTGCTGAAGGACGGCCGATCGGTTGACAGCGTACAGGCTGGCGATGCGGTGATCGTGATCACCGACCAGACCCCGTTCTACGCCGAATCCGGCGGCCAGGTCGGCGACACCGGCGAGCTGAGCGCGGCCGGCGTGCGCCTGGGCGTCACCGATACACAGAAGTTCGCGGGCCAGTTCCATGGCCACGTTGGCACCCTTGCCGAGGGTAGCCTGAAGCTGGGTGATGTGCTGGCCGGACAGGTGGATGCGGCACGCCGTGGCGCCACCATCCTCAACCACTCGGCTACCCACCTGCTGCATGCGGCGCTGCGCGAAGTGCTGGGCACCCACGTGCAGCAGAAGGGCTCGCTGGTAGCGCCTGACCGGCTGCGTTTCGACTTCTCGCATTTCCAGCCGATCACGGCCGAGGAACTGGCGATCATCGAGCGCAAGGTCAATGCCCAGGTGCGCATCAACAACGCCGTGGAAGTGCACAACATGGCGATGCAGGAAGCGCTGGACTTCGGCGCCATGGCGCTGTTCGGCGAGAAGTACGGCGAGAACGTACGCGTGTTGAAGATGGGTGACTACTCTACCGAACTGTGCGGTGGTACCCACGTCAGCCGCACCGGTGACATCGGCCTGTTCAAGATCACTTCCGAAGGCGGTGTGTCGTCCGGCGTGCGGCGTATCGAAGCGCAGACCGGGCAGGGCGCGCTCGATTTCGTCAGTGAGGAAGAGGCGCGTCTGGCCGAAGCGGCGAGCCTGCTGGGCGGCAGCGCTGCCGACGTGGTGGAGAAGATCCGCGCACTGGCCCAGCGCCAGAAACAACTGGAGCGTGAGCTGGAGTCGCTCAAGGCCAAGACCGCTGCTGGCGCCACTGCCGATCTGGCCGGCCAGGCGGTTGACGTTGCCGGCGTGAAGGTCCTGGCGGCGCGTCTGGAAGGCTTTGATGCCAAGGCCCTCCGTGACGCTGTTGACCGTTTGAAACAGCAACTCGGTGACGCCGTCATCCTGCTGGCCGGGGCACAGGACGGTAAGGCCGCCTTGGTCGCCGGGGTGAACGGCAGTGCAATGGGACGGGTCAAGGCTGGGGAACTGTTGGCCCATGTGGCCAGTCAGACCGGGGGCAAGGGCGGCGGCCGCCCGGACCTCGCCCAGGGTGGTGGCGAGGACGGGCCCGCCCTTGCCTCGGCCCTGGCGGCCGTGGTTGCCTGGGTGACCCCCCGCCTTGGATGAACCGTTGCCCTCCCATCGCTTGTAGCGGCGGGAGGGCTGACGGTACCATTACCAATCTTTTCCCTTTGTCGTGGGGCCGGTTCCGCAAGGGCCGCCAAGCCGGTGGGGGATACCCTTCCACACGGTTCCTTGGAGAAATACAAACATGTTGATCTTGACCCGCCGCGTTGGCGAAACCCTGATGATCGGCGATTCGGTCAGCGTGACCGTGCTCGGCGTCAAGGGCAATCAGGTGCGTATCGGCATCACCGCACCGAAGGACGTGGCCGTGCACCGCGAAGAGATCTTCCAGCGTATCCAGCGCGGTGACGACGGCGCGCATGGAAGTGAAAATTCTGCAGATTAAGGCTTTACCTTTCGCTACGAATAAAGCTATTATTTGCGCCCCCGCTGAGGTGTTTCACACCACCAGCGAGGCAAAAACCCCGGAGCGATGCCCGAGTGGCTGAAGGGGCTCCCCTGCTAAGGGAGTATAGGGTCAAAAGCTCTATCGAGGGTTCGAATCCCTCTCGCTCCGCCAGATGCAAGAAGACGCCCGTTGATCATGGATCAGCGGGCGTTTTTCGTTAGCTGTCTCCCGCAGGTGTACGTCGGCAGCCTGCGCTGGAAGCTGGCGTTTCCAGGCCTAGTCCCTGTTTCGTCGTGACCGCATTGGCCACGAAGTCCATGACGGCGCGTACCGGGGCGGACCGCCGTAGGTCGCGATGTACGACCAGCCAGATATCGCGCGAGAACGGCGGGCATTCCTGCTCCAGCCGTACCAAGCCGGGATCAGCATCGCCCAGAAAGCAGGGCAGGCCGGCAACACCGGCGCCGGCACGTGCCGCCGCCAAGTGGCTGCTGATATCACTCAGTTCACAGCCGACGAGCCGATTGCCAGCAATCTCCAGCAGCCAGCGCTGCTGCGGCATCTCTGCGAACTGTGCGTCATAAGCGATGAACGTCCAATCTTCAGCGCGTTGTGCTGCTACGTAATCTGGACTGGCATACAAGGCAAAAGGCATCTCTCCGAGTTTGCGGACCACGCTGCTGGTTTCCTTCGGGCGCACCAGTCGAAGCGCGACATCTGCTTCACGGCGGCTGAGCGAAACCTGGTGCGCCTGTGCCGAGACGGAAAGCTGGATCGCAGGATGCTCAGCACGAAAGCCTGCGAGTTGCTGCGCCAGAAGATGTGCCACGAGCACAGGAGGCGCGCTGAGCGTTACTTTTCCTGTCACTGGCTCATGACTGGCACGCGCCAGGCGCTCGACGGCAAAGGCCGAAGTTTCCATGGCTTTTGCGTGGGCGTAGACCTGTATGCCGATGGGGGTAAGGCGACTGGACCGAGGCAGGCGCTCCACGAGTGCAATCTGCAACTCCGCTTCCAATGCTGCTAGACGACGGCTGACGGTGGCATGGTCTACCTGGAGCGAGCGCGCGGCACCCGACAAGGTGCCGGTACGGGCGACCGCGAGGAAATGGCGGAAATTCTCCCAGTCGAACATCTGTGCGTTTTCTCCAGTATCTCTTGCGATTTTAGGGAGTATTCGCCGATACCTCCACGCCCTAGCATGCGCTGCTCCAAGGTTGATCAGGTGCTTCCCGTGTCATCGTCATTCTCTTCTCCGCGCGGTACGCTGCTGGCCGCCGCGCTTGGCTTTGTGGTCGTGCTGCTGGACGTCAGTGTTGTCAACGTCGCACTGGACGCGTTGCGCCATGATTTCGCCACCAACGTGACGGGGCTGCAGTGGGTCATCAATGCCTACACACTGGCCTTTGCAGCCCTGCTTCTGACCAGCGGTGCGCTTGGTGACCGCTTGGGTGCCCGGCGCATCTTCATCGTGGGTCTCGTGCTTTTCACCCTGGCATCTGTCGCTTGTGGTGTGAGTGCGAACCTGCCGATTCTGACCGCAGCCAGATGGATCCAGGGACTAGGGGCTGCGCTGTTGGTGCCAAACTCCCTGGCCATGCTGCAGCAAGCCTTTCCAGATCGGGAGCAGCGCAGCCGTGCCGTGGGCTGGTGGGGCGCCATGGGGGGCATGGCATTGGCGGCAGGGCCCGTGTTGGGCGGCGTACTGGTGACGCACCTGGGTTGGCGCAGCATTTTTCTCATTAATCTTCCCATCGGCCTGATCGGAATCTACTTGACGTTTCGTTATGTGGCACCCAGCCAAGGCAGCCATCTGAGGCGCCTCGATTGGACGGGTCAAGGATTGGCCATCCTGGCGCTGGGCTCGCTGACCGTGGCATTGACCGAGGCCGCAGCACTGGGCTGGGCGCATGACGTGGTCCGCGGTGGCTTTCTGTTGGCCACGGTTGCCACACTGGGCTTCATCTGGAGGCAGGCGTGTGGCGGTTCGCCGATGTTGCCGCTGGAACTGTTCCGGAATCCGACGTTCGCGGTCATTTCATGCGCTGGTGTGGTTGTAAACATTGCCTACTACGGGATGATCTTTCTCTTCAGTCTTTTCTTCCAGATCCAGCAGCATTTCTCACCGCAGTTGACGGGATTTGCTTTCCTTCCGATGACCGTTGTTTTGATGGCCGTCAATGTACTGGCTGGG
The DNA here is from genome assembly GCA_032007425.1 of Stenotrophomonas sp. GTDB lineage: Bacteria > Pseudomonadota > Gammaproteobacteria > Xanthomonadales > Xanthomonadaceae > Stenotrophomonas. The sequence goes on from DALZLW010000047.1 coordinate 4,541, forward strand.
CGGCTGATCACGCGAATAGGTGCTCGCCTTTTGATGGTGTTGGGATTGACGCTGGCGGCCTTGGGCTACCTCATGCTCATCGGAGTTGAGGTGGACGGTAGCTACTGGCTTCTGGTGGTTCCGATGCTGTTGGCGGCGAGTGGCACGGCGTTGTTGGTGCCCACGATGACCAACGCGACACTTTCCTCGGTCGATGCCTCACGAGGGGGCATTGCATCCGGAGTGCTCAATTCAGCCAGGCAGATTGGCGGGATGCTGGGAGTCGCCGTATTCGGCTATCTGGCCCGGGACACCAACCCAGAAGCCTTCATGCACGGCATGCGCGTTTCAATCGGCATCTCGGTTGTACTCCTTCTCGCCGTGAGTGCCTTGTGCTGGTTCGGTCTCAGGTCAGAGCGCGTCGACACACACCGAACTCGTTCCCTCGAAGGCTGAACGCTCAGGGTGCTCAGGGACTTGCCATTGCCCAAATCGCTCAATGCGGGGTATGGACCAGTATGTCGCGCGTTGCCACAAGTGATGCCGCGGAAAAGGCGCTGATGACCCGTCAAGCGTCAGTTCGCTTCCTGACCCGCCGACGGCCAATAATGCGAGTCGGGCAGTGCCCGCGCACCAAAAATGGCCTGGCCGACGCGCACGACGGTGGCGCCTTCTTCGATGGCGATTTCGTAATCGCCGGACATGCCCATCGACAGGCCGTCGAGATCAATGCCAGCAGGAGCGTTATCGCGCAGTTGATCACGCAGCCCGCGCAGTCGTGCGAAACAGTCACGCACGCGCTGCGGTTCGGCCGAGAACACCGCAAGCGTCATCAACCCGCGCACGCGCAGTGCCGGGAACGCCGGCAAGGCGCGCAGGAACGCGAGGACCTCTTCGGGTGCCAGGCCGTACTTGCTGGCTTCACCGGAGGTGTTGACCTGCACGAACACATCCAGGGCACGCCCTTCCGTCTGCAGGCGACGTTCCAGGGCTTCGGCCACCCGCAGGCTGTCCAGTGCCTGGAACTCACTTGCAAAGCGCGCCACCAGCTTGGCTTTGTTGGTCTGCAGGTGACCGATCACCGACCACTGCAGGTCGCTCAGGTCGGCCATGGCTTCCCACTTGCGATAGGCCTCCTGCGGCTTGTTCTCCCCCAGTTGCCGACAGCCCGCCGCATAGGCCAGACGCAGAGTGGCCTCAGGCTTGGTCTTGCTGACCGGTAGCAGGCGCACCTCGGCGGGATCGCGTCCGGCGCGTGCGCAGGCGGTGGCGATACGAGCACGGACGGATTCCAGGTTATCCCGCAGTGCCGCCACGCTCTGCGCCTGCGGCCAGTGCCCGTGTTGGTCGTGCCGGGTCAGGGTGTTGGATGCATCAGTGCTCATGGGGCGGCCTTCTGGTCGGGAGGGTGGACGGGTGAGTAGTGCACGCACCCCGGGAACTCGATTATTATTGTCCTATGACAAAACAGATCATGTCATGGAGCAGCATGGAAATCCACGGCAGGACGGCTGCAGAACTCTTCGAGAACATCCGTTCGCTGGTGCAGACGGGTGCGGCGCCCCCTGGACAGGCGCTGCCAACCGTGCGCGACCTGGCGCTCGCTCTGGGGTTGAATCGCAATACCGTGTCGACGGCCTATAAACGTCTTGTCACGGCCGGCATCGCGGTGACCCAAGGACGGCTGGGTACCGTCATCCGCGCGCAGGCCGACGCTGGCGAGCAGGAGGGCAGCGCGCCGGGTTCACCCTTGTGCGACCTCGGCGGCGGCAACCCCAACCCGGTCTGGTTGCCGGACATGCACGCCGCGCTGAGCCGCCGGCCCTATCACCCGCGTCTGTACGGAGAAGCCGTCCTTGATCCGGAACTGGAAGCGCAGGGGCGTCACTGGTGCACGGGCGACTGCCCCGAGGGTTTCGAACTGGTGCTGACCCATGGCGCAGTGGATGCCGTGGAACGGCTGCTGACCACCCACCTGACCGCGGGCGATAGGGTGGTCGTGGAAGACCCATGTTTCATCAGCAGCATCAATACACTGCGACTGCTCGACATGCAGGCCGTCGGCGTCGCCGTCGACAGCCAAGGGATGCAGGTCGAGGCCCTGGAGCACGCGCTGGCACAGGGTGCGCAGGCGGTGATCCTGACCCCGCGTGCGCACAATCCGACGGGATGCAGTCTTACTGCCGCGCGCGCAGCCGCACTGCGCAGGGTGCTGGCGCGCTATCCGAACGTCCTGGTGATCGCCGATGACCATTTCGCGCGGCTGGCCGTCACGGACTACCACGACGTCATCGCACCGACCGTGCGACGCTGGGCCCTGATCCGTTCGGTATCCAAGATGTTCGGGCCGGACCTGCGCCTGGCCTTCGTGGCCTGCGATGCGCACACCGCGCAGCGGCTGCGCCTGCGCCTGGCGCCGGGCACGAACTGGGTCAGCCACCTGCTGCAGGATGCAGTGGCTGCCTGTCTGTCGTCGAGCGATATCGCCGATCAACTCGAGCACGCCCGTCGTGATTACGCAGTGCGCCGGCATACCCTCATCGAGGCCTTGGCCGCTGAAGGCATTGCCGTGGCCCTGCCCGCCGATGGGCTCAATGTCTGGGTGCCGCTGTCGGGTAACAGCCAGCAGGCCGTGCTCGCCGCGGCCCGTCACGGCTGGCTGCTGCGCGGGGGCGAAGCGTTCGGCGTGGACGCGCCCGCGCATGGCCTGCGCGTCACGATCTCGACCATCGACGCGGCCGGCGCACAGTTTCTGGCGCGCGTGCTTGGCCCTCTGGTCACGGGCGATGCGCGAAGCCGTGACGGCATGCTCCATCCCTCTCCCTGATCCGCTTAGCTGCCGGAGGAACACGCATGAACGTGCATTTCGTTGTACATGAATCCTTCGAGGCCCCGGGCGCGTACGAGCTCTGGGTTAAGACGCGCGGCTACACGGCCAGCGTTTCGCGCCTGTATGCAGGCGAGCCCTTGCCACACGCCGCGGACAGCATCGACCTGCTGGTGGTGCTCGGTGGTCCGCAATCACCGTCAACAACCACCGCCGAATGTCCACATTTTGATGCCGCCGTCGAGTGCGCGCTCATCCGCCAATGCATTGATGCGGGCCGGGCGGTGGTCGGCGTCTGCCTGGGCGCACAATTGATCGGTGAGGCTCTTGGTGCGCGCCACGACCGCAGCCCGGAAACGGAGATCGGGGTGTTTCCCATCCAGATGACACCCGAAGGCCAGGCCAACCCGAAGTTCGCCGGATTCGGCAGTAAGCTGGCGGTCGGCCACTGGCACGGTGACATGCCGGGACTGACCGGCGACGCCAAGGTGTTGGCCTGCAGCGAGGGCTGTCCGCGACAGATCGTCGAGTACAGTCCACTGGTGTACGGGTTCCAGTGCCACATGGAATTCACGCCCGAGCTGGTCGAGCTGTTGATTGCGGCGTCGGCGCCAGCGTTGAGTGCACTGAATGGGCGGCGCTTCGTCCAACAGCCCGACGCACTACGCGCCAACCAGCATGATGACATGAACCAGAAACTCTTCGGTTTCCTGGATGCACTGATCGCAGCGTACGTCCGCCATCGCTGAGCAATGACCACCCGGTTGCGGCCCCCGTTTGAATGCGACGTGTGGCACGGTCGATATTGGGACTTCGAGACAGCGAGGGTATTGGATGTACGTGAACCTGGCTGAGAACATTCATCTACATTGCGCCCAGTGCGAAGGTCCGCGCGATCCACCGGCTCCCGAAGGCCAGTCCGGGGCGCGGATGTCTGCGCACCCACTGGCCAAGGCCATGAAGACCCGGCATCGAGCACGAAGCCGGCGCCGCACGAAGCGGCGCCGGCATGCCCACCCGGCGATCGACCAACAAGGGATCAGGGCGCTGGCTGGGTACGCCAGCCGCGCGTGGCGAGGAAATCCAGCAGCCCGACCAGCAGCAGCGACGCGCCGACCAAGGGGAACAGCAGGCCGCCCAGGCACAGCAGCGTGAAAACGCCGGCCACGCTGCGGCCCTGCCGGGGCAAGGGCGGAACGCCCAGCCCACCGTGCGGACGGCGCTTCCACCACATCACCGCACCACTGCCACACAGCAGCACGATGGCCAGGCAGGCGACCAGCAGGAACAGCCGGTTGGCCGTGCCGTACTCCTGCCCTAGGTGCACGTTGATGCCCCATTCCAAGCCGCGTCCGAGTGGACCGTAGTCGGCGTAGCGCGTGTCCAGCAGCACCTGCCCGCTGTACTGGTCCAGATGCACCACGCGCTGCTGCGCCACGGCTTCGGGATAGACCGAGGCGCTGTACACCCCGGTGGAACCACGCGGCAGGCTGATGCTGTAGCCGGGTGCCAGACCCAGTCGCGCAGCTTTCTCGAGGGCGGCATCGATGCCCATGGCACCGGCTTGCGGGGCAAGGTCCCACGGCATGCTGCCGCCGTGCCCCTCGTGCCCCTCGTGCCCCTCATGCCCGGTCTTCGCTGCGTGATGGGCGTGCGCCGTGGCCGATATCGGTAGATGCGCGTGCTGCATCGACCAAGCCGGGGTGGTCGTGTCGGACAGCCGCTGCTGCGACATCGGCACGTCCACGCGCACGCCGGCCGGGTAACCGTAGTCGTGGCCGTTGGCCCACGCATTGACCTGCTTGCCCCAGACCACCGACCACGGCATGCCGGTCACCGCGAGGAACAGCAGCACCAAGCCGACCCAGACCCCGGTCACCGCATGCAGGTCGCGCCAGAACAGGCGTTGGCCAGGCTGACCGCGCACCGTGGTGATGCCACCGCTCTGCCCACGTGGCCACCACAGATAGACGCCGGTCACGACCAGCAGGATGGCCCAGCCGGCAGCAATCTCGATCAGGGCGCTGGCCGGCGTGCCCAGCAGGTCCAGGCTGTGCAGCCGGCGGACCACGCCGGAAAACGTACCTTTCTCCGGCAGGTGGCCCAGTACCCGTGAGGTGGCGGGATCCACGTAGTACATCTGGCGGTTGCCCTCGGTGTCGATGACGCCGATCTCCACGCTGCCGTCGGCGCGCTCTGGCGTGGTGTAGCGGAAGACAGTGCCCCCGCTTGCCGCCTGTACCGCGGCGATGTTGGCGCTGGGCAGGCTCCTCGTCGTGGAGGGCGCAACCACTTTCAATCCCGCATGCACCCAGCGGTCGATCGGCTTCTGATAGAGGTACGCCGCACCGGTGAGTGCAAGCCACGCAATGAACGGCAAGACAAACAGACCTGCATAGAAATGCCAGCGCCACACTGCACGGTAGAAGCGCAGGCGGTCCACGGCGGGCGAAGCGGTCGCGGCCTTCACTTCACAGCTCCCGGGTCCAGGTCAAGTAAAGCGCGCGGCCGTCACCGGGCGAGTACCCCGATGAGCCACTGTCATACCAGGCGTACAGATAGGCACGATCGGTGGCGTTCTTCAGTTGCAGCGCCAGCTGGTTGCGCGTATCCAGCTGGTAGCTGGCGCTCAGGTTCAGCAGTGCATGGCCGCCGTAGCGACCCAGGGTGTTGCTGCGCTCCACGTAGTAATCGCCTTGGCCATTGCCCCAGGCGCTGAAGGTCCACGCCGGCACGGGACTGAACGCCACGCCCGCGCTGGCCAGCCAGTTCGGCACGTTCTCGATCTGCCGACCGCGGGTAGCCGGTGCGCTGGGATCGGGCACGTCGATGGTGGCTTTCTGCCGTGAATACGACGCCCAGGCGCGCCAGCGGGCATCTGGCTGCCAGTTCGCCTGCAGGTCCCAACCGCGGCGCCGGGTCCTGCCCACGTTGCCGATTTCGTTGCTGCCGATGGTTCCGTTGACGCCCAGGATAGTGGCCACCTCGTCCGACGCAGTCTGCTCCCACACCGCGACGCGTGTCTGCAGGCCTGCTGCCGGAGACCATTTCAAGCCAGCCTCCCAGCCTTCGTTGATTGACGGCGCAAGGTTGCCTTGCTGCATGCGGTAGGCCCCATTGCCGCTGCCGATCTGGAACGTGCGCCCCCAGTTGGCATAGGCCACCAGTGCCTTGCTGATGGCATAAGAAGCGCTGAACTTTGGCTGTTTGATCAGCCCGTAGTCGTACACCGGCGCCGTGGCGCCCGTAGACCTATCGATGAAACTGCCGTCGATGCGATCGACGCGGTAGGCCGGCACCAGCTTCAGCCGGTCGATGGGGCGGATGACAGCCTGTACGTAAGCACCGCGGGTGTCCAGATCGAAGTCCCAGTCGCGCAGGGTTGCCTGCCGCTGGCGCTGCACGGTGCGGAAGCGCTGGGCGATGTTGTCCTGCCACTGGCCGTCCACGCCGGCATCGACGATGAATTCTGCCAGCGCAGTGCTGGGCCGCCAGGTGGCGTTGAGGATCAGGCCGCGCTGGGTTTCATCGTTGAAGCGCTCCTGCTGCGCGCCGCCCTCGGTGAAGGTGACCCAGCGCTGGTTGCGGTAGTCGTTCTGGTAGGCCTTGGCGGTCCAGGTCCAGTCATCGCCGATGCGGCCGTCCAGATGCAAGGCGCTCTGCCAGGTCTGGCGTTCGCTGCGGTCGTCGCGGGCGTAATCAGGAGACTGGGTCGGATCGCCCTGCAACTGCGGGTAACTCAGATAACCCGCTTCCAGCGCTGCGTTCTTGTAGTAACGCGTGGTCAGGCCCCCGCGCCAGTGTCCATCCGGGTCGGTGTAGAACCACTTGCCGGAAAAGCTGCGCTGGGTGGCATCGGCATGGTCGCGCTCGCCGGCCGATTGGCGCCAGCCGATGAAATAATTCTGTGACCATGGCCCGTGCTCGAAACCTTTGGCCAACTGCAGGTCCTGGGTGCCGAAGCTGCCGGCGGTGACGCTCAGTTGGCCATCCGTGCCGCCCTGACGGGTGATCACGTTGACGTCGCCGGCGATGGCGTTGAGCCCATGGCGTGCGTCATTGGTGCCGCGCACGATTTCCATGGCGGTGATATCCAGTGGCCAGACCGCATCGAGGTAAGGCATGCCGCCGGCGTTATCGTTGCTGGGAATGCCATCGATGAGCAGCTTAATCGCGTTGATGCGGCCCTCGCCGTTGAAACCGCGGAACGAGAAGCGGCCAGCATCGGTTCCCATCTTGAACTGGGTCACCTGGATGCCGGGAGCATTCATCAGCAACTCCCAACTGTGCTCGACACGCTGGGACTGGAGGAGATCGCCGCCGATCACGTCGACGGAACTGAAGACAGTGCGTGCGCTGCGCTCCCAAGAGGCGTTGTTGCTTACCTGGACCGTGCCCAGGGTCAGTGCAGTGCCATCCTGGGCAGCGACGTGGAGGGGCAACAGGGACAGGCAGCCAAGCGCACTGGCCAGGCTGAGCGATAGCGGGGTGTGGGTAAGGTTCTGGGTCATGGTCACAGCAAGCGGCACCACCCGGCAATGGACGGGTAGTGCGGAGATCAGGACGTGCCGGCATGCCCGCATCCCAAGGTGCGGGAGCTGCATGGAACCGGCAGGCAGTGGCGCACGATGGGCGCCGACGGTCAGGCGGGCTGTGGTGGCCCGCGGGCGCCGAGGTGGCCGACGGCAATGCGGGTGTGCCAGGGCAGGGCGCCGGTGCGCGCGAAGTGCGGCGCTTGCCAGGCGATCAGGGCGAGCAGCACCGCCACCAGCAGGCTGACCATGCGCGCGGCAATCAGGCAGTAGTCGCAGTCCACGCCCATGTCATGGCCGGCGTGCGGGTCCTGGCCTGCGGCGCCGCCGTGGTCATGTGCCTCGTGTGGGTGCTGCGTGTGCTGCGTGTGCTGTGCTGGGTGGGACTCGTGAGCGTGCTGCGTCTGGTGCGCCCTGTGCAGCGGCTGCTCGACGGGCTCGGCGACGGCTGCGGGGTGCACGTATGCGTTGGACAGCGTGGCTTCCGGCGCATGACCATCGCCATGCTGATGATGACTGCCGTGGTGCGGCTGCGGCTGCGCTGCAGCCGAGGCAGGCAGCGCATGCACCAATTCACCAGGGGCGGGCGAACCGCCATGCGCCATCCAGCGGCTCACCAGCGGGGCGAGCACGATCAACAGCATGGCGATGACCGCCAGCAGGCGCAGGCTGCGGTGGAGAAGGGCTGGATGCACGCGGGCATTGTAGGACAGGCGTGGCCGGGCAGCTGGGCGCCGCGAAGTAGTGCGACACATGGTCGCACTCGCCATCCGTCAGTGCCGGCCCTACCTGCTACAGTGCGGCCATGCCAGGGTGGACCGCGCAGGGGGCCGGACCATGAAGGACGTGCAGACCCAGACCGGGCCGCTGCCGGCGGCGTTGCTGGAGGCGTTGTATGCCTCGGTCCTTGACCCCGGGCAGCTTCAGCACGTCAATGTCCTGCTGGCGCAGGCAACCGGTGCGAGCATGGTGGCCGTGCTCGGGCACGATGTGGCCAACGGCCGTGGCCGACTGTCGATTGCCCACGGCATCGACACGGCAACCTTGGAACGCGTGCTGGCCGAGCACGATCTGCGTGATGACCCGTGGATCACCCGGGTCGTGCCGCAACTGGCTAAGGGGGTGGTCATCAACAGCGACGATCTGCTGCCCCGCCAGCAGATGCAGCGAACAGATGCTTTCAACCGCCATTACCGTCGGCTGGATGTCGGCCAACAGGTGGCCTCGGTGGGACACTTTGATGGCAGCAATTCGGTCACTTTGTCCATCTGCCGTGCGGTGGGCGCTGCGGCGTTCACGGCCTCGGAGCTGGAGGTGTTGCGGGCACTGACGCCGCATTGGGTAAATGCATATGCCATACAACGGAAGATGAGCTGGCTGCAGCAACAGGTCGAGAGCCTGGAGGCCGCTACCGCATTGCTGCCGACGGCCATGATGGTGCTGGATGCACAGCAGCGGGTGCTTACCGTCAACCCTGCGGGCGAACAATTGATCGCCGCTGGCGACATCGTGATGCTGCAGCAACGATCGCTGGTGGCATGCCAACGCCCCAAGGCACTGCGCGAGCTGCTGGTGTTGGCGTGCAGAGGGGCGACCACAGGTCGGCACGCTGGCGCACTGACCCTGTACGGACGTGACGGGCGGGCAGTGCTCATAGCGCGTGTCCATCCGCTGCCTTCAAGACTGGAAATGAGCGGGGGCGGCGCGGCCATCCTGTTCATCCAGCCAGTCGGTGGCAGCGTGCAGCGTAATCTAAACGGGCTGCTGCGTACCCTCTATCCGCTGACGGCGGCCGAAGCCGCCATCGCCGAGGCGCTCTACCACCATCCGGATCTGGCAGAAGCCGCGCGTCAGGTGGGAGTCTCCACGGCGACCGCGCAGACCCGCCTGAAAGTCGTGTACGACAAAACAGGTGAGCATGGTCAGCCGGCGCTGATGCGCCTTCTGGCTGCGGTGGCGTCCACGGCAGACTTGCCCTCAGCCTGATGCCGCTAGCGCGTCAAGGCACGCATCGTCAAGTCCTGCATGGGGGCTTCCCGCGCCAGGCCTGCCTCGCATACTCCGGGTCATGCGCGCGCCCTGGGGAGCGGCCGCGCAGCTGGGCCATCAACGCAAGGGGCATCTCATGGAAGCAAACGCGGTCCGTTTGACAGGTGTTCTGGTCGCCTGCGCCATGGCCGTATCTGCGGCGCAGGCACAACCAGCACAGACCGCACAGGGGGCGCAGGCCTTCCTGCGCGCATTCTTCGACAACCGCGCCGACGGCGGGCGGTGGTTGGAGGTTCCGGGCATGGTGTCACTGATCAACGGCACGCCTGCGACCCTGCTGATCGGTATCACTGCCATGGATACCGTCGATGCCCAAGGCAACAGTGCGCCATGCGTTACCGCGGTGCGCGGACTCGACTTCGGCAATATTGTGCTGGAGAGCAATGGGGTGTACTACAACCGTGGTGACAGTGCGATGCCTGTGTTTCCCGGTGTGTACACCACGCCGCAGTATCTGCACTGGGGCCATGCTTCGATCATACGGCGCGTAGGCACCAGTCCTACGCTGACATCACACACGATTTCAGCCACGTTTCGGATGAACGGTGATGTCGGACCGAATGCCGCGTTCCGGCTCTCCACGGCCGACCCGGATATCGCCGACCGGATTGAATACGCGATGAAGTTCCTCAAGATGAGCTGCGACCCGACCGCGGCGACTGGCTTTTAGGGGCAGGCCATGAACGCTCGTCTGGTGTTGCCTTGGCTGCTGCTTGCACTGCTGTGGCCGGATATGTCCGCCCAGGGGACCCCGCGCACGCTGACGGCCGATGAACTCAAGCAGATGCGCGAACGGATTGCCGGTAACAGGACGAAGGTGGAGCAAGCCGCGCGTGCTGCCCAAGCCAACCAGCAGGCGGTCAGTCAGCAGGCGGTGGCCATGAGCCAGGCGGCCGCGTATGACGATGCCGATGCGTTCGTGGACGAAGCCCCGCCAGCGCCTGCGCCGATGGGATTTGCGGAGATCCTGGCGCACGGTGTCGGAGCGTTCCAGGAGGAACTTGCCAAGGGTGCCGCACAGAAGGCCGCGATGGATGCCAACCTGGCCCGCATCCGCGCCGAGGCCGAAGCGGTTGACCGCGAACGACAGCGCCAGCAGCGTGCACAGGAGGCTGCCCAGCGCCAGGCGCAGCTGGCCCTGCAGCAGCGTCAGCTGCAGGCGACCCCCCTGGCATCCAGCGCCAGCACTGCCGTGGCGACGAGCCACGCACGCGAGGCGCAACTACGCGCAGACGTGGCGGCCGAACGCCAGCGCCTGGCCAGCGAGCAACAAGCGCGCACCGTTGAGGCGGATCGGCAGGCGCGCGTGGCCAGTCAGCAGTCGGCGAGCAGGGCCGCCGAGCAGCAGCGGGCCAGCGTCGCTGCAGAGGCAACCGAGGCGAAGCGGCAGGCCGAGGCAGCACGCATGCAGGGGCTGCAGCAGGCTGAACAGGCGCTGCGCACTGGCTTCAGTGGCTCAGCCACGACCTGCATCGGCGGCGGCAAGGACGTGCTGTATCTGCAGACTTCGCGACCGGCGCGGACAGGCTGCAGGGTGCGTTTTGAAGCCCGCTGTCCAGGGACACCGACCGGCGCGGGAGCCGTTTTTTCGCAGGCCAACTACATCGGCGGCAGCTGCATGGGTATTGGCGACAACATCCGCATTGGGACGATGGCCTGCGCGGCCAGCACGGTGCAGGTCACGATGACGCAGGCCGATTGTGGCGCAGGTGGTTGAACACGCGCGATGCGGCGACACGGTTTTTACAGGACCACAATCCAAAGGGGGTTGGAAATGAAGCGTGTGATATGGATGTTGGTGTTCATGCTGGTGGTGCCGGCTGCGAAAGCGCAGGTGGGGAACGTGATCTACACGGCTCAGGACCGCCAAGGTGAGCAATCGATCTTCCTTGACCGTAGTGGCGACCTGTATCCGCCGGCCGCTGTCCCGGTGGATCGGGATGGCATGCTGGGCCTGGGGCTGCCCAGACACGAAGTAACTGAAGCCAACGTGGCGACCCTGCGCGCGCACTTCGAACGCCAATCCCGGCTTCAGTCACCGGCATGGTTGGCCTTGCTGAGGGCGTCGGCGGTCACGCCGAGGGCGGACTTTGCAGACACGTGGGATCGTATCCAGGCGAAGTTCCGTGACGAGACAGTGGCCCGCCTCAATCGCAGTCGTCAGCAGGAACTGGTCTTTCTGGTCCATGGATTCAACAACACGCAGGACGAGGCAAGTGCCTGGATGGACCCGGTTGCTCAGCGGATGCAGAGACGGCGTCCATCAGCGCAGATCGTGAAGGTGTATTGGGATGGTCTGCAGGGCAACCGATGGGGTGTCGGTATCTGGAGCAAGGCGCAGTTCAACGGCCCGCGTACCGGGCAAGGCTTCAGGCGCATTCTGTCCGATCTGGGCTCGGATCATCCGGTACGCATCTTTACCCACAGTTCGGGTGCTTACATGATCACCAACGCACTGGGTGATGGTGGCGCCAGCTTCAATCGATTCAGAAGCGATCCAGTGGTGGCTGCACGGGCCGGTGGGCGCGCAGCGGGGTATGCGTTGCCGTTCAATCTGACGGACCTGCGTGTCGCAATGCTGATTCCCGCACAGCCTTGGACAGCCTTCAATGCCTATGCCGACGGAAGTGGGGTGGTGCCGGAGCGGCTCATTCTGGGAACCAGTCGGCGCGATATCGCGGCGTCGAAAGCGATGCTTCCCTGCAACTGGTTTGGCAACAGCTGCATGGCGGTCAAGCCGGAAAAGGCTTGTGCGGCAGCACAGAAAGCACTGGGCGCGGCACGTGCAGCGAAGGGGAAGGCACCTGCAAGCGTGATCGTGGTGGATTTTCCGAAGCCGGCAAACCGCCGCTACCATGAGCACGCCGTAGAAGCCTACGCCGCCGATCGCGTGCAGTGGGACGAAATGATGCAACAGCTGTTTGATGATGCGCCGGAACCACCACACGGCCCGAGCTATGGCTGCTCAGGTGCGCGTTTGGCATGAGCGCCTGTGACCGCCAGCGGTGAAAGGCATGCGGCACGCATGCCTTTTCCGCCTACCGCGACGCATGGCTCAATCGTCCTGTCCCATCACGCCCTCGGCCAGCGGCACCCGGGAGCCATCCAGAAGCCCGCGGCTGAGGACGCCGTCTTCAATGAACAGCACTTCGCCGTTCTCGCCCTTCTTGATGCTGCTGTCGATGGCGATCACCCGTCCACCGTGGAAGGCACTGACGTGGGGCATCGAGGTATGGCCGACCACGATGCGACTGAGCTGTAGCCGGTCCAGCACGGCCTGCACGCCGGCGCTGTCCAGGCGCCCATCGAAGTAACCGCGGTACCAGATCGGACTGGTCTTGCCGTCATACAACATGGCCGTGGCCGGGTTGGCCTTCACCTCGGCCTTGGGCGTGCCCAGTGAGGCCTGGTAGGCCGCGTTCGTCGCCGCAGGGGCCAGCGCCAGGGCCAGGGCTTCCGGGGCGATGCCGCCGTGCAGGAACAGGGTGTCGCCGATCTTCAAGAGCACCGGGCGGGTGCGCAGCCACTGGCCGATCACCGAATCGTTGCCATACAACTGCGGGTAACTGCGGCCAAGCAACTGCGCGCTGCGCAGGTACTTGGCATTGACGTAGCGCAGGTCGTCATACAGCACCATGGTTTCGTGGTTGCCGAGCACGAAATGCACCGCGCCCCCGGCCGCGGCCGCCTGCTGCTGCAGGCCGTACAGCAGCCAGAAGGCCTCGGTGACATGCGAACCACGGTCGAACACATCACCGGCGATCACCAGGGTGGCCGTGCCCAACGCCCAGCGGTCCTGTGCGTCGATCACGTTGTTGGCGCGCAGCAGCCGCACCATCAGTTCGTACTGGCCATGGATATCTGACAGCGCGACGATGCGCGGGGTTGCCGGCAGCACTGCCAGGGTCGGCGCTGCCGGTGGCAGCACATGGACGGCTCGTTCATACCCGCAGACGGGCCTGATGTCGGTGCCGGCGGGCGCTGCCGCCAGTGTCTGTGTGCTCACCTTGTCGTTGCAGATCCACTGTGCGCGTAACTGGTCGCCGTCGCGGAACACATAGGGGCCATCGGCGTCGACATGCGCGGCCGGCGCGGCGACCTCGCGCGCCTGTGCCAATGGCTGCACCAGCAGCAGGAGGATGGAAAGCAGGGCGAGGCGCAGCATCGGCAAGATCCTTGCAGAACAGAACAGAACAGAACAGAACAGAACAGGGGCAGGCCGCCAGGCCCACCCCCGATGCTACGCCGCTGGCCGGCCTGCGGTCATCTCAACCGCAGGCCCCCGGCAGCAGATCAGAACTTCGCCCGCAGGTTGAACAGCACCCGGCGCGGTTCACCCCAGTAGCCCGCATTGAAGAAGCCGACATTGCGGTAGTACACCTTGTCGAACAGGTTGGTCACCGTCACCCCGACGCTGAGGTTGTCATTGATCCGGTAACGGCCCATCAGGTCGAACAGCACGTAGCCGCCCTGGCTCATCTTGCCGGTGGCCGTGATCGGGGTGCCATTGGCATTGAAGCGGCCCGTGGGAATCGGCTGCATCTGGTAGATCTCACTCTGCACGCTGAAACCGCCGCCAACCGTCCACTGGCCGTGGCTGTAGGTGGTGTTGAAGCGTGCCAGGTGCATCGGGCTGGTGCTGGCAAAGCGGCTGCCATCGGGGTTGCTGCTGTAGCTGTAGGTGTAGCCGCCGGTCATGCTCCAGTTGTCGGTGATCGAGCCACTGATTTCGAACTCGCCGCCCTTGGTGGTGATGCCACGGCTGGCGATGTACGGTGAGCTGCCGTCGGGCAGCTTGATCTCGCCGCCATTGGGATCCAGCTCGGCCACGTTGTCCTGCTTCATGTAGAAGCCATTCAATGCGGCATACAGGCGGCCGCCGAAGAACTCGCTCTTCAGGCCGTACTCGTAGTTGCCGCCGGTGGTCGGGTCCAGCAACTGGTTGTTGATGTCACGCCGCGCAGTGGCCTGGAACACATCGGAGTAGCTGGCAAAGGCGGTAATGCTGCTGCTCAGGTCATACAGGACGCCGACATACGGGGTGAGCTCGTGCGCGGTGTTGCGCGCGCTGCGGCTGGTGAATACACCGTTGATGTCGTAGTTGTCGGTGGTGGTGCGGTAGTCGGAATAGCGCGCGCCGGCAATCACCTTCAGCGGGTCGATCGGGTTCAGCCGCACCGCGGCGTAGTAGCCGGTTTCGGTGGTGTTGGCCGTGCTCGACGGGATGCCGTAGTTGAACGTGGTCGGCTTGCCGATGTTACCGTCCCAGCTGAAGATGCTGGGGAAGGCGGCGACGTTGTAGGGGCGCGAAGTGATGCCGGCGCGGATGGTGTCCAGGTCACGGTCATAATGGTTCACCCCCAGCACCAGTTCGTGGCTGCGGCCAAACAGCTGGAACGGGCCGGACGCATAGGCATCGAAGGCGTCTTCGCGGGTTTCAGACACCGAGTGGGTGTCGGCGATGCGCAGGCCCAGGCCGGTGGTCGCATCGGCCCAGTTGCCGGTGTTGGATCCGGCCAGCAGCAGCGAATCGGTATCGGTGGCGCGGTGGTTGAATGCCACGCGGCCGCTCCAGCCGGCACCAAACTGCTGTTCCAGGGTGGCGAAATAGTTGGTGCTTTCGCGGTTCCATTCGTTCCAGCGCGCAGCGGCACTGTAGGAGCGCGGCATGCGCACGCGGCTGCCATCGCGGAAGTACAGCGGCGAGGCGCTCCACGCACCACCATTGGATTCGGTCTTCAGGTAATCGATGCCGGCGCGCAGGCGGGTGCTGTCGGTCAGGTCCGCTTCGATCACCCCGTACAGGCTCGGCGACTTGTCATGCTGGAAACGCACCCAGCTTTCCTTGTCGGTGTAGGCGCCGACGAAGCGCCCGCGCACGCGGCCACCTTTGGTCAGCGGACCTGACACATCCACTTCACCGCGCTTGTAGTCCCACGAACCTGCGCTGAGGCTGGTGCTGGCCTGGAAGGTATCGGTCGGGCGCTTGCGCACCATGTTCACCGTCGCCGAAGGATTGCCCGAGCCGGTGACCAGGCCGCTGGCGCCACGTACCACTTCGATGCGTTCGTAGATCGAGGTGTCGCTGAGGATCGAGTTGCCACCGGCGCCGGTGGTGTAATTGGTGGGGATGCCATCGAACATGAAGTTGTTGATGGCAAAGCCGCGGGCATTGAACAGCGTGCGGTTGCTGTCATAGGACTGGATGGTGACGCCCGGGGTCTGCTGCAGCACTTCGGAAATCGTGATGAGGTTGAAATCCTCGATGCGCTGGCGGGTGAACACGGTCAGCGACTGCGGCGTCTCGCGCAGGGTCAGCGGCAGTTTGGTGGCGGTATTGGTGCCATACACCTGGTAGCCCTCGGTGCGCCGGGTGACCATCACCCGATCCAGCTCGGTGGTGGTCGGGGTGCTGCTGTCCTGTGCCAGGGCAACGGTGGGGGCCACGGCTGCGGCCAAAGCCAGAGACAAGGCGAGCGGGTTTCGGCGCAGGGCGCCAGATGGGTTGGACATCATGGTCGGTTTCTTCAGGTCAGGAATGGGAAGACGGGCGTGGCGTCGGCTTGGCCGGGCTGCGAAAACTGAGCCAGAGCACCAGTGCACCGGCGCCGGCGGCGAGGACACCGAATCCGCCGATCACACCCTGTGCAGGGCCCCAGGCCGCGATGCTGGCCAGCACGCTGCCAAGCAACGCGGCAATGCCCGCCAGTCGCAGCATCACGCGACGTACCGGTGCCGGGGCGGCGCCGGTGACATCGCGGTGGTGCCGCCCCATCGCAAGGGCCAGGCAGGCAAAGCCAACGGCGGCCAGCAGCAGGGAGAGAAGCGCCATCATGGGGTGGTCTCGCCCGTTCCGGCGGCGAGGGATGCCGCCGGTACCGCTGCGGCGTTTGCCGCTGCCGCCGCACGCGGCTGGCGGGCAGCGCGTGGTGTGCGCGGTGCCGGCACATACCGCTGCACTTTGCGGGAGGTCCACAGCAGGCCCAGGCCAATCACCAGCAAGCCAAGATCGATGCCGGCGCGCGCACCGTCACCTGCTGCGAGCGCGGTGAACAGGCCGCCCTGCCAGGCGAGCACGTTGCACAGCGGAAGGCCCAGGGCAAGCAGGCCGGCCAGCGCCAACTGTTCGACCCAGCCGCGCCGTGGCAGGCGAAGCAGCGCGTGCAGCAGGCAGGCCGCCCAGGCGTAGAAGAACACCTTGACCTCGGCATCGCTGCGCTGGGCCAGGTCGACGGGCAGCAGCCGGTTACCCCAGAGGAAGGCGAGCATGGCCACCGGCAACCCACTGACGAAGCCGATGTTGAGCCGTTCGACGATGCGGAAACCCAGGTGTGGCCGGGCAGGGTCGGGCAGCTGCGTGCGCCGCTTGACTGTCCACAGCACCAGGCCAGTGGCCACCATCAAGGTGCCGGCGATACCGGACAGGAAGAACAGCCAGCGCATCGTGGTCGGTGCGAATCGCGCGGCATGCAGGCCGATCATCCCGTCGCGGGTGATCACCGCCGCCGAGCGTGCGGCGGCGCCGTCGATAAGCACGCCATGCGCATCGAAGCCCAGCGTGTCGGCGCTGCCGGCAATCTTGTCGGCCTGCTGGCGGCGCACGCTGATGCGCATGCCGGCATCACCGGGCTGGTCGATCTGCAGGGAAGCGGCATGGCCGCCGCCCCAGTGCAGTTCCGCGCGGCGCAGCACCTGCACAAGATCCGGTGGCGTGCCCACGATGCCGCTTGGTTCGACCTTGGCTGCACGCGGGAACAGTTCGGCGAAGAAGGCATCGCGACCGCCTGGATAGTTCGCATCGACAGCCCAGGGCATGTACAGCGTCATCAAGGTGATCAGGCCGGTGTAGGTGATCATCAGGTGGAATGGCAGCGACAACACCGCCAATGCGTTGTGCCCGTCCAGCCAGCTGCGCTGGCCCTTGCCGCGACGGAAGGTGAAGAAGTCGCTGAAGATCTTCTTGTGCGTGATCACGCCGCTGACGATGGCCACCAGCATCAGCATCGAACAGGCGCTGACGAACCAGCGTGCCCATAGCACCGGCACGTAGTGCAGGTCGAAGTGCAGGCGATAGAAGAAATTGCCGCCGCGGGTTTCGCGTGCCTGCACCGGCTGGCCGCTGGCATCGAGCGTGGCCTGGTTGGGGTTGCGCTGGCCACGGCGGCGCTCGCCTTCGCCCTTTGGTTGCCAGCTGACGGTCGTGGCGGTGCCGCGCGCATCGGGCAGCTCGATGCTCCAGCGCTGGGCATCAGGTGCAGTGCGTGCGAGGAACCGCTGCGCCTGGGCGAGCGCGGTCGCGGTACTGGCGGGCCGCCCCAGTTCCGGCTGCATCCAGTGGGTGAGCTCGTCCTTCCAGTAAGAGGCCGTTCCAGCGATGAAGATCAGGAACAGTACCCAGCCCACGACCAGGCCGGACCACGTGTGCAGCACCGATTGCGATTGGCGTACGCCGCCCAGCGT